>JAOPXG010000231.1 GCA_025965275.1 Nocardioides sp.
GGACACCATGGCCGTCAGCGCGCCCAGCGGTCGAATCCTCACGACTGCCTCCGATCCGTTGATCCCTCGCAGGCCGCTACCTGGCCTGCACCTTGAACTACGGGCGCCGGCTCTGATCGGTTCGAAGGGCGACGCGCGCGTCTCACCGTGACGCTCCACGGGCACGATGCAGGATGCCGGCTGTTGGTCACGTCCTTCCACCGCGTTGCGGCTCGTCACGTCCCGGCGCAGACGATGAGTGGACCTGAGCCGCTTCCCATCGGGTGGAGCTGCGATGGCGCTCGCCAAGCAAGGACGACGTCCCGACGCGCGCCCGCGTGGAGATGCGCCCAACTGTCGCCGCGAGCCGGGTGCGTTCGAGGTGCACTCGTCTGCTGAAGGGAGCGCGGTCGAGAAAGCGGTGGGTCATGCTCGGCCGGTCAGGCGCCGTACAGGTTTCGCGGGTACGTTGATGTAGGTGGTGAACGGGGTCCTGGATGCGGTCCAGTCCGTCCCGCCCGCCCTCGCCTACGTGATCATCGCGTTACTGGTTTTCGGCGAAGCGGCGTTCTTTCTCGGGTTCGTCGTCCCCGGTGAGACGGCCGTCCTGCTCGGCGGTTTCCTGGCCAGTCAGGGCCATTTGGACATCGTCACCCTGATTGTCATCGTCGTGATCGGTGCAATCCTCGGGGACACCGTTGGCTACGAGGTCGGTCGGCACGTCGGACCGCGTGTCTTGCAACTGGGTGTCTTCCAGAAACACCAAGCTCAGCTCCACAAGGCGCAGGACAGCCTGCGTCGTCGTGGCGGGCCTGCGGTCCTTCTTGGTCGGTGGACCGCCTTCTTCCGCGCGGTCATGCCGGGCCTTGCGGGCCTCAGCCGGATGCGCTACCGAACGTTCCTGTTCTGGAACGCCCTCGGCGGGATCGCTTGGGGTATCACCTACAGCCTCGTCGGCTACTTCGCTGGCGCCTCCTACGAGAAGGTCGCCTCCACCATCGGCACGGGTACGGCTGTCGTCATTGCCGTGCTGGTGATCGCTGGCCTGGTGGCCTGGCGCGTCCGCCATAGGCGGCGTGAGCAGGCCGAGGAGCAGGGGTAGTCACCTCACCCTCCAAGCGCTGAGCGCGCGAATGGAGCAGTCGTGCCACCCGACACCTGCGTCATTTCACCGCCTGTCGGCGCGCTCGATCGACCGGATCTGTCGAGATCGGTACCGCACCGAGGTCACCGTGACCGTCCACGTGAGCGACCTATGCCGCCGCTCCAGCCTGAAGGCAGGGGCTCTCGGCAGAGAGAGGCGGGCGTGTCGAGCATCGAGGAGCCCACAACGTGCCGTGGTGCGCCCGCGCCCGCGTCATCCGTGGCCGGTCGTCGCGAGACCGCTGTCGTAGGCGAAGATCACCGCCTGCACGCGGTCGCGGACGTCCAGCTTCGTGAACAGGTGGCCCACGTGCGTCTTGACGGTCGCCTCGCTCACGACGAGGTGATCGGCGATCTCGGCGTTGGAGAGCCCGCGTGCGACAAGTGTGAGGATCTCGGTCTCGCGCTTGGTCAGGTCCCGCAGCCTGGTTCGCGCCGTCGTCGTGCGCACGTCGGGCCCGATGGCGGCAGCAATCACCGCTCGCGTGACCGCGGGGTCGAGCAGGGCGTCACCGCCGGCGACCACCCTGATCGCGTTTGCCAATTGGTCGGGGGGCGCGTCCTTGAGCAGGAACCCGCTCGCCCCTGCGCGCAGCGCGTCGGCGACGTACTGGTCCGTCCCGAAGGTGGTCAGCACCAGGACACGCACGCGGCTGCCGTGCGCCTTCACGATCCGTGACGTAGCGGAGATCCCGTCGAGCACCGGCATCCGTATGTCCATCAGCACGACGTCGGGCAGCACTCGCTTCGTGAGGTCGACCGCTTGCGCGCCGTCCGCCGCCTCGCCGACCACCGTCAGTCCCGGAGTCGCCTCGAGAAGTTTCGAGAAACCCGCCCGGACCAACGCCTGGTCGTCACACACGAGAACGCGGAGCGTCATCGACCACACCTCCTCTGACCGGCAGGTGGACCCGGACAGCGAATCCGCGGTCCGGACGCGGTCCGGCATGGAGGCTGCCGCCGAACAGTGCGACGCGTTCCCGCATGCCGACCAGCCCGAACCCGTGCGGACCATCGGGTGGCGCCGCGCAACCGTCGTCGGTGACCTCGATGTCGAGCCCCGCGTCCGTGTAGGTCAGCGAGACACGTGCGCGTGCGTCGCGGGAGTGTCGGAGGCTGTTGGTGAGCGCCTCCTGCACCACTCGGTACGCCGAGAGGTCCACACCCGGGGGAAGGGGCTGGGGGCTGCCCTCGATCACCAGCTCGCTGGGGAGCCCAGCTGCGGTCATCGCATCCAGAAGGCGTTGCAGGTCCCGCAGGCCCGGCTGTGGGCCGAGTCCCCCGTCGGCGCGCATGACGCGCAGCAGGCGGCGTATGTCGTCGAGCGCCTCCCGGGCCGACTGCGCGATGGCGCCTAGGGCTTCCCGGGTCGACTCCAGGGCGTCGGCAGGCAGCTGGGCACGCTCGCCCTCGGCCTGCACCACTATCACGGCGAGGGCGTGGCCGACCACGTCGTGCAGCTCCTGGGCGATGCGAAGCCGTTCATCGACCACCGCGCGCTCGGCATCGCCGCGGCTCAACTCCTGGCGTCGACGCAGCGCCAGACCGGCCGCCCAAGGGATGAGGATCATCAGCACAAGCAGGAAGAGGAAGTTCCCGAAATACATCCAGAAGCCCTCGTTGTCCTCGAGACTCGTGACGAACAGTCCGTACGCGACGCTCGCTCCGAGGACCACCCATGCCCCCGCCCGACGTGCGTGCCGCGCAGCGGAGTAGGTGGCGAACATCACCACCGCGATGTCCCAGACGCGGCTGTCGGTCGTCCAGGCACTGGCGAGCGCGAGCGCCACCAGCGCGACCAGCGCGGCCGCGGTCGGCCATCGCGTCCGAAAGGCGAACATCGCCGCGATGACGAGCAAGGCGGACGACTCGGCGATCCGCTGCCCAGCGGACAGCCCGGATGGAGGCGTCAGCCAGATCTCGGCCAGACCAAGGAGGGCGAGGACCACGCTCGCCGCCGCGTCTCCGCGGGCGGGAACAGCTCCCATGACCGCAGCGTAGACCCGCTCAGCCGTCGCCCGCGTCCCTCAGCAGGCGGAACTTGCGGCCGAAGATCCGACTGCGGTCCGAGGGGCAACTTCAGCCCACAGTCCGACGCCCGTCGTGAGGCCGCACTCCTATGTTCGCCGCCCAGAGCCGCCACCGGGCGGCCCCGAGATGCAGGAGCAGTCATGAGGACATTCACGAAGGCGACCGCGCTGGGCTCGGCCGTCCTGGCACTCGTCGCGATCGGTCTCGGACCCGGCTCTCCCACGTCGGCGCGGGCCGATAGGGACACGCTGAACCCGGCTCCCGGCAACGAGACGATGATGATCAATGTGCCGTGGCAAGGCGGCCACTTGCACTACCTGGACAACGGCCGGAAGGGGCTCGGCCCGGGGGACCTCTTCCTGGGCACCGACCTGCCGGTCTTCGACGAGGTGACCGGCGAACGGATCGGCACCAGCGACGGGGTCGAACTGATCCTGTCGGCCCGACACGACGGCACGGTGACCGACCAGACGACATTCCGCTTCGCTGGCGGCCACGTCGACGTCGACGGCATCATCCGACACACCGACACACCGCTACGGATGACCGTCACCGGCGGCACGGGTCGCTACCTCGGAGTGAGTGGTCAGCTCACGCTCGTGAAGGAGGACGCACACCGCAAGGTCGAGGTGATGCGGCTAGAACTGGTCCGCTGACACCGTCGGGCAAGCGCTGCTCACGACCGTAGCGGTTGTCAGGGATCCAGGACACCTTGTCGAAGACGTCATGCGGATAGTCCCCCTGCTCCATCCGCATGACGTCCCGGTGGGTGCCGGCGCGAGCGCACTCATCGGCCGCGAGCAGCGCGGATCTGCCGATGAGCGGGCAGCGTCCCAACGAGCAGGATGCGGCAGCCGTCAGGCCCGGACGTGGGTTCCTGTCGTCAGATGGTCGGACCGCGACCGGGCCGTCAGTTCCCACCCGACAATGACGGCGGCCAAACCAAGCACGAGCATCGCCAACAGGTACCGGATGCTGAAGACCGTGACCACCCCATAGCCGTCGTAGGAGATGGCCGTCGGTCCGCGCAACACCGGGGACAAGAACGCAGACGCCCCGAACAACGCGATGGCTCCTGCAAGCGGAAACAGCCGGGATCGGGGCGCATGAGATGCCGCGAGGTCGAGCATGCCCAGGAGCGCCGCACCGACTCCGCCCCACCACAGCCATCGCGCCGCAGTGAAGGCGTCACGGTAATAGTTGTCAATGCACTGCTCGGGGAAATCGCACGACGACGAACGGAGGTCGGGTTCCAGGAATAGCGCGACCGTCAACGCGACGATCTGCGCCGCGATCAGGGCGAGAAACAACGGGACACAAAGTCGCAGCCATGTCGCCCCAGGAGCCCGTCTCGACCTGCTGCCCATCACGGTTCGCCTCCATGAACCACGCGTGCCATGCTCGCGCCACGTTGTCGGATGGGGACAACGTAGAACCTGCCGACACCCGGCAACGCCGAAGGCGGCGCCGCATACCGCGAGTTGGGCATGCCCGGATCTGCCGCGTTTCGGGCGTGCAGTTCAAAGTAACTGGGACCGCTCGCTCCCGCGTTTCGCCTCATTCAGGGTGCAGCGCGTGACCGTCACCCGCGGCTGGGCTGGCACGGGCGGACCAGCGCCGGCCGCCCAGGCAGACGTCGGAAGAGCGCCGACGTGGCGAAAGGGCCCCTTGCCGGGCGAGGTTCAGTTCTCGTCCAGGTCATCTTCGATGCCAGGCACCTCTATCCGCTGTTCTGCGACGTCTGCCTCGTTGGCCTCCAACGGGAGCTCGTCCGGCTCAACACTCAGCTCTTCGTCGTCCGTGGGAGGCTCCACGTCCCTTTGCTGCTCAGCGACGTCGGCCGGGTCGGCCTCCGGCAAGCCTGGGTCGGTAGTCATGCTCTCTGTCCTACCCCGGCCGCCCGCCCCAGACAACCATCCGCGTTCCGCCGGCAGGTGATGAGGGGGTCCAGACCATGCCAGCACGGCCTGAGCCCGCCTGTGCCCGCTCCTCGGCACCACCCGCCGGGACGTCGTTCGTCGCAGCCGACCGGGATGCCGATGACGGGTCTCGCGACCGTCGCGTCGACACGCTGCGATGCGGTCGTCGTCGTGTCCCGGCAACCAGGCCACGCATGCCGCGCCGTCCCGTCCGCGACCTGCGCAGCAGGCACTGGGTGTTCGTCCCCTCCGGCAACGTCTACGCCGACTTCTCGACCCTCGAGCAGGACGAGGACTCGGCCCTGCTCGCGCCACTCGACGGGGACGTCATGGAGTCCATGGAGGCATACGGGCCCGCCAGGTCGCCTGCGAGAACGCCCCCCCAGACGCCACCGCGACGATCATCCGCTCGGGCTTGATCGGCGGGCCGGGCGACTGGTCCGGGCGCACGGGGTACTGGGCGTGGCGGTTTGCGCACCCCACGGGCACGGACGTCATTGTTCTCGCCGACCTGGGCTTTCCTCGGGCGATCATCGACGTCAGAGACCTGGCCGCGTGGATCGTCACCGCCGCCCGAGACACCTGGACGGCACCTTCAACGCCACCGGCCCGACCCTCACGCCCGAGGTCCTGGATGCGTCGGCCGGCACGGCCGGCCGTGATCTCACCCTCCGACCGGTGGGACCAGCTCGCCTCGCGGAGCTTGGAGTCACCGCATGGATGGGACCCACGTCGCCTCCCCTGTGGACCGACGACTCGCAATGGCGAGGCTTCGCACGGGATCCCGGTAGTGCCGACTGGGGTGCGGTTTGGGTGACTACCTGATTCACGGGATGCACGTCCCCCCATGCCGGACAAGCATGTTCGGGAAGGTGCGCCTCATCCCCGAGACCAGGAAGGGACCCTCCTCATGGCCCTGCGAGATGCATTCTCCCGATTCCTACGAGGCAAGGCCGAGTCACGGCGCAGCAGTGGTGACGATCGCGACAGCAGCCGGGCGACGGCGCTGGACAACCTCGCCAACGACATCGACGCGGGCGATGACACGGAGCTCGTCGTCCTCGTCGAACGCCTGCAGGGTTACTACGTGCCCGAGACGGACGAGTTCGTGCCTACCGCAGTGGCGGTCGAGATCATCGAGGGTTTCGAGGGCGACGATGCCAGGGAACTGGTGCGAACACTCGGGGATTCCGCGCCGGCGAGCGAGGCGCAGGACAGCGATCAGGGCACAACTGACCAGGCGACGTGACCAGGTCGGCGCGCACGTACTGTTCGGGCCCTAGTACGGGGCTCTGAGCGACCGCCCGCACGCCGACCACGGGAGGTGCGGTGAAGTACGACGAGTTCATCACGAAGGTGGGAGGACGTGCCGACGTCAGTCTCGAGACCGCCGACGCCCTCACCGCAGCCACGTTGCAGACATTGGCGGAGCGGATCAGCGGGGGTGAGGCGGCCCAGTTGGCGAAGTACCTCCCCGACGAGCTCAGGCCGCATCTGACCGGGGCAGAGGAACTCGCCCAGCGCTTCGACTCCCGGGCGTTCGTCCGTCGGGTTGCCGAGCGCACAGGAACCGACCCAGAGCGAGTGGCATCCGGCGTTCGGGCGGTCTTCGCCACCCTACGTGAGGAAACGCCACGGGAGGAGCTCGAAGACGTCCTCACCCAGCTGCCCAAGGACTACTCGAGCCTCGTCGGCGCGAAGCCCTGACGCAGCGCCGGACCGCCAGACGGGTTGTCGGCGGCCAGGACCCGCGTCCCCCACTCATGTCAACAGTTCACGGATGTCCTTCGGAAGCTGGGCCACGACGTCGTCGAACCCTCCGGCGGTGACCGCCTCTGCCGTCTCGCGGCTCACGTCAGCCCGCTGCGCGACCTTCGTCAGCGCGTCTCAGGTCGACCGCCGTACGTCGGCGGTCCGGGCCACTGAGGCCACAGATGACCTGACGGGCGAGTTCGACCAGCGACGCGACCGGCTGCCGGCACTCCTATCGCCGTGCTGCTCCTCGCGAGGCGGGCATCTGCCTCGGGCGATGTATCGTCGAAGTCAGCGCTCCCGACGAGAAGAGGCCCACGGTGAGCGAGACCGAGAACCCCGGAACGGGAAGCTCCCGGACCGGCATCCTCGACGAGGTGCTGGTCCTGAGCGGCGGCTTTTCGGAAGCCGACCGGTCACTGGTGCGCGACCACCTGTCCACGCTTGAGACGCACCTGTCCCGCTGGGATCCCGCAGGCGTGACCGTGAAGGTCTCGGTGAAGAACCGCGAGCGTAGGGAGCAGCAGGTCACGCTGCGCGCCGACCTGCCCGGATACCCGCCGTTGGTGGCCAAGGTCGTCGACCCGAACCTGGACAGCGCGCTCGCCTCCGCGAAGCGTGAGCTCATCCGGCAGGTCGAGGACGAGAAGACGAAACGCGAACCCAAGAGCAACCGACAGCTCCGGAACAAGCCCATCTGAGCTCGGCCCCTCCCCCCCGCTGGCCCACCGCGGCCGCCGCGCGCCGCGCTCTCGGTCCAGGGACTCGGCCAAGGGAGGCGGGCCCACTTCGGTGGTGAGCCCCGATGACCGGTAGTCGGTGTCGTCGCGTCGTGGGCCAGACGGGTCACCGGTCGCAGTGGTGCGATGGGTTGGGAGGGCCAGCGTCGCGGCCCGCTCCACCACGCCGGCGGCGCGTCGAGGTGCTTGGCCAGTGACAGGGCTGGGTGTCGTAGTTGGCTCGCCAGCCGCGGAAGTGCGGCCACGCCTGGTCGCTGCTGGGTTCGATGGGGCGATCTCAAGCAGCCCGTGTCGGGCGAGTACCTGGCGAACTGTTCTACGGAACTCATCGACGCTGTTGCCGTCAAATGTCGTCGAAGTGGTCTGGATCGTCGACGTCGCCCACGGTATTTGCATCAAGAGCCTCGGAGAGGTCGACCACAAGGTTCTCGTACCCGTCCTGCCACTCCTCGCCTGCGCCCCAGGCGGTGTCAGGCACCTTCCGCGTGTCCGCGCAGCGGACGGAGTCAGTGGATCTCTGGGCTCGTGAAGGCCCAGTCGAGGCCATCCTCGCCGTGGCAGTCCATCGTGGCATCGCGTTGTAGTCCGGCCTTCAGCGCCACGTTCTGGCTGGACCGGTTGTCGGGTCGCACGCGTGCCACGATCGTCTCCGCCGGCATCTCGTCCAAGGCCCTCGACACGACGGCCGCGGCGGCCTCGGTGGCGAAGCCCCGTCCCCACACCTCCGGCACGAAGCGATAGACCAGGTTCAACACTGGGCGTCCGTGCATCAGCATCCACTTCACGCCGGCATAGCCGATGATGCGGTTCGAATCGGACTCGCGGACGCACCAGTAGCCGAAGCCGTGCTCTATCCAGTGGCGGACCCACCGGGCCACCAGCTCAGCCGCCTCGCCGCGATTCTCGAGCCGCTCGGACGGGTTGTGCTCAACGGTGCGCGGGTCTCCGAGGATCGCGAACACTCCCGCCGAATCGGTCGCCATGGGCCGGGTCAACCGCAGCCGCTTGGTCCTCATCTCCCGGGCACCCACCGCTGGATGGTCCCACGCCGCAGCCGCGGACATGCCGAGCGCTCAACGCCTCCGCGCAAGCTCCTGCACCCCGCAGCCAGGCAGCGTGCCGGCGCTTCGGGGTCTCCGGGAGTTGCCCCCTTCCGCCGCGTTACGGTCGGAGAATCGCCGGGCAGCGGCCTAGGCTTGAAGAATGGTGCCACCGGGCATCTCGCACGGCCTCGACGCCGACACGGCCCAACGCGTCGCACGAACGTTCCTCGTCGTGCGCATCGTCCGAGGCGGCCTGCTCCTGCTCTTCCTCGCGATCGCCCTGGTGGCGGTTGAGGTCAAGAACTGGCCGCCTGCCGTGGCGCTCGGGATCGCACTCACGATGCTCTTGCAGGCTGGGACGCTCGTGGCCTGTTATCGGCGCTACGTGCGGGCCTTCGCGCACTCCCTCCACGGCTTGGACTCGTGAGCCGTCAGCCAAAGCGCGGCATTCCGCCGCCCACCACCGTCAAGTCGCAATCGCGTCCACCAACATCGGCAGCGCGCACGTCCGCGCCTGAGTCGTTCGGGGTAGGAATCGCCGGACAACAGACGATAGGGAGCGTGCAACCGAGGTGCGTTAGGGGTGAGCCGCGTTTACAGGTCACTGCCTCGACCGGGCCAACGACGCCAGTGCGGCCAACCTACGCCGCATCCTCGGCCCCGCTGCTTACCGGCTAGTAGCCCAGATAGGCGCTCCTCATCGGACGCGAATGGCGTGCGATCCGGATCGTGTGCTCATCACCGCGAGTCCGCGGAAAGGCCGTCGGCGAACTCGCTGAACTCCTTGGTCGTCATCGTCTGCCCGAACTGGTACCGGAACCGCGCGAGCGCGAACGCGTGCGCGTCTTGGGCCGAGAAACCGTCGAGAGGCTGCGAGGCGCACGCATCCTCGAGGATGACCACCTTGAGACCCGCCATGCTGAGGTCGTCGGAGGTGGTCCCCACGCAGATCGGGGTGGTCAGCCCTCCCATGACCACGGTGTCCCAGCCGTGCTCGGCGAGGATCTCGAGAAGATTCCCGGCCGCGACCGCGGAGAAACCCGTCTTGCGCATCACCAGATCTCCCGGCTCGACCAGGCCGGGGTAGAACTCGGCGTTGTTGCGCCCGGACATCAGGGGATGATTGGCGACGACGTCCTCGATCGGCTCACCGTCGGGTCCTGAATAGTCGCTGGGGTAGTAGATCTCCCGGCACATGATCACCCGGCCTCCGGCGCCGCGCCAGCTCGCCGCAGCCTCACGGAAGTTGGCTACCGCCGCGGGGGCGTCCGGGGTGTGTTCCCAAGCTCCGTCGCCGAACCCCTGCTGGAAGTCGACACCGAGCATGACCGTGTGATCGGGGCTCAGGTCATAGGGCTCATCGACGCGTGGATTGTTGCCCATCCCGACTCCTCCGCTATGCGTTGGGTGCTGTGCCTCAGGGCCATCTAACCCTGCCGAGAACTGGGTTGTTCGCCGATCCGCCACATCTCGCGACCGGGACTGCTGCACGATCAGGTGACAGGTTGCGACCCGCACGCGCGACTGGACTACGCAAAAGCGCGATCCGCCGATTGGGCGCTCCCATGCATGGGTGCGGCTAACCGGCGTGACCCGCCCTGCCCGTCCTGGTCGGACGCCGCCAGCACGTTGAACCGCGCAGCGCATTGCGCCGCCATCCTGCGACCCTTTCGGCCGCTGCAACTGACGAGCACAGCGCAGGCGTGGGCGACCAACAGGGGCCAACGTGCATGTCCACGCCTGAAGGGAGTGGGGTACGAATCGCCCGCAAACATTCCAAAGGGCGAGTGCAACGTGAGGTTCGCTGCAACCCCTGCGCGGAGGCGGACGTCGCAGGCTATTCGACGTGCCGCAACTCCCCGCAGCTGGGCGCGACCTCGGCAGGACGACCACCGGAGTAGCCCTTTGCGCCGCGAGTAGGCGCACACTCGTGGCTGTGTCGAAGAACGCGCGCACTTCCTCAGGTCGTGCACGTGTGATGTCAGCCCTGGGGCGACGATGACGTCCGTTGACCTCGTGCCCTTCGGTCAGTCGGACGTAGAGCGCCTCGTCTTCGCGCTCAGTGTGGGGGCCTTCGTCGTAGGCGAGTTCACGCAGGCGTTGCGCGTGCGACGTGGCGCGACCCGCACCAACCTGGCGGCCGAGGCTGCGTTCCGAGCAACGTTCATCGGTGCGATCCTCCTCATCCCCGTCGGTCGCGCGGTGGCGCCGGCAGCTGCGATCCGGGGCGGCGCCTGGATCTTCTCCCTCGGCGTCCTCGTCGCATGGGTGGGCCTTCTGCTTCGCTGGTGGTCCTTCCTGACCCTAGGTCAGTACTTCACCCTCGTTCTCAAGACGAGCGCAGACCAGCCGGTTGTGGACCGCGGCCCCTACCGGATGCTGCGACACCCGAGCTACACCGGCCTGCTACTCGCCTTCGTCGGCTGCAACCTGATGACAGGAAACTGGCTCAGCACCGGGGGCTCGGTGGCTCTCCTGCTGGCGGGCCTCGTCTATCGCATTCGGATCGAGGAACGCGCCCTCAACACTGCACTCGGAGACCGTTACCGCGACTTCGCCACCGACCGCGCTCGACTCCTCCCCTTCATCTGGTAGACGTTCCAGAGGTCGTCACACCGCCGCGGTGCGGTGTGGCCCGCACGGGAAGGGAGACGATGAGACGACGACACCAGCGCGTCGCTGCCAGCGGGGTCCGCAGGCCGCAGAGCGAGCGGCTGCGCCGACGTCAGCGGTGGTACTTCGCCCTGATGGGTGTCTGCCTGCTACTCATCTTGCTGGCCTGGAACCTGGTCAGGCTGTGGTCGACGACGGCGGCCGTGGCCATGTCGGTCGTCGCTGCCGTGCTCCCGCCGATCGCCGTGGTCATCGCCAACTGGGGCGACGACCGCTGACAACGAGCCGAGCAGCCCTCGTGCGCCTGGACCATCGATGTGTTTCGACGTGCGCCGCGGAACCCGGATCCGGGCCCCGATCAGCGCGCACGCCGAGCACGTCGTTTCGCCGCGACCGGACGCGCTCGACGTACTCAGACCCGGACTTCGTTCGCGGATCAGTTGATGATCTCGCCGCGCTCATCCGCGAGGAGCACCGCCAGGCGGTCGCGCCACGACTGGAGCGCCTGGGGCGTCAGCCGAGTCCAGTCCTCGACCTCGCCGACGACCCTCAGTGGTTCCGTGCTGCGGTAGGACCGGGTCGGGTTGCCGGGGAACTTCTTGTCGGTCACGTTCGGGTCGTTATCGAACGCCCCGGTCGGCTCGACGACGTACACGCGCGGAGCGCGCTCGCCCGCCGCGAGTTCGGCGGCGAGTCCGGCGCCGTCAGGCAACGCGGTGAAGTAGATGTGGTTCATCAGGATCTCGGGCCGGTAGTTCGACCGGAAGCCCGCCGTGAGCAGATCACCCACCCGCAGATCGGCCTTCGTGCCGTGGAAGAACGGCCCCTCGTCCAGCACCTCACTCACCGCCGCAGCCTACGCGGACCGGCGGGTGTCGGCAGTGGACGCTCTGGCGGGCCCTACCGGCAGGCCTCAGGATGAGCGGCATGCCCCGAGCCCAGACCCTGCTGCCCAGGGCTGCGTACGCAGCCCTCGCAATCGCCGACAGCGTCGCTGCCGGCAAGAGCAGCCCCGCAGCCCGACGGCTGAGGTACGTGCTCAAGCCGGCGTTGATGCCGGCGCTGGCGACCGCCTTCCTCGACGGCACCCGGGCCAATGGCGCCCGCACCGACAGCGGCCCGCTCCGCACCGGGACGACGGCGGCTCAGGCGTTCTCCTGGGGTGGTGACGTGGCCCTGCTCGGCACGAGCGAACGGTCGTTCCTCGCCGGCGTCGGGTCGTTCTTCGGGGCGCATGTCGCCTACAGCGCCGCGTTCCTGTCGGTGCGCGGCGAGCCCCAGGACTACGACACCGCAGGTCTCAAGGTCGCGCTCGGCCTGTGGCTGACCGCCACTCCCCTGATGAGCATCGCGGCCGGGCGGACGGACCCGGCGCTCCGGGCGCCGGTGGCCGCCTACGCCACGATCCTGGCGGGGATGTTCGCGAGCTCACGCATGCTCGACCCCGCGTTGCCGCAGGGGGCGCGCAGGACGCTGCAGGTCGGCACCGCGCTGTTCCTCGTCTCGGACAGCGTGCTCGCGGTCCAGAAGTTTCTCCTCGCCGAGCCCCGGCCCGCCCTCGAGTCGGCCGTCATGGCGACCTACACGGCGGCCCAGGGCCTGATCGCCGCGGGAGTCGCGAGCGCGACCTGACCGCTACCGCCAGGGGTCCTCGCGCCGCCACACCGTCGGGAAGTGCATGCTCACGCCCGAGCCGGCCGCGAGCTCGTCGAGCACCCGCATCGTGACGTCGAGGTCGTCGCCCGCATAGGGCAGTGCCCGCAGCTCCCGGTCGAGCGGGCGGAAGAAGTCGTCCCAGTGGGTCAGCACCACCCGGCGGGCACCGACGGCCTCGACGGTCTCGGCCCAGTAGGTGCGGAGGTAGTCCTCGCTCTGCACGCCGAGCTGGCCGACCCCGAGGTAGGCCACGTCGGCGCGCCGTCCGGCCAGCGATCCCTCGACGAACCCGGCGCTGCCCTGCAGCAGCGCGGTCGCGCCGCTCACGTGCTCGACCAGGATCGACCAGGCCTCGCCGCACTTGTAGGCGCCGGCCTTCACGGGCGGCACGACCGGCGCGGTGATCTCCCCCGGGAACCGGTCCGGCGGGCAGTGGTGGGACTCGACGAGCGTCAGCGTGAACCCGCCGTACGACACCGGCTCACCGGGCGTGACCACCCGGATCCGGTGGTCGGGCAGGCCGTGCCCGCGACCGACGTACGCCGTCGACTCGCCGCCGACCAGGTCGGCTCCGGTCCGGTCCGCGACGACCGCCGAGTCCATGGCGTGGTCGTAGTGGGTGTGCACCGGGAGCACCGCGGCCAGCCGGTCGACGCCGGCACGCGTCAGGACGGCGTCGATGCGGGCAGGGTCGGGCGCGATCTGCCGAGCGCGACCTTCGACAGCGACGGCCTCGAGAAGAAGCCGTCGGTCATCAGCGCGGTCTCGCCGTCGTCGATCAGCAGGCTGGCGACGCCGAGGAAGGTGACGCCGAGAGCCCCGGTCGCGGGCGGCACGTCGAACCTGTCGGCGTAGCGCCCGAGGTCGGGCCGGCCGAGCTTGAGGCGCATGCGCGCACGCTACCGGTCAGCCGGTGACGGTCGGCGGCTCCGTCTTCGGGTCGCCGTCGACCGCGGCGGCGAGCTGGGGCACGTAGCGGTCGAGGAGGTACGGGATGCTCAGCGGCGTCACGAAGCTGTGCGCGACGTAGTAGCTGCCGTCGGCGTCGCTGATGTCGACCCAGCGGCCCTCGTCGTACGCCGTGGTGCCCTCGAAGATCCCCTTCACCTGCTTGTCGGCGTCGAGGTCGATCCAGACCGCGACCCCGATGTCCTCGAGGTCGGCGGTCCGCTCGGCGCTGAGCGAGACACCGAACTCGCTGTCGTCGGCGTCGGTGATCAGCGCGGGCAGGTCGAAGCCGAGGTCGATCAGCATCCGCGAGCGCGGGTCCTCGGGACCGTAGAGGAAGAGGCCCTCGTACGGCGTGATGGTCGCGGCGGTCTGGCCCTGGAACTCGGGGTGCGCGGCGGCCTCGTCGGCGATCCGCTTCGTGACCGAGTCGATGAGCTCCTGGGCGGCCTTCGGCTTGCCGATGGCGGTGCCGAGCGTGAGCGCGGCCTCGTCCCACGGGGTGCCGTAGTCGGCGTAGTCGCCGTTCTGGGCGACGACCGGAATCCCCATCGCCGAGAGCTTCTTGTAGTCCTGCTCCGTCAGGCCGGAGTACTGGCCGATGATCAGGTCGGGCGCGAGCGCGGCGACCTTCTCGATCTCGACGCCGTTGGTGTCGGTGAGCACCGTCGGCAGCTCGGCGTCGCCGAGGTAGTCCTGCGCCCACGGGTAGACGCCCTGCAGCTCCTTGTCGCCGAACCAGTAGGTGACGCCGACCGGCACCACGCCCAGGGCCATCAGGGCGTCCTGGTCGGTGAGGCCGAGGCAGACGACGCGCGTCGGGGCCTTCTCGATCGTGGTCTCGCCGTACTTGTGCTCGATGGTGACCGGGAACGCCGCCTCTTCGGGTGCGGCGCTGGAGCCACCGCCGGACGGCGTCGCGGACGATTCGCCGTCGGACCCGCACGCGGCGAGAACCGGCGCGACCGCCAGGACGGAGAGGCCGGCGAGGAAGCGGCGGCGGGTGGGGTTCATCGTGCTCCTTCATGGGTTTGTTAGGTGAGGCTTACCTTATCTGGATCGGCGGACATTGTCGCCCACGGGGTTGATATCAGTGGCGATTGATACGACGATGGCGCCCATGAAGACCTCCCCCGCCGACCACCTCACCCAGGTGCGCCGAGCCATCTCGACGACCACGCGCGACGGCCAGGAGCTGCGGCTCCTCACCGTCGAACGGACCTTCGACGCCACGCTCGAGGAGGTGTGGGACGCGCTGACGACGGCCGAACGGATCTCGACCTGGATGACGCCGGTCACCGGCGACCTCGAGCTCGGTGGTCGCTACCAGCTCGAAGGCAACGCCGGGGGCGAGGTGCTCGCCTGCGACCCGCCGGAGCGGCTCGCCCTGACCTGGGAGTACGACGGCCAGGTCAGCTGGGTGGACGTCAGCCTGCGCCCGACCGACGGCGGCACGCTGCTCCAGCTCGACCACTCCGCACCGGTCGACCCCGCGGTGTGGGACCAGTTCGGTCCCGGCGCGGTCGGCATCGGCTGGGAGCTGGGCCTGATGGGTCTCGCCGAGCACCTCGCGGACCCGGACGGACCGCCGCCGCGGGACGACCTCCCGGACCTGAGCGACTACCTGACGCGCAGCAGCGACGCGTGGTCGGAGGCCAGCATCGCCGCCGGCACCGACCCGGACTCCGCGCGAGCCGCCGCCGCGCGCTGCACCGCGGCGTACACCGGGGCACCCGAGGCCCCGCCCGAGGACTGAGGGTGCACGCGTTCGACGTCCTCGGCAACCCGGTGCGGCGCAGGATCCTCGAGCTCCTCGCGACCGGCGAGCACGCCTCGGGCGAGGTCGTCGACGTGATCTCCGCCGAGTTCGGCATCAGCCAGCCGGCCGTGTCGATGCAGCTGCGGGTGCTGCGCGAGAGCGGCTTCGCGACCGTGCGGGCCGAGGGCCCGCGCCGGCTCTATGCGATCGACGGCGGCCCGATGGCGGAGGTCGACGCCTGGCTCGGGCGGTTCCGTGGCTTCTGGGAGCAGCGGCTCGACGCCCTCGAGACCGAGATCACCCGAGGACGTCGTACGCCGGTGGTCGAGCAGCGAGCGCCAGCGAGCGTCGTCGAGACCCCGTAGGCATGGCAGGCCGGTGACCTCCGTGGTCAGGTCCCGGGCCGATGCTCGCCTCACTGGGTCTCGACCCGCGGGTCGCTAGACGATCTGGTGCATCCAGCCGAACGTGTCCTCGGCGCGGCCGTACTGGATGTCGACGAGCGCCTTGCGGAGCTGCATGGTCACCTCGCCGGCCTCGGCCGCGCAGGGCACCTCGCCGCCGG
>JAOPXG010000301.1 GCA_025965275.1 Nocardioides sp.
CGTCGCTGCCGTCGACCGGGCGCAGGTACGGCGCGAGGTCGGCGGCCAGCGTCGGGGCGTAGGTGAAGGGGAACGTCTCGGCGTACTCCTCGACGAAGAAGTCGAGGGGGTTGATCACCATCAGGTCGGCGACCACGCCGATCGTGATCTCGAGCTTCGTCGCCTTCTCCGGGAACACCAGCCGGGCCAGCCAGTTGCCGAACGGGTCCTGCTGCCAGTTGAGGAAGTGGTTCTTCGGCGTGACGTCGAAGGAGTAGGCCTCGATCGGGGTCCGGCAGTGCGGCGCGGGCCGCAGCCGCACGACGTGGGGCCCGAGCTCGACCGGCTCGGAGTACTCGTACGTCGTCCGGTGTTCGAGCGCGACCTTGACCGACATGCGGCACAGCCTGCCCCGGTTTCGTTGCGGGCGCGTAACCGGACCGGATGGCGGCGCCCGGGCCGCCCCGAGGACCCGAGGGCACCCGCGGGCGGCTCTGCGCCCGGCGATCTGGTGAAAGCGGCCGCAACGGGGCTAGCCGGCGCGATCCCGGGGTACCTCACGCTGGTGGACGCGGAGCAGCAGCGCTGGGACATCGCCGTCGTGGGTGCCGGCCCCGCCGGAGCCAGCGCGGCGATCTCCGCGCTGACGAGGTCCCCGGGGACGCGCGTGCTGCTCCTGGACCGCGACGACTTCCCCCGTGACAAGTCCTGCGGCGACGGCATCGCCCCCCACGCCGTCGACGTCCTCGACCGGCTGGGCGCGGGCGACGTGGTGCACGGGTGGACTCCGCTTCGCCGCCTGGACCTCTCCCGCGGGGAGCGGCGGGTCGAGGGTCGGCTCGCCCGGCCCGTGCACGTCATCCCGCGCGAGGTCTTCGACGCCCGCCTGGTCGACCACGCCGTGAGCGCCGGAGCCACGCTGGTCCGGCACCGGGTGCGCCGCGTGCGCGTCGAGCCCGGCGGTGTGGTCCTCGACGACAGGTTCACCGCCGGGGTCGTCATCGGTGCCGACGGCGCGCACTCCGTGGTCCGTGCCGCGGTCGGCGCCCGGGCGCGGGGCACGACCGCGCTGGCGATCCGCGGCTACGCGCCGACCACGGCCACGACCGAGGGTCGCCAGGTCATCCGCTACGGCACCCGGCCGCAGCCGTCGTACGCCTGGGCCTTCGACCGGGGGGACGGCCTGGCCAACGTGGGCTACGGCGAGCTGGCCGGCCGGGGCACGACGCTCTCGCGCGAGCTGCTGCTCGACCAGCTCGACCGGCTGGTGCCGGGCGTCGTCGCGGACGGCACCTCCTGGCGCGCGCACCACCTGCCGCTGTCCGGCTGGGGCTGGGGCACGGAGCAGCCGGACGGCCGGATCGCGCTCGTCGGCGACGCGGCGGGGCTGGTCAACCCGATGACCGGCGAGGGCATCTACTACGCCGTCGCCACCGGCGAGATCGCCGGCAGGGTCGCCGCCGAGGCGCTGCAGGAGGGACGGCCGGCCGCCGTCGGAGCGCGCCACCGCGCGGCGGTCCGGGGCGTGCTGGGCCGCCACCTCCAGCACACCTGGGCGGCGTCGCGGCTGTGCCGGCGACCGGTCGTGGTGGAGGCTGGCATCGGCGCCGCGGTGCGCAGCCAGCGCGCCTTCGACGACCTCGTCGAGCTCGGCCTCGGCGACGGGCGGATCACCCCGCGCCTGGTCGTCGGCCTGGGCCGCGACCTCGTGACCCACCGTCTCCACCACCGAGAGGAGCGCTGACCATGCGGATCCTGTCCGTCCGTGGCGTACTGCCACCGCACCGCTACCCGCAGGCGGAGCTGACCGACACCTTCGCGCGGGTGATCGCCCGCGGCGGTCTCGACGAGCGCGTGCTCCGCGCCATCCACGCCAACGCCGGCGTCGCCCACCGCCACCTCGTGCTGCCCATCGAGCGGTACGGCGAGCTGGAGAGCTTCGACGAGGCCAACGACCTCTTCCTCGAGCATGCGGTCGCGCTGGGTGCGCGGGCGCTGGAGGACGCCCTCAAGGCTGCGGGCCTCACGCCGAGCGACGTCGACCTGATCATCTCGACCACCGTCACCGGGCTGGCCGTGCCGACCCTGGACGCCCGGATCGCCGCGGTCGTCGGGTTGCGGCCCGACGTCAAGCGGCTGCCGCTCTTCGGCCTGGGCTGCGTGGCGGGCGCCGCCGGCGTCGCCCGGCTGAGCGACTTCGTGGCGGGTCGCCCGGACTCGGTGGCCGCCCTGGTGAGTGTCGAGCTGTGCTCGCTGACGGTGCAGCGCGACGACGTGTCCCTGGCCAACATGGTGGCCAGCGGGCTGTTCGCCGACGGCGCCGCCGCCGTGGTCGCGAGCGGCGGCGCGGACGCCGGGCCGGTCGAGGTGCTGGACACCAAGAGCCGCCTCTACCCCGACTCCGAGCGCACCATGGGCTTCGACTTCGGCGGCAGCGGCCTGCGGATCGTGCTCGACGCGCAGGTGCCGGCCATCGTGGGCCGCTTCATCGGCGAGGACGTCGACGGCTTCCTCGCCGCGCACGACCTGACCCGGTCCGACATCGGGTGGTGGGTGTGCCACCCGGGCGGGCCGAAGGTCATCGACGCGCTCCGGGACACGCTCGGGCTCACCGAGCACGACCTGGCGCTTACGCGCGACTCGCTGTCGCGGATCGGGAACCTCTCCTCGGCGTCGGTGCTCCACGTCCTCGAGGACACCCTCCGGGACCGGCCGCCGGACCCGGGCTCCTACGGCCTGCTGATGGCGATGGGGCCCGGCTTCTGCTCCGAGCTGGTGCTCCTGCGCGCGGTGGCCGACGGGAGCGACGCGTGACCAGCCTGACCGCGTTCGTCGTCGTGGTCGCGCTCGTCGGCGTGGAGCGGCTGGCCGAGCTCGTGGTCTCCAAGCGCAACGCCGCGTGGAGCTTCGCCCGGGGCGGCCGTGAAACCGGCCAGCGCCACTACCCGGTCATGGTCGTGCTGCACTCCGGCTTCCTGGTCGCCATGCTGGTGGAGGCCTTCGTCCGGCGCCCGGCCGTGCCCGGCCCACTCGCCTGGTCGATGCTCGCCGTGGTGCTCGCCGCCCAGGGCCTGCGCTGGTGGTGCATCGCGACCCTCGGCCCGCGGTGGAACACCCGCGTCATCGTCGTGCCCGACCTCGCGCCGGTGCGGTCCGGTCCCTACCGGCTCCTCTCGCACCCCAACTACGTCGCGGTCGTGGTCGAGGGCGCCGCCCTGCCCCTGGTGCACGCGTGCTGGCTGACCGCGGTCGGCTTCACCGTCGCCAACGCGGCGCTCCTCGCCGTCCGGCTGCGGGTGGAGAACGACGCCCTGCGCGAGCTGCCCGCCGGCCCCGGGAGGCTCGCCGATGCGTGACCTCCTGGTGGCAGGAGGCGGTCCGATCGGCCTGGCGACCGCGCTGTACGCCGCGCGTGCGGGGCTCGACGTCGCGATCCACGAACCGCGGGCCGGGGTCATCGACAAGGCCTGCGGCGAGGGGCTGATGCCCAGCGCCGTCGCGGACCTGACCGCCCTCGGCGTCGCGCTCGACGGCCACCCGATCGACGGGATCCGCTACGTCGACGGCGCCCGGAGCGCCGAGGCGACCTTCCGGGCCGGTCCCGGGCTCGGGGTGCGCCGTACCTCCCTGCACGGCGCCCTGCGCGACCTGGTCTCGGAGGCCGGGATCCCCACCGTCCCCGCCGCCGCCCGCCGCGTCGACGACGCGGGCGACCACGTCACCGTGGACGGCGAGCCCGCCCGGTACGTCGTCGCCGCCGACGGGCTGCACTCCCCGGTGCGCCGGATGACCGGTCTCGACGGGCCGCCGGCCCGGCACCGCCGCTACGGCCTGCGCCGCCACGCCTCGGTCGCCCCGTGGTCGCGGTTCGTCGAGGTGCACTGGTCGCGCTCAGGCGAGGCCTACGTCACGCCGGTCGGCGACGGGTCGGTCGGCGTGGCCCTGCTGAGCGCGCGGCCGCGCCCCTTCGACGACCTCATCGGCGACTTCCCGGCGCTGGCCGAGCGGCTGTCCGGGCAGCCACTCTCCCGCGTGCGCGGCGCCGGGCCGCTGCGGCACCGCAGCCGTCGACGGGTGAGCGGCCGGGTGCTCCTGGTCGGCGACGCCGCCGGCTACGTCGACGCGCTGACCGGGGAGGGCATCGCCCTCGGCCTCGCCCAGGCGCGCGCCGCCGTCTCGGCGGTTGCCGCGGGCGACCCGCAACGCTACGAGGCCGACTGGCGCCGGCTCACCCGGCGCCACGACCTGGTGACCCTCGGCCTGCTGACCGCGACCCGGGTCCCCGCCCTGCGGGGTCGGATCGTCGCCGCGGCGGGGCGCCTGCCGTGGGTCTTCGACGCCGCGGTCGACCAGCTCGCCCGGACACCCCACTCCGGCCCGCCGGGTCCCCGAGGCCGGCGGGGAGAGGCGGCGGCCCGCTGACCGGTGTCCGGCTCAGAGCAGGTGCTGGTGCTCCTTGGCCGTGAGGACCCGCAGCGCGGCGGCATCCACCTTGTGCCGGAAGGCCGCGCTGTCCTGCGCCCGCGCCAGCACCGCGGCGTACATCGCGGGCACCGGGTCGTGGTCGACGATGAGCACGATGTCGCCGCCGGCACCGATGAACCGGAGCGCCCGTCCCGCGGGCGAGAAGCTCGCGACCTGGGCCGCGCGGGCGAGGTCGTCGGAGATCACGACACCGTCGAAGCCGAGGTCGCCGCGGAGCATGGTGTCGACCACGAACGGCGAGAAGGCGGCCGGACGGTCGGCGTCGAGACGGGCGTAGTAGGCCGTCGACATCATCACGAACGGCGCGCCGGCCTCGACGGCCGCCCGGAAGGGCTTCAGGTAGGCGTCGTGGCGGGTGGTGACCCTGTCGGTGACGCCGGCCTTCGTGTCGGTGTTGGCCCGGACCCGGCCCAGGCCCGGGAAGTGCTTGACCGTGGGGACGACGCCGCCGTCCGTCATCCCGCGCAGGAACGCGAGGCCGTGCCGGGTCACGACGCGTGGCGTGTAGCCGAACTCGCGCTGGTACCTGCCGATGGGCGGGTTGTGCTTGGCGGCCTTCCGGCCCGGCACGGTGTCCAGGACGGGCGCGAGGTCGAGGTTGACCCCCGCCTTGCGCAGCTGGCCCGCCCAGGTCCGGGCGGCCCCGCGGAGCGCGCTCGGCTCCCACCTGCCCTGCACGAGGGCGGTCGGCATCGCGGCGAAGCCCGGGCCCTGGAGCACCTGAACCCGCCCGCCCTCCTGGTCGGTCGCGACGAGGAGACCCACGCCGTCCGTCGAGGCGGCGGACACCTGCGACCGCATCGCCCGGGACACCCGGGCCGGCTTCTTCACGCCGTCGTAGCTGCGGCCGGTGAGGATCACGTTCCCGACGTGGAACCGAGCGATCTGTCGCTTCGTCGCGCGGTCCACCTCGTCGGCCGGCGTGCCGACCATGAAGAGCTGGCCGACCCGCTGCGCCAGCGTCATGTCGGCCAGCACCTGCTCGGCGGTCCGGGTCTTCGGCGCGTGCGCCTCCGCGCGGTCGGGAGCGTGCGCCGAGCCGGCGGACGGCACCAGCAGCGACACCCCGAGCGCGAGGGCGGCGACGGTCAGGACAACGCGGCGGGTCGGGAGCACGCCGGGGACGGTACCGGGTCGACGTGACTACAAAGAACTGTTTGCAAATGAATCTTTGCAGTCTTACGGTGGGTCCCATGGACATCACGTCGATCACCCCGTCGCCGCAGCAGATGAAGGCGCTCACCCACCCGGTCCGGGTGCGGATGCTCGGGATGCTGCGCATCGACGGGCCGGCGACGGCGACCACGCTCGCTGGGCGGCTCGGGCTCAACACCGGGGCGACGTCCTACCACCTGCGCCAGCTCGCCCAGGCCGGCTTCGTCGCCGAGGACACCGCGCTCGGCAACGCCCGCGACCGCTGGTGGAAGGCCGCACACCAGAGCACCACGACCGACACCGCGGGCCCGGCCGACCCCGAGGCCCGCGACACCCTGGACGCCTACCTGCAGTCCGTCGTCGTCGTGATGACCGAGCGGCTGCAGCGCTCCGTCGAGGAGCTGCCGATGCTGCCCGAGGAGTGGCGCGACGCCACGACGTACAGCGACTGGGTCGTCAAGCTCACCCCGCGCCGGGCGCGCGCCCTGATCGAGCAGCTGATGACGAGCATGAAGGAGATCGACGAGGAGGAGGACGACGGCGCCGCCCCGTTCGTCTTCCAGCTCAACGCCTACCCCTACCCGGGCAAGGTCGCCCCGGAGGACTCGTGACGGGCGCCCGGAGACCGCTCTACGGCTGGCTGACGGCCGAGGCCATCTCGCTGACCGGCACCCGGGTGTCGATGATCGCGCTGCCGTGGTTCGTGCTGACGACGACCGGCAGCGCCACCAGGACCGGCCTGGTCGCGCTCGCCGAGATGCTCCCGCTGGTGGTCCTCAAGGTGCTCGGCGGCCCGGTCATCGACAGGGTCGGCGCCCGGCGGGTGGCGATCACCTGCGACCTGCTGTCGGTGCTCGCGGTCGGCGCGATCCCGCTGCTCCACGAGTCCGGCTGGCTGCCGTTCCCGCTGTTCCTGCTGCTGGTCGCACTCGCGGGCGCCCTGCGCGGCCCGGGCGACGCGGCGAAGGCCGCGCTGACCCCGGCGCTGGTGGCCGCGGCCGGGGTGCCCCTCGAGCGGGCGACCGGCCTGCACTCCACCGTCGAGCGGACCGCCGGGCTGCTCGGCGCGGGGTTCGCCGGCGGGCTGGTCGCGGTCGTCGGCGCGGCCGACGCCCTGGTGGTCGACGCGGTCAGCTTCGGGCTGTCGGCGGCCGTGCTCGCCTGGGCGACCACCTCCCTCCGGCGCCCGGCCGCGCCGGTCACCGACGAGCCCGAGGTGCCCTACCGCGCCCAGCTCCGTGAAGGCTGGACCTTCCTGCGCGGCGACCGGATCCTCCTGGGGATCGCGGTCATGGTCGCCCTCACCAACCTCCTCGACCTGGCGTACGCCGCCGTCCTCGTCCCGGTGTGGGCCGAGCAGACGACCGGCAGCGCCGCGACCGTCGGCCTGGTCTTCGCCACGTTCGGCGGAGCATCCGCGGTCGGGTCCGTCTGCGCGGCCGCGTGGGCGGCCCGACTGCCGCGCTTCAAGACCTACCTGGTCGCCTTCCTGGTCTGCGGTGCCCCGCGCTTCGTGGTGTTCGCGCTCGACGTCCCGGTCTGGGCGGTGCTCGCGGTGTGCGTCGTGGGCGGCTTCGCGGCCGGCTTCCTCAACCCGATCCTCGGCGCGGTCATCTACGAGCGGATCCCCGAGCGGCTGATGGGCCGGGTCACCTCCCTCAGCACGGCACTGTGCTTCGCGCTGATGCCTTTCGGCGGCATCCTCGGTGGACTGCTCATCGCCGGCGTCGGCCTCCCGGCCGCGCTGCTGATCGTCGGCGCGGCGTACTTCCTCGTCACGATGCTGCCGGCGGTCGACCCGCGCTGGCGCGAGCTGGATCGGCGCCCGTCAGACGACGCCGGCCCGGATGGCGAGCAACGTGGCCGCGACGCGGTCCCGGCTCCCGGTCTTGTCGAGCACGTTGCTGACGTGGGTCTTGACCGTGCTGAGGGAGAGGTGGAGCCGGGCCGCGATCTCGGTGTTGTTGAGCCCGGCGCCGACCAGCGCGAGGACGTCGGCCTCGCGCGTCGTCAGTGAGTACGCCGTGAGGTCGACGGTGCCCGACGTCCCGCTCGACCGGACGCGCGCGAGCACCGCACCGGTCACCTCCGGCGACAGGATCGAGTCACCCGACGCGACCCGGCGTACGGCGTCGACGAGCTCGCGGCCGCTGCACCGCTTGAGGACGAAACCGCGGGCGCCGGCGGCGATGGCGTCGAGCACGTAGGCGTCCTGGTCGAACGTCGTGACGACGATGACGAGGGGCGCGTGCGGGATCCCGGCGAGCGCGCGGGTGGCGGCCAGCCCGTCGAGGACCGGCATCCGGATGTCGACCAGCGCCACGTCGATCCGCGGGTCGGCGCGGACGGCGTCGAGGAACTGCCTGCCGTCCTCCGCCTGCACCGCCACCTCCATGTCGGCCTGCGCGCCGAGGATCATCGCGAAGCCCTCGCGGACCAGCTGCTGGTCGTCCACCACCGCGACCCGGATCATCGGTGCGTCTCGCGTCGCACCGGCAGGAAGGCGTCCACGACGGTCCCGCCACCCGGACGGTGGCTGATGCTCCACACTCCGTCGGCCGCGTCGACCCGCTCCTCGATGCCGATCAGCCCGGCGCCGCGGGTCACCTCGTCGGGCGGTCCGACACCGTCGTCGCTGATCCGCAGGCGGACGTTGCGCCCCGCCGGGGCGACGTCGACCCAGACCGTCCGTGCCCGGGCATGCCGCGCGACGTTGGTCAGCGCCTCCTGGACGATCCGGTACGCCGTGAGCGTGGTCCTCTCGTCCAGCTCCACCTCAGGGGAGACGTCCACGGTGACCGCGACGCCCTGGCTCCGCAGCGGCCCGGCCAGCAGCTCGTCGATGTCGGACAGCCGCGGCGTCGCGGTGACCTGGACCGGCGTCGCCGGGTCGCGGAGGTGCACGACCAGCGCGTCCAGCTCGCCGAGCGCGGTGCGCCCCAGCCCGCCGATCTCGCGCAGCGCCCGCTCGGGGTCGCCGACCAACCCCGCCTCGGCCTGGACGACCATCGCCGTGACGTGGTGGCCGACCACGTCGTGCAGCTCGCGGGCCAGGCTGGTGCGCTGCTCGAGCCAAGTCGCCTGGCCGCGCAGCTGCCGCGTCTCGCCGGCGAGCCGGTCGCTGCGGTCGAAGGAGCGCATCAGCATGCCGAGGGCACCGCCGAGCGCGACCGCGAGGAACGGCGCAGGGGTCGCGGCGTACGAATAGACGACCAGCGAGGTCACCGACCCGACCAGCCCCGCGACCCAGGCGAGCCACGGCACGTCGGCGGGGTCGTCGGCGACCGAGACATAGACCATGCCTGTGACCGCCGGCCAGAGGAAGACCGCATCCGGCACGTAGATGGCCACGAATCCGGCAGCGAGGGCCAAGATCAGCGAGCGCCACTGCCACAGGCGCCAACAGAGCACGACGACGACAGCCGGGAGCACGACCGCGAGACCGGGCGCCGCGGTCTCTCTCTCGTAGATGCCGGAGATCAGGAACGACCACGCCGTCGCCACCACCGAGGCCCAGAAGAGCACGCGCCGCACCCGGCCGGGCACGCGTACCAGGGCCCGGACACGGCCCTGCACTCTCCTGATGGCATCTCGCACGCCGCCAGTCTGGGTCAACGCGGTCCCGCTGTCCCGGCCACCGGAGGAAGTCGGTACCGGGGTACCGCCCGGCCCGGCACCGTGGACGGTTCTGCCCGGCGCCGGTCCCGGAGACCGTGAGCGCCATGACGACACTCCTGCTCGACCGACCGGTGGCGACTGCCCTCCCCGTCGGCAGCCTCCGCACCTGGGCCAACCTGGTCACCCTCGTGCGCACGTCGGCCGCCGTCGTCCTCGGCGGCTACGCGATCGCCACGCACGACCTGCGGATCAGCGCCCTGGCGTACGCCGTGTACTGGGTCGGCGACATCCTGGACGGCTGGCTGGCCCGGCGCCTTCACCAGGAGACCCGGCTCGGCGCGGTCCTCGACATCGTCAGCGACCGCGCCTGCACGGCGCTGCTGTGCGCCGGGCTGCTGGCCCACCTCCCAGGCGCCTGGGTGCTCGCGGTCGCGTTCCTGCTGTCGTTCGCGGTCCTGGACACGATGCTCTCGCTGGCCTTCCTCTGCTGGCCGATCCTCGGGCCCAACGACTTCCACCTCGTCGACCGCACCGTCTGGCAGCTCAACTGGTCGCCGCTCGCCAAGGCGGCCAACACCGCCGGCGTCGTCGTCGCCATCGCGCTCGGCTGGTACGCCGTCGGCCTGGCCGTCGTCGTCGCGGTCGGGGCCGTCAAGATCTGGTCGGCGGCCCGGGTGCTGCGGCTGCTGCCGTGAGCGGCATCCTCGCCGTGCTGGGCGCGCTCGGCACCGGCGTGGCCTCGGCACTGCTGCCCCTCGTGAACGCCGAGGCCTACGGGATCGTGACCGCCACCCGGTCCCACGCCTGGCTCGCGGTGCTGCTCGTGCTCGCCCTCGCGGTCGGCCAGACCGCGGGCAAGCTGGTGATCTTCGAGTCCGCCCGCCGGGGCGCCGGCCGGTGGGCCGCCAAGCTCGCCGACAGCCCCTGGGCCGGGCGGGCCACCGGGCCCGCGGTCGTCCTGGGCGCGGCCACGCTCGGCCTGCCGCCGCTGGCGATCGTCAGCATTGCGGCAGGCGCGGCCGGCCAGCGCCGCTGGACGTTCGGGGTGCTGTGCCTCGTCGGTCGCACCGCCCGCTTCGCGGTGCTCGTGCTGCCGGTCGCATTCGCCTTCTAGCGCTTGAACGCCGCGGCCACCGCGATCAGCCGGTCGTTGGCCTCGGTCTCGCCGATGGAGACCCGGGCGCCCTCACCGGCGAAGGGGCGGACCACGATCCCGGCCTCGTCGGCCGCGAGGGCGAAGTCGGCGGTGCGCTCGCCGAGCTCGAACCACACGAAGTTGCCCTGCGCGTCGGGGACGGCCCACCCGACATCCCGCAACCCGGCGACCACCCGGGCCCGTTCGGCGACGAGTGCCTCGACCCGTTCGAGGAGCTCGTCCTGCCGCTCGAGCGACGCGATCGCCGCGGCCTGGGCGATCGTCGAGACGCCGAAGGGCAGCGACACCGCCCGCAGCGCGCCGGCGATCTCCGGCGGCGCGACGGCGTAGCCCACTCGGAAGCCGGCCAGCCCGTAGGCCTTGGAGAACGTGCGGGTGAGCACGACGTTGTCGTGGCGGCGGTAGGTCGCGACGCCGTCGACCGCGTCGTCCATCCGCACGAACTCGACGTACGCCTCGTCGACCACGACCACCACGTGCGACGGCACCTTGGCGAGGAAGGCGTCGAGCTCGGCCTGGGTCACGGCCGGGCCGGTCGGGTTGTTGGGCGTGCAGACCAGCACCACCTTGGTGCGGTCGGTGACGGCCGCGGCCATCGCGTCGAGGTCGTGGCGGCCGTCGGCGAGCACCGGCACCTTCACCGTGACCGCGCCGGCGGCGGTGACGGCGATCGGGTAGGCCTCGAAGGAGCGCCACGCGAAGACGACCTCGTCGCCGGGGTCGCAGAACGCCTGCACCAGCTGGTAGATCAGCCCCACCGATCCGGTGGCGACCGACAGGTCGTCGACGGGCACGCCGAACTTCTCCGAGAGCGCGGCGTAGAGCGCGCTGCTCCCCATGTCGGGGTAGCGGTTCATCGTCGCCACTCCCGCCTGCACGGCCTCCACCACGCCGGGCAGGGGCGGGTAGGGGTTCTCGTTCGAGGAGAGCTTGTAGGACGTCATCCCGGGGCGGACGGTCGGCGGCTTCCCGGCGACGTACGGCGGGATGTCCGCGATGGTGGCGCGCGGCTGGGGCTTCGACATGCGGGTCAGGCTAACCGCCGCGGCTGCTTGTACCGCCAGGGGCGGAGCAGCACCGCCAGCACGATCCCGAGGCCGACCCCGAAGGCCGCACCGGTCACGTTGTCGATCACGTCGGTGACGTCGCAGGCCCGGTCGAGCCGGGCGAGCGCGAGCTGGGTGGCCTCGATCGCGACCGAGTACGCCGCGAGCAGCGCCAGCCCGGCCGGCACCAGCACCCAGGCCGCCCGCCAGCGGGCCACGGCGACGACCAGGAGCGCACCCGACGGGATGAACACCACGACGTTGAGCAGCCGCTGACCGCCGGGGACGATCCAGAAGCCCTCCGGCGCCGGGCCGCCGATGTCCCAGGAACAGGTGGTCTGCCGGCTCTCGGCCGCCACGATGCCGGGAGCGCCGCCCGCCGGGAGCAGCGTGATCGTCCCGAGCACCGCCAGCGACCAGACGAAGCCGGCGATCGCGATCGCCGACACCCAGCCGAGGCGTCGCCTCAGCACGACGGCGAGCAGGCCGCAGAGCAGGCCCGAGACCGCGACGAGCAGCAGCATCACCCCCACGCCGCCGACCGGAAACACGACGTCGACGGTAGCGGGCGCACCGATGAGTCCGATGATTCGGACCTTCGAGCACGCCGGCGCCGACCAACGCCTGAGCGCCGCACTTCTCGGGCAATCCCTGCACTTCTCGGGCAAAGCATTGCCCAGGAACTGCAGGTTTCACCGGTGCACCGCCCGGGGAAACCCGCACCACCCCTCACACCGGCGGGAGGACGACCTCACCACCGGGGACGGACGGGAGGTCCCGGCCGATCCGGACGTCGACGGGGTTGGTCAGGCAGCGGATCGAGCCGCCGCCCTTGTGGAACTCC
>JAOPXG010000009.1 GCA_025965275.1 Nocardioides sp.
ACCAAGGTGCTGGCCGAGCTGCTGCCGACCTGCCCGCAGTACTGCGGCCACTGCACCCGGATGGACCTGGTCGGCAACTCGACCCCGGTCATCGAGAAGCTGAAGTTCACCGCCAAGCCGAACGACCGGATCGGCGACATGCTCGACTACCTGCGGCGTACGCCGTCGGTGCGCGACGTGGTCGTCTCCGGTGGCGACGTGGCCAACATGCCGTGGGCGCGGCTCGAGGACTTCCTGACCCGGCTGCTGGAGATCGAGAACATCCGCGACATCCGGCTCGCGACCAAGGCGCTGGTCGGCCTCCCCCACCACTGGCTCCAGGACGACGTGGTCGAGGGCATGACCCGGATCGGGTCGCTGTCGCGCTCCCGTGGGGTGTCCGTGGCGATCCACACCCACGCCAACCACGCGAACTCGATCACCCCGCTGGTGGCTCGCGCGACGCGCGCCATGCTCGACGCCGGCATCCGCGACGTCCGCAACCAGGGCGTGCTGCTCAACGGCGTCAACGCCGACCCGCACGCGCTGCTCGACCTCTGCTTCCGGCTGCTCGACGGCGCGCAGATCATGCCGTACTACTTCTACATGTGCGACATGATCCCGTACTCGGAGCACTGGCGGGTCTCGGTCGCCGACGCGCAGCGGCTGCAGCACCACATCATGGGCTACCTGCCGGGCTTCGCGACCCCACGGATCGTCTGCGACGTCCCGTTCGTCGGCAAGCGCTGGGTGCACCAGCTCGCCGACTACGACACCGAGCGCGGCATCTCGTACTGGACCAAGAACTACCGCACCTCCATCGAGGCGACCGCCGAGGACGCCCTCTCGCGGACCTACGAGTACTACGACCCGATCCACACGCTGCCCGCGGCCGGCCAGGAGTGGTGGGCGCAGCACGGCAACCTGGACGAGTCCGCGCTCAAGGCGGCCGAGGTCGCCGAGGCCTCGCGCCGGATGGCGGCCCTGCAGGCCTACTGACAGCGCCGTCGCGCTGCGGTTTGGTCCCAAACCGCAGGTCTGGAGCGCTCCCACGTGCGGTTTGGGACCAAACCGCATCCCCGGGAGGCTGCGACAACGCCGGCGCCCAGGACGACGACGGCCGACGTCGAAGATCTTCACGCAGACGACGAAGGCGCGCAGGGACTCGGGCATCGACGCGTTGTAGCCGTCCTGGAAGGCGAACGGGCGCGCGGCGCAAACGCGCAGGTCAGATGACCGGGCGGCCCTCGTACGGCGTCGAGAGCACGATCGTCGTGCGCGTGGAGACGTTGGCGGCGGCCCGGATCCGGGCGAGCAGGTCCTCCAGCGCGGTCGGGGTCGCCACCCGCACCTTGAGGATGTAGGACTCGTCGCCGGCGACCGACCAGCAGGACTCGATCTCGGGGATCTCACGGACCCGCTCGGGGGAGTCGTCCGGCTGGGACGGGTCGATCGGGCGGATCGAGATGAACGCCGTGAGCGGCAGGCCGAGCTGCTCGTGGTCGATGGTCGCGCCGTACCCCTGGATCAGGCCGCGGCCTTCCAGGCGCTTGACCCGCTGGTGGACGGCCGAGGTCGAAAGCCCTGTGGCCTTGCCCAGGTCGGTGAAGGACATCCTGCCGTCATTCGCGAGCAGCTCGAGGATCTTGCGGTCGGTGCCTTCGAGTTCGGACTGAGTCACGCGGGACAGAGTAGCCGCGCGTGGCAGGATGCGCGGCGTGACTGAGAAGCCCGGACGCCTGATGCTGCTGGACACCGCCTCCCTGTACTTCCGGGCGTTCTACGGCGTCCCCGAGATCACCGGGCCGGACGGCACGCCCGTCAACGCGGTCCGGGGGCTCCTGGACTTCATCTCCCGCCTGGTGGGCGACTACCGGCCCACCGACCTGGTCTGCTGCTGGGACAACGACTGGCGACCGCAGTGGCGCGTCGACCTGCTGCCGTCGTACAAGGGTCACCGCGTCGAAGCCGAGAAGACCGGGGAGCCGGACGTCGAGGAGGTGCCGGACCCGCTCCAGGTGCAGATCCCGATCATCCTCGACGTGCTCGACGCGTTCGGGATCCGCGTCGTGGGCGCCGACGGGTACGAGGCCGACGACGTGATCGGCAGCCTCGCCGCACAGCGCAGCGCCGCCGGGCAGCCCGTCGACATCGTCACCGGCGACCGTGACCTCTTCCAGCTCGTCGACGACGACGCCGACGTGCGGGTGCTCTACATCGCCCGCGGGGTCGGCAACCACGAGCGGGTCACCAACGACTGGGTGCGGACCAAGTACGGCATCGACGCGCGCCAGTACGCCGACTTCGCGACCATGCGCGGCGACGCCTCCGACGGCCTCCCCGGCGTGCCCGGGGTCGGTGAGAAGACCGCGGCCACGTTGCTCGGCCGCTTCGGCGACATGGACGGCATCATCGCCGCTGCCCTCGACCCCGAGTCCGACATGGGGCCGGGACCGCGCGGCAAGATCAAGGCGGCCGCCGACTACCTCGAGGTGGCGCCCGCGGTCGTCGCCGTCGCCCGCGACATCGACCTCGGCTCCCCCGACACGGCGCTCCCCCGCGAGCCGCGGGACCTCGCGAAGGTCGCCGACCTCGGCACGCGCTGGGGCATCGAGAGCCCCGTGCAGCGGCTGACCGAGGTGTTGGGGGCCTAGCAGCATCTACGGTGGTGGGCATGAGTCGAATCGCGATCGTCGGTGGCCACGGCAAGGTGGCCCTCCATCTCATCCACGTCCTGCGGCGTTCGGACCACTCGCCGGTGGCGCTGGTCCGGAAGGAGGAGTACCGCGCGGAGCTCGAGGAGCGCGGCGCGGAGGTGCGGCTGCTCGACATCGAGCGACAGGGCGCCAGCGACTTCGCCGCGGCGTTCGAGGGCTGCGAGGCCGTGGTGTTCGCGGCCGGCGGCGGCCCGGACGGCAACATCGAGCGCAAGCGCACGGTCGACCTCGAGGGCTCGCTGAAGTCGATCGAGGGCGCCACGCAGGCCGGGATCGCCCGGTTCGTCCAGATCTCGGCGATCGGCGTGGATGACCCGTTGCCGGCCGACACCAGTGACGTGTGGAGGGCGTACGTCGAGGCCAAGCGCGACGCCGACGCGGCGCTGCGCACCAGCAGCCTCGACTGGACGATCCTGCGCCCGGGCCGGCTCACCGACGACCCGGCGACCGGCCTCGTGTCCCTGGGCGCCGACGTCCTCCGCGGCGACGTCACCCGCGCCGACGTCGGGGCGGTCATCGCCGCCGTGCTCGACGCAGGCAGCACCATCGGCAAGCAGTGGAACCTCGTGAACGGCGACACGCCGGTCAACGAGGCCGTCCGTCAGGCCTAGTCGGCCAGCGCCGTGTAGGCGACCACGCCTCGGCGCAGTGCCCGGACGGTGTCGCGGGCGGTCTCGCGCAGGGCGGAGTCGCCTGCCGCGTCGGCGACCTGGCCGGCCAGGTCGATGAGCTGCTTCATCCAGCGCACGAAGTCGCCGGCGGCGAGGTCGCTGGCCTCCAGGACGCTGTCGAGGTCGTCGCCCTCGGCCCAGCGGTAGGCGACCCACGCGAACCCGAGGTCGGGTTGGCGCAGGAAGTCGAGCCGGTGCTCGCGCTCGAGGGCGTCGA
>JAOPXG010000322.1 GCA_025965275.1 Nocardioides sp.
TCGTGTTGCCGACCGCGTCGAGCTCGGTCAGGATCTGCGCGCCCTCGGGGCTGACGTCGCCGGACATCTCCGCGATGCCCTGCGCGTTGTCCGAGACGGGGCCGAAGGTGTCCATCGCGACGATCACGCCGACGGTGGTCAGGAGGCCGGTGCCGGCGAGCGCGACCGCGAAGAGCGAAACGGTGAGCGCCGCACCGCCGAGGAGGTAGGCGCCGAACACCGCGGCACCGATGACCAGCGTCGTGTAGACCGCGGACTCGAAACCGACCGAGAGGCCCGAGAGGATGACCGTGGCCGCGCCCGTGAGCGACGTCTTGCCGACGTCCTTGACCGGCTTGTACTCGGTGCCGGTGAAGTAGCCGGTCAGCGCCAGGATCCCGGCCGACATCACGATGCCGATGACCACGGCGCTGGCGGCGATGATCCGCGGGTCGCCGTCGAACCCGGCGTACACCGGACCGAAGTCGCTGAACGAGCCGGGCAGGTAGACGAACGACAGGACGACGCTCGCCACCGCGGCGATGGCCGAGGACAGGTAGAACGACCGGTTGATGGTCGTCAGGCCGTTCTCGCCGACCTTCGGGTTGGTGAGGTAGACGCCCGCGACGGCGGTGAGCGCGCCGATGGCGGGGATCAGCAGCGGGAAGACGAGGCCCTTGTCGCCGAAGACCTGCGAGCCGAGGATCAGCGCCGCGACCAGGGTCACGGCGTACGACTCGAAGAGGTCGGCGGCCATTCCGGCGCAGTCGCCGACGTTGTCGCCGACGTTGTCGGCGATGGTCGCCGCGTTGCGCGGGTCGTCCTCGGGGATGTTCTGCTCGACCTTGCCGACCAGGTCGGCACCCACGTCGGCGGCCTTGGTGAAGATGCCGCCGCCGACCCGCATGAACATGGCGAGCAGCGCGGCACCGAAGCCGAAGCCCTCGAGCACCTTGGGCGCCTCGTCCTGGAAGCAGATCACCACGATGCTCGCGCCGAGGAGGCCGAGACCGACGGTGAGCATGCCGACCATGGCGCCCGTCCGCAGACCGATCCGCATCGCGGGCTCGCGACCCTGCTCGTTGGCGGCCGCGGCCACCCGGAGGTTGGCGCGGACCGCGAGGTTCATGCCGAGGTACCCCACCGTGGCGGAGAAGCCGGCGCCGACGAGGAAGAAGACGGACCGGAAGATCCGGACCGTGGCGTCATCGGCAGGTAGTGCGAGCAACGCGAAGAAGGCGATCGCCGCGAAGATGGCGAGCGTCCTGAACTGTCGCGTCAGGTAGGCGTTGGCGCCTTCCTGCACCGCTTGCGCGATGTTCTTCATGTTGTCGGTGCCTTCACCGGCGGCGAGTACCTCTTGGCGGAACATCGCAGCCATCGCAAGCGCGCCCAGCGCGATCAGTGCGACGACGATGACCAGCACGAGGTTGCCTCCGGTGAGGTCCACGACTGCGGGACTGATCCCCGTCATGTGCTTCCTCCTGGGAGTGATACAAGTCTCACGGACGACGCGGAGTCTACGCAGGAGGAGGTGTGCTAAGGCACGGACATGTGATCCGGGACACACCGGGAGACGCAAACGGCCCGGGGCCGCAGGCTCCGCGGGATCACCGCGTCAGGGCGCGACGAAGCGCGCCGGCGCCGTCGTACGGCGCGCGTGAGGAGCCGGGGTCAGCTGCCGGCGAGCGCGGCGTCGGCCGACTCGTGGATCACGAACACCTTCGCGAGGCCGGTGATGCGGAAGATCTTGAGGAGGCGGTCCTGGTTGCAGACCAACTGCAGGGAACCGTCGTGCGCGCGCACCTTCTTCAGGCCGCCGACGAGCACGCCGAGACCGGTCGAGTCCAGGAACTCGACCTCTTCCATGTCGATCACGATGTCGTAGACGCCGCCCGCGACGAGCTCGGTGATCTTGTCGCGCAGCTTGGGGGCGGTGTAGACGTCGATCTCGCCCCCGACGGCAACGATGGTCTTCCCACCGGCGTCGCGAGTCGTCAGAGTCAGGTCCACCTATGTCTCCCCGGAGCAGCTTGTTCGGTCGTCGGACCCCGTCGTGGCATCTGCCCCGACATCCGACCTGCACAATGAAACCACGCCCGCGCCTTCCCGCGCACAAACTAGTAAAGAGTTCCGCGAGAAGCGAGGGCGGCTCACCGTACGACGCGCGCCCGGCCGGAAGCCTTCCCGGGTCCCCTGTCGGTGCCGTCGGCGAGAATGGCCGCATGACCTCGGCGCTGCACTCCTCCTCCCCCGGGCGCGCTCCCGGGAGGGGCCGCAGCGTCGCCGACGTGGTCGAGCGGCTGTCCGCCGTGCCCGGCCGCGAGGGCCGGATGCGCCACCTCGAGGTGCTGCCGCCGCGGGCCGCGCGCTACGCGGACTGGCCCGACTGGGCCGGCCCCGACGTGGTCGCGGCGTTCGAGGCCCGCGGCGTGTCGCGGCCCTGGCAGCACCAGGTCGCCGCCGCCGACGCGGCACACGCCGGCCAGCACGTCGTGCTCGCCACCGGCACCGCGTCGGGCAAGAGCCTCGGCTACCAGCTGCCCGCCCTCTCGGCCGTGCGGTCCGCGCGCGGACCGCGAGGTCAGCGCGGCGCGAGCGTCCTCTACCTCGCGCCGACCAAGGCGCTCGCCCAGGACCAGCTCGCCGGCATCAGCTCGCTCGGGCTCGACCTGCGGGTCACCACCCACGACGGCGACAGCGGCCGCGACCAGCGCGACTGGGCGCGCGACCACGCGGAATACGTGCTGACCAACCCCGACATGCTCCACCACTCGCTGCTGCCCGGGCACTCGCGCTGGGCCGACTTCCTCGGGTCGCTGAGCTACGTCGTCGTCGACGAGTGCCACCACTACCGCGGCGTGTTCGGCGCCCACGTCGCGCACGTGCTGCGGCGGCTGCGCCGGGTCTGCGCGATCTACGGCGCGTCCCCCACCTTCGTGCTCGCCTCCGCGACCGTCGCCGAGCCGGAGGTCGCCGCCCGCCGGCTGACCGGGCTCGACGTCCTGGCTGTCACCGGTGACGCCTCCCCGCGCGGCGAGGTCTCGCTGGTGCTGTGGGAGCCGCCCTTCACGTCCCACACCGGGGAGAACGGCGCACCGGTCCGCCGGGCCGCGTCCTCCGAGACGGCCGACCTGCTCGCCGACCTGGTCGCCGAGGACGTCCGCACGCTCGCGTTCATCCGCTCCCGGCGCGGAGCCGAGCAGGTCGCGATGACCGCGGCCGAGCTGCTGGCCGAGGTGGACCCGTCGCTGCCGGGCAAGGTGGCGTCGTACCGCGGCGGTTACCTGCCCGAGGAGCGCCGGGCGATCGAGGAGTCGCTGCGCCGCGGCGACCTGACCGGCCTGGCGGCGACCAACGCGCTCGAGCTCGGCATCGACGTCTCCGGGCTCGACGCCGTGCTGATGGCCGGCTTCCCCGGCACCCGCGCCGCGCTCTGGCAGCAGGTCGGTCGGGCCGGCCGCGACGGCCAGGACGCGCTCGGCATCCTGGTCGCGCGCGACGACCCGCTCGACACCTACCTCGTGTCGCACCCCGACGCGCTCCTCGGCCAGCCCGTCGAGGCGACGGTCTTCGACCCGTCCAACCCCTACGTGCTCGGCCCGCACCTGTGCGCGGCCGCCCACGAGGCACCGCTGACCGAGGCCGACCTGCCGCTCTTCGGCCCCACCGCGCGCGAGGTCGTCGAGGCCCTCGCCGACGGCGGGCTGCTGCGACGCCGGCCGCGCGGCTGGTTCTGGACCGACCGGCGCCGCGCCAGCGACCTCGCCGACATCCGCTCGACGGGCGGCGCCCCCGTGCAGCTCATCGAGGACGAGACCGGCCGGGTGATCGGCACCGTCGACGCGTCCAGCGCCCACGGCACCGCCCACGCCGGCGCCGTCTACGTCCACCGGGGTGAGACCTGGCTGGTGCGCTCGCTCGACCTCGAGGACCGCGTCGCGGTCATCGAACGCTCCGACCCCGATTACTCCACGACTGCCCGCGAGATCACCGACATCTCGATCGTCCACGAGCGCGAGCACGCCCGGTGGGGCGACTGCCGGCTGTCGCTGGGCGACGTGGACGTCAGCCACCAGGTCGTCTCGTTCCTCAAGCGTCGGCAGCCGGGCGGTGAGGTGCTCGGCGAGGAGCCCCTCGACCTGCCCGTGCGCGCGCTGCGCACGACGGCCGTCTGGTGGACCGTCCCGGAGGCCGCGCTGGACGAGGCAGGGCTGTCGGGTCGCGACCTGCCCGGCTCCGCACACGCCGCCGAGCACTGCTCCATCGGTCTCCTGCCGCTCTTCGCGACCTGCGACCGGTGGGACATCGGTGGTGTCTCGACCGCCGTCCACCCGGACACCGGACGGCTGACCGTCTTCGTCTACGACGGCCACCCCGGCGGCGCCGGCTTCTCCGAGCGCGGCTTCCGGGCCGCGCGCGCCTGGCTGACCGCCACCCGCGACACGATCCGGTCCTGCACCTGCGACGAGGGCTGCCCGTCGTGCATCCAGTCGCCCAAGTGCGGCAACCAGAACAACCCGCTCGACAAGCCCGGCGCGGTCGCTCTGCTCGACGTGCTGCTGGGGTACGCGCCCCCGGTGGTTGAGGTGTGAGGAGCGCCAGCGACGAACCTCGAAACCACCTCCCGACGGTCGCCCCCGGTGGCTGAGGTGTGAGGAGCGCCAGCGACGAACCTCGAAACCACCTGCGGACGGTCCGCCAGGGTTGGCGGGCCCCGCCTGCAGCACTAACCTCAGGTCATGTTGGTCCTGGGACTCATCCTCATCGCCGCGGGCGCGCTCGCCATCGTCGCCGCGCTCGGCACCGCCGACGGCACGAGCGTCGAGCTGCTCGGCACCGACGTCGGCGCCCTGGCGCTCTTCTTCATCGGCGTCGGCAGCGGGGTGGCGATCCTCTTCGGCTACACCATCCTCAAGTACGGCACGAAGCGGTCGCTGCGGCAGCGCCGCGAGAGCAAGAAGCTCAGCGAGCTCTCGGAGAAGCTCGACGAGCGCGACGCCGAGCGCCGTCGCGAGAACGCCGAGGACAACGACCGCTCGATCTGAGCCGTTCGTCCTGGCTCATCTGGGACCGGCCCGCGCCTCGGCCTCGAGGTCCGCGGTCTGGCCGAGCCAGTGCGGACCGTCCACCAGCACCCGCACCGTGACCTCACGGCCGGCGACCGCGCACGACGTGATCCGGGCACCGTTGGCGGACGCCGTCGAGCGCCCGGCAGCGCACGGGTCCTGACCGCGGCCGATCGCCGACGCGGCAGCGAGCGCGGCCAGGTCGGCCGCCGACTGCGCGACCCGGTGTGCCCGCACCAGCGCCGCGACCACGCCGAGCGCCGAGCCGAGCAGCAGGAGCACGGCGAGGCACACGACCGCGACGAGGCTCGCGGACCCGCGCTCGCCGTGGCGGCGCGCCCCGGTCACGGCCCGGACTCCTCCGTCGCGGCCACGGCCTGCGCCGAGACCGTGACCGCCGGGAGCGAACCGAACAGCCCACCCGGGCCGGCGACCCGGGCCACGACGACGGCGGTCACCTGACCCCCGTCGTCGCCGACGCTGACCCGGCTCCCGTCCGGGGCGACCTGTCGGCCGCGGACCACGGCGCTGTCCACGCTGTCGC
>JAOPXG010000308.1 GCA_025965275.1 Nocardioides sp.
CTCGGCGTGCGGCTCACGACCCTCACCGACTCGCAGGCGTCGTACCTCGGCGTCGATGTCGCGGGCCCGTACAAGTCCGAGCAGTACCGGTACTAGGGCGCTCAGCCCGAGCTCGCGAGGGCTGAGACCACGCGCTGGATCGAGTAGCCGCGCGACCGACCAAGAGGGTCGCGACCGGCGTATCGAGATCACGGTGAGCCGACTGGCTACGTCGAGGGTCTCGAAGCGCCGGTCGTGCTCCTCGCGGTTACTCGACCACCGACTGGGATGCACTGTCATGATGGAACGCATGAGCGAGCCCGCCGGCGCACTGTCCGGCCCCCTGAGCGAGCAGACCGGCAAGGGCCGGATCCTCGTTGTCGATGATGACGCCTCCCTGGCGGAGATGCTCACCATCGTGCTGCGGCAGGAGGGCTTCGAGAGCCGGATGGTCGCGCGCGGTGACATCGCGATGGACGAGTTCCGTGACTACCACCCCGACATCGTGCTGCTCGACCTGATGCTGCCCGGCAAGGACGGCATCGACGTGTGCAAGGAGATCCGCGCCGAGTCCGGTGTGCCGATCGTGATGCTCACGGCCAAGGGCGACACGGTCGACGTCGTCGTGGGCCTGGAGTCCGGCGCGGACGACTATGTCGTCAAGCCGTTCAAGCCCAAGGAGCTGGTGGCCCGGATCCGCGCGCGCATCCGGCGCTTCGACACCCCGGCGCAGGAGTCTCTCACCATCGGCGACCTCGCCATCGACGTGGCCGGCCACTCGGTGACCCGCGCTGGCCAGCCGATCAGCCTCACCCCGCTGGAGTTCGACCTGCTCGTCTGCCTGGCTCGCAAGCCGTGGCAGGTCTTCACCCGGGAGGTCCTCCTCGAGCAGGTCTGGGGCTACCGCCACGCCGCCGACACCCGCCTGGTCAACGTGCACGTGCAGCGGCTGCGCTCCAAGGTCGAGCACGATCCCGAGAACCCCGAGATCGTGGTGACGGTCCGCGGCGTCGGCTACAAGGCCGGGACCGCGTAGGAGTCCGATGCTGCGCTCCGCGACGGGCTCCCACAGGCTCCCGGAGTCGATCCGCCGGGGCCTCACCTTCTGGCGCCGCTCGATCCAGGCCCGGGTCGTCGCCAGCACCGTGCTGCTCTCGGCCGTCGTCATCAGCGTCGTCGGCTGGTTCCTCGTCCAGCAGACCCGCGAGGGCCTGCTCGAGCACCGGGTCGACGTGGTCGTGGCCGAGGCGAACGACGAGACGGCCGCCGCGCGCGAGCTGCTGAGCTCGGCGCCCGGCACCGACAGCGACGCCGTCACCCAGCAGAGCAACCTGGCCGCGACGATCATCCAGCGGGGCGAGACCCGCGGCTTCTCCGCCGTCCTCTTCGGCCCGTCCGAGGGCGGGGGCAGGATCGCCGACGGCGGCGCCAACTTCACGGCCGGCCTCGACACCAGCAGCGTCCCGGTCTCCCTGGAGAGGCACTTCGACGGCTCCACGGCGACCGCGTGGACGTACACGACCATCCGCACCACCGACGCGAGCGGGTCGGTCGTCGAGCGGCCCGGCATCGTCGTCGGGTCGCAGGTCGAGCTGCCCTCCGACTCCGAGACCTACACGCTCTACTACCTCTTCCCCCTCGTCGAGCAGCAGGAGACCCTCGCCCTCGTCTCCCGCGCCCTGCTCGCCGCCGCCGTGCTGCTGCTGGTGCTGGTCGCCGGCATGACCTGGCTGGTGACCCGGCAGGTCGTCACGCCGATCCGGATGGCGCGCCGGGTCGCGGAGCGGCTCGCGGCCGGCCAGCTCCAGGAGCGGCTCAAGGTCTCCGGCGAGGACGACCTCGCCCGCCTCGCCACGTCGTTCAACCAGATGGCCAGCAACCTCCAGCGCCAGATCCGCCAGCTGGTGGAGCTCAGCCGGGTGCAGCGCCGGTTCGTCTCCGACGTCTCCCATGAGCTCCGCACCCCGCTCACCACCGTCCGGATGGCCGGCGACGTGCTGCACGACGCCCGCACGGGCTTCGACCCAGCCACCGCCCGGGCCGCCGAGCTCCTCCAGAAGGAGCTGGACCGCTTCGAGACGCTGCTGGCCGACCTGCTCGAGATCAGCCGCTTCGACGCCGGCGCCGCCGTCCTCGAGGTCGACGACGTCAACCTCGTCGACGTGGCGCACCGGATCGTCGATGCCACCCGCCCGCTCGCCGACCAGCGCGACGTCCGGGTCGTCGTCGACGCGCCCGACCACCCGTGCCTGGCCGAGGCCGACGTACGCCGCGTCGAGCGGATCGTCCGCAACCTCGTCACCAACGCCATCGACCACGCCGCGGCCGGCGGCCTCGACGCCGGCATCGTCCTCCACGTGGCGGGCGACGACCACGCGGCCGCGATCGCCGTGCGCGACTACGGCATCGGCCTGGCGCCGGGGGAGTCCTCGATGGTCTTCAACCGGTTCTGGCGCGCCGACCCGGCCCGCGCCCGCACGAGCGGTGGCACCGGGCTCGGCCTGTCGATCTCACTCGAGGACACCCACCTCCACGGCGGCTGGCTGCAGGCCTGGGGTCGACCGGGCGAGGGCGCGCAGTTCCGCCTGACGCTGCCGCGCCGGGTCGGCGCCGTGCTGCGCCAGAGCCCGTTGCCGCTCGTGCCGGCCGACGTGACGGAGCCGGTCTCGTGAGGGCGCGGTACGGCGCCGTGCTGCTCCTGCTGGCACTCACGACCACGGCATGCGTGGGAGTGCCCGACAGCGGGCCCGTCGTGCAGACCCGGTCGCAGGGCGACATCTCCTCCGACTCCGGCATCTACTTCGACCCGCGACCCCCGCAGGACGGCGACTCCCGCTCGGACATCGTCCGGGGGTTCATCAACGCGATGACCGCCACGCCGATCCGGACGACGCGGGCGCGAGAGTTCCTCACCGCGGACGCCGACGCGGCGTGGGACCCGCAGAAGCGGACGATCACCTACGCCCTGACGCCCACTCCGCGCGAGAGCGCGAACGGTGTCTCGCTGACGCTCACGGGCGCGGACGTGCTGGACAGTCGCGGCGCCTGGCGGGGCGCGCTGCCCGAGGACGAGCGCACGATCTCCTTCCCGATGTCGATGGAGGACGGGCAGTGGCGCATCGACAGCGCCCCCGACGCGCTGATCCTCCCGGAGACCTGGTTCGAGCGGAACTACCGGCAGAAGTCGCTCTACTTCTTCGACCCCACCGCGTCGACGCTGGTGCCGGAGCCGGTCTACGTCCCCACCGGCCAGGCCCTGGCCACCACGCTGACCCGGGGGCTGCTGATGGGCCCCGCCGAGGGCCTGGAACGGGTCACGCAGAGCTTCGTCCCGCGCGGCCTGAAGGTCTCGGTGGGCGTCGCGGTCTCCGACGACGGCGTCGCCGACATCCCGCTCATCGGAGACGCGGGGACGCTGACCTCCAACGCGGTCGCGCTGATGATGGCGCAGTTCGCGTGGACGCTGCGCCAGGACCCGACGATCGAGGCCATCCGGGTCTCGATCGACGGCACCCCGGTGCCACTGCCCGGCGGCGCCACGTCGTTCCGGGTCGACGGCGGTGCCGAGTACGACCCGGCCGGCCTCCAGGCGAGCCCCTTGCTCTACGGGCTGCAGGACGGGCGGCTCGTGTCGGGCACGGCCAACGCCCTCGGCCCGGTCGACGGACCTCTCGGCCACGAAGACTACGGCGTCCGCTCCATCGGGGTGAACCTCGAGGCGTCCCGGGTGGCGGCCGTGGCCACCAGTGGGACCTCCCTCCGCAGCGGACCTCTGACCGAGGACGACGACGGGCGGGTGGACACCGTCGTCTCCGGGGCGACCGACCTGCTGCGCCCGGCCTGGGACCTCGCCGACCGGATCTGGCTGGTCGACCGCACCGCGCGCGGAGCGCGGGTGACGTACGTCGAGGACGACACCGTGTCCAGCCTCCGGGTCCCCGGCATCACGGGCGAACGGGTCCGGTCCTTCCTGGTCTCGCGCGACGGGACCCGTCTGGTCGCCCTGCTGCGTAGGAGGTCCGGGACCGACACCCTCGTCGTCAGCCGGATCGAGCACGGCAGCGCCGGTCGGGTCTTGGGGGCGACCCGGGCCAAGGAGCTCTCCGTCGAGGGCGAGATCCAGCTGCCGATCCGGGCGATCGCCTGGCGGACGCCGACGAGCATCGCGGTGCTCAGTCCCTTCACGCCCTCCGTCGCCCAGGTGCGCCTGGCCTCGGTCGACGGCTCTCCGGTCGGCAGCGACAGCTCGTCGTCGACGGTCGAGGGCCGGCTGCGTGACATCGCCGGGTCGCCGGCCCCCGGGGAGGAGACCTACGGCGTGACGTCGAACTCGCTGATCGTCCTCTTCGGCGCCGACCGACGGATCACGCCGATCGACGCGGGCGTCACCGAGGTCGTCTACGTCGGCTGATCCACAGGCCGCGTGCGACGGGTTGCCGATCGCCCGGGCGGCTGCTGGCATCGCCCCATGCTCCGGGACCTCCTCGACGGGTCGCTCGACCTGCTCCTCGGTGCCAGCTGCGTCGGCTGCGGGCGGCCCGGCCGGCTCCTGTGTCGGGGCTGCGCCGCGCTGCTGCCGGTCGACGCCCACCCGGCGTGGCCGGTCCCGCCGCCGCCGGGACTCGCGACACCCTGGGCGGCGGGGGAGTACTCCGGCACGACCCGCGCGATGGTCGTGGGGCACAAGGAGCACCGGCTGCTCGCCCTGAGCGGCCCGCTGGCCGGCCAGCTGACGACCGCGGTCGCGGCGGCGCTCCGCGAGCTGCCGCCCGGTCCGACCGTGCTGGTCCCGGTGCCGTCCCGCCCCGTCAGCGTGCGCAGTCGCGGCCACGACCCCACGGGCTCGATCACACGCGGCGCCGGCCGGGCGCTCCGGGGCCGTGGACACGACGTCCTGACGGCCCCGATGCTGCGCACCCGGCCCGGGGTCGTCGACCAGGCCGGGCTGGGGGCCGCGGAGCGGGCGGCCAACCTCGACGGGTCGATGCACTGCCCGCCCGACGCCCTGCGCAGGCTCGCCGGACGACGTCGGCGGGCTCGGCTGGTGGTGTGTGACGACGTGCTGACGACCGGCGCGACGGCCCGCGAGGCCCAGCGCGCGCTCGAGGCGGTCGGCCTCCAGGTGGCCGCGATCGCGGTGGTCGCCGCCACCCGCCGCCGGATCCCGCCCGCCCGGGGCGCGGCATCCCATTCTGCGGACCTGTGACCCTGTTGTCGTTTCAGTGGAGGGACTAACGTCTGTGCATGGAGTCCGTCCGGGTCCGTGGTTGCGTCGTCAGGGCGCCTCGGTCACACCGGGCGCCCCACCGGCAAGCCGATGCCAGTCGCAGGCGAAACGGTCCACGTAAGGCGCTTCTTGCCGGTCTCCGGCAGGGACGCCGATCACGGTGCGGCTTAGACGTAAGTCCTGCCTCGGCCCCGTCGCCAGATGCGGCGGCGGTCGGGAGAAGGCCAGTAGTGGCATTCAAGCTGCGAGAGCCTCAGCAGGCGATTGTGGGGTCGAAGACCAGGTCGGCCGGACGGACTTCATCTCACCCGAGCGCCGGGTCCCCTCAGGGATCCGGGGCATCGGCCTGCCCCGTGGAGGGCGTGCTCGGGAGCTGATTCAACGAGAGACCAACTGTTGCAACGGGAGGTTCACATGGAAGTTGTGGTCACGGGTCGACACTGCGAGCTGTCGGACAGGTTCCGCAGTCACGTGGAAGAGAAGTTGGCGAGGCTCGAGAAGCACGACCACCGGATCATCCGGGTCAACGTGGAGGTCGAGTGCGAGCGCAACCCGCGCCAAGCGGATCGCGCCGTACGCCTCCAGCTGACCGCCATGTCGAAGGGTCCCGTGATCCGCGCCGAGGCCTGCGCCGCCGACAAGATGGCGGCGCTCGACCTGGCCCTGGACAAGATGGCCGCCCAGATGCGGCGCGCGTCCGACCGTCGCCGTGTGCACCACGGGCGGCACACCCCGGTGTCCGTCGGCCAGGCGCTGGCCGGCGGGTCGGTCGACGACGGCGAGAACCGTGACGACGTGGTGACGCACGACCGCCAGGTCGGGCCGATCGACGTGACCGGCGACGGGCCGTTGGTGGTGCGCGAGAAGACCCACCCGGCCACGCTGATGACCCTCGACCAGGCGCTCTACGAGATGGAGCTCGTGGGTCACGACTTCTACCTGTTCGTCGACAAGGAGAGCGAGCGGCCGGCGGTCGTCTACCGGCGTCGCGGCTACGACTACGGCGTGATCTCACTGGACCTCGGAGCGGCTGACTGATCCGTCTCCGGCATCGAACGCACAGGTGGGGTGGCCCGTTCGGGCCACCCCACCTGTCCGTGTCGCCGCCCGGGCCCGCGCATCCGGGGGCCTGATCGTGTCATGATGCCCACGTGGCCGAGCAGACGACCGACGCCGAGCGCGAGCCGATCCGCGTGCTCGTCGTGGACGACCAAGAGCTGTTCCGACGCGGTCTGGTGATGCTGCTGGCCATCGAGTCCGGCATCCAGGTCATCGGCGAGGCCGGTGACGGGGTCGAGGGCACCACCCTCGCGTCCAGCTCCGCGCCCGACGTCGTGCTCCTCGACATCCGGATGCCCAAGCGCACCGGCATCGAGGCCTGCCTGGCCATCAAGGAAGCGGTCCCGTCGGCCAAGATCATCATGCTCACCGTCTCCGACGAGGAGGCCGACCTCTACGAGGCGGTCAAGAGCGGGGCCTCCGGCTACCTGCTCAAGGACTCCTCGATCGAGGAGGTCGCCCAGGCGGTCCGCGTGGTCGCCGACGGCCAGTCGCTGATCAGTCCGTCGATGGCGGTCAAGCTGATCGACGAGTTCAAGCAGATGTCGCGCCCCGAGCGCGACCACGTGCCCGGCCTCCGCCTGACCGAGCGTGAGCTCGAGGTGCTTCGCCTGGTCGCCACGGGCATGAACAACCGCGAGATCGCCAAAGAGCTGTTCATCAGCGAGAACACCGTCAAGAACCACGTGCGCAACATCCTCGAGAAGCTCCAGCTGCACTCCCGCATGGAGGCCGTCATGTACGCCGTGAGGGAGAAGCTGCTTGAGCTGCCGTAGGACCGACCGAGGGACGAGGTCGGGCCTACGCCCAGCAGCCAGGTCGAGTAGCCGCGCGACCGAGGCACGAGTTCGCGGCCGGCGTATCGAGACAGCGGTGGAGACGAAAGTCGGGCTGTGGACCGTCGGTGCCGACTAGTTGAGTAGCCCCGTGCCCGAATCACTTTCGACCGCCCAGGCCCGCCGGGTTGCCCTGGCCGCCCAGGGCTTCCTGGACAAGCGCCACGCGGCGCCGACGATGCGCACCTTCCAGCGCACGCTCGAGCGCACCGGCGTGCTCCAGGTCGACTCGGTCAACGTGCTCCAGCGGGCGCACTTCATGCCGCTCTACTCACGGATGGGGCCCTACGACGTCGAGCTGCTCCGCCGGGCCGCCGAGCGCAGGCCCCGCCGGATCGTCGAGTACTGGGCGCACGTGCAGGCCTTCATGCCGGTCGAGCTGTGGCCGGTGATGCAGCACCGGATGGCGTCCTACCGTGAGAAGCGCGGCAAGTGGGGGATCGTCGACGAGAAGCCGGAGCTCGAGGCGAACCTCATCGCCGAGGTGCGCGACCGCGGCGCCTCCACCGCGCGCTCCCTCGACGACGGGCTGCCGCGCAGCAAGGACAACTGGGGCTGGAACTGGTCGGAGACCCGGCGGGTGCTCGACTACCTCTTCACCGCGGGCGAGCTCGCGATCGCCGGGCGCAACAGCCAGTTCGAGATCCTCTACGACCTCCCCGAGCGGGTGATCCCCCCCGAGATCCTGGCGCTCCCGACCCCGTCGGTCGAGGAGGCGAGCCGCGAGCTGATCCGCCGCGCGGCCCGCTCCCACGGGGTCGCCACCGGCCCGGACCTGCGCGACTACTACCGGATGCCGGTCGCGACGGCGGCGGCCGCTGTGGCCGAGCTGGTCGAGGAGGGCGAGCTGCTGCCCGTGGACGTGCAGGGCTGGACCCGCCCCGCCTACCTCCACCGCGACGCTCGCCTCCCGCGCCGGGTGAACGCCCGGGCGCTGCTCAGCCCGTTCGACCCGGTCGTGTGGGAGCGGCGACGCACCGAGGAGCTCTTCGACTTCCGCTACCGGATCGAGATCTACGTGCCCGCCCCGCAGCGCGTCCACGGCTACTACGTCCTCCCGTTCCTGCTCCGCGACCGGGTCGTCGGCCGGGTCGACCTCAAGGCCGACCGGCAGTTCGACGCAGGAGCCGGCCGCCTGGTCGTCAAGGCGGCGTACGCCGAGCCGGGTGCGCCCGCCGATACCGCCGAGGAGCTCGCCGCCGAGCTCCGCCAGCTGGCAGGCTGGCTCGGCCTCGCCTCGATCACGGTCGAGCCGCGCGGGGACCTCGCTCCGGCGCTGGTGGCCCTGGCGAGCGCCGGAGCTGCTCTGGGTTAGGGCCCGCTTCGCGCGCTGGGTAGAGTGGCGCCGCTGTCCCATACCTAGGAGTCACCCACCCGTGCCTGCCATTCTCGACAAGCTCCTCCGCATCGGCGAGGGCAAGATCCTGCGCCAGCTCGAGGCCATCTCGCAGGCCGTGAACGCCATCGAGGACGACTTCGTCGCGATGACCGACGAAGAGCTCCAGGGCATGACTGCCGAGTTCAAGGAGCGCCTCGCCAACGGCGAGACGCTCGACGACCTGATGCCCGAGGCGTTCGCGACCGTCCGCGAGGCCTCGAAGCGCGTCACCGGCATGCGTCCCTTCGACGTCCAGGTGATGGGCGCGGCCGCGCTCCACCTCGGCAACATCGCCGAGATGAAGACCGGTGAGGGCAAGACCCTCGTCGCCGTGATGCCGTCGTACCTCAACGCGCTCGCCGGCAAGGGCGTCCACGTGGTCACGGTCAACGACTACCTGGCCAAGTTCCAGTCCGAGATGATGGGCCGGATCCACCACTTCCTCGGCCTCACCGTCGGCGTGATCCTCCCCGAGATGCGGCCCGACGAGCGCCGCCTCGCCTACAACTGCGACATCACCTACGGCACCAACAACGAGCTCGGCTTCGACTACCTGCGCGACAACATGGCCGGCTCCATCGACGAGTGCGTCCAGCGCGGTCACGCCTTCGCCGTCGTCGACGAGGTCGACTCGATCCTCATCGACGAGGCCCGCACCCCGCTCATCATCAGTGGTCCCACGCAGGACGAGGTGAGGTGGTACGGCGAGTTCGCCAAGCTGGTGCGCACCCTCGTCAAGGACGAGGACTACGAGGTCGACGAGAAGAAGCGCACGATCTCCGTGCTCGAGGACGGCATCACGAAGGTCGAGGACCACCTCGGCATCGAGAACCTCTACGAGTCCGCGAACACCCCGCTGATCTCCTTCCTCAACAACTCGATCAAGGCCAAGGAGCTCTTCCACAACGACAAGGAGTACGTCGTCATCAACGGCGAGGTGCTCATCGTCGACGAGCACACCGGCCGGATGCTGGCGGGTCGTCGCTACAACGACGGCCTGCACCAGGCGATCGAGGCGAAGGAGGGCGTCGAGGTCCGCGAGGAGTACCAGACGCTCGCGACCGTCACGCTCCAGAACTACTTCCGCCTCTACGAGAAGCTCTCCGGCATGACCGGCACGGCCATGACCGAGGCCTCGGAGTTCGACAAGATCTACGGCCTCGGCGTGGTCCCGATCCCGACCAACAAGCCGATGAGGCGCGCGGACCAGCCCGACCTCGTCTACCGCACCGAAGAGGCGAAGTACGACGCCGTCGCCCTCGACATCGCGGAGCGGCACGAGAAGGGCCAGCCGATCCTGGTCGGCACCGTGTCGGTCGAGAAGTCCGAGTACCTCGCCACCATCCTGCGCCAGCGCGGCATCCCGCACTCGGTCCTGAACGCCAAGGTCCACGCCGACGAGGCGAAGATCGTGGCCATGGCCGGCCAC
>JAOPXG010000364.1 GCA_025965275.1 Nocardioides sp.
CGTGCGCGCCCTCGAGGAGACGCGCGACACCACCGACCTGCCCGAGGCGTCCGGGGAGGCCATCGCCCGCGAGTTCGAGCGGTACCTCAAGCGGCGCCAGGACGAGGCCTGACCGGCCCCGGATGAAGCGGTTAGGTCCCAAACCGCAGACTCGGAGCGCTCCCAGTTGCGGTTTGGGACCAAACCGCGCGCCGAAAGGCGTGCCGCTGAGCGCCCGGCTCAGTGCAGGAAGACGGCCTTCAGGGTGGCGATCAGGATGCCGATCGCGGCTAGCGCGAAGCCTCCCCAGACCGCCCGCCGGGTCGAGGGCTGACCGCCGAGCCGGGTCACCAGGGTCCCGGTCGCAGCCAGCCGGCAGACCACGACCCCCATCGCCACGAGCTCGGCGAGGCCGATGTCGACCTGCTTCGACAGCGCGCCCGCGAGCAGCAGCGCGATCGGGATGGACCCGGACGAGATGATCGGCAGCGCGTCGCGCAGCTCCTGCCGGTCGGTCTCGACCTCCTCGTTCACCAGGGCCTCGCCGACCTCGTGGGCCAGGACGTGCGCGAGGTACGTCGTAATGGTGGTCGCGGCGACCACGACCGCGGCGTGCCCGTTCTCGATGGTCTCCGGCGTGGCCGTCGCGACGGCCGCCAGCACCAGGATGTTGCCGTAGACGTAGGCCGTGACCCGGGCCCGCTTGCGCTCCGGTGGCAGCGCCCGGGCTTCCTCGACGCGTCGCGGGTGACCTCGCACGTCAGGTCCCGGTGATCAGCTCAGCCAGAGGGCGAGGCCGAGGGCGGCGTCGAGGACGGCGAGCATCTGCATCGCGGCGTCCGGGTCGCTGGTGTCGGCCAGGCCGTCGATGCCGAGGGTGGCGGCGACCCACCGGTCGACGGCAGCGGTCGCCCGCGGCGCGTCGAGGTCGTCGGCGAGCGCCGCGAGCACCTCGTCGACGACGGGCGCAGCGGGGGCTCCGGCACCGAGCGACAGCGCCGTGCGCCAGCGGGCGACGTCGTCGACGGCCTCCCACAGCTCGGCGTCCTTCCACTCCCAGTCGCTGCGGTAGTGGTGGCGCATCAGCGCGAGGCGGATCCCCATCGGGTCGACGTCGCTGTTGCGCAGCGCGGACACGAAGACGAGGTTGCCGCGCGACTTCGACATCTTCTCGCCGTCGTACCCGACCATGCCGCCGTGGGCGTAGACCTGCGCGAACGGGGTGCCGGGGACCGCCACCTGGGCGTGTCCGGCACACATCTCGTGGTGCGGGAACACCAGGTCGCTGCCGCCGCCCTGGACGTCGAAGGCGCCACCCAGGTGCTCCTGGGCGATCGCCGTGCACTCGATGTGCCAGCCGGGCCGTCCGGGGCCCCACGGGCTCGCCCACGAGGGCTCGCCGGGGCGCTCGCCCCGCCAGACGACGCAGTCGAGCGGGTCCTTCTTGCCCGGGCGATCGGGGTCACCGCCGCGCTCGGGGTAGATCGCGAGCATCGTCTCGCGGTCCCAGCCGGACTCCGCGCCGAAGGCGGGGTCGGCGGTCACCGAGAAGTAGAGGTCGTCCTCGACCCGGTAGACCGAGCCCGCGGCCTCGAGCCGCTGGATCAGGTCGATCACCAGCGGGATCGACTCGACCGCGCCGATGTAGTGCGCCGGCGGCAGCACCCGCAGCGCCGTCATGTCCTGGCGGAAGAGCTCCGTCTCGCGCTCCGCGAGCTCCACCCAGTCGACGTGCACCTTCGTGGCGCGCTCGAGCAGCGGGTCGTCGACGTCGGTGACGTTCTGGACGTAGGTCACCTCGTGGCCGGCGTTGCGCCAGGCCCGGTTGAGCAGGTCGAACGCGACGTACGTCGCGGCGTGGCCGAGGTGGGTGGCGTCGTACGGCGTGATGCCGCAGACGTACATGCGGGCGGGGCCGTCGGGCGTGGTCGTCACGAGGGTCCCGGACGGGGTGTCGTGGAGCGCCACCGGCGGACCCACCGCGGGCAGGGTCGGGATCTCGGGGGTAGGCCAGGCGCGCATGCGCAAAGACTATCGACTCACGTCAGAACGGCGGCCACGGGATGGCGGGCCACTCCCCGCGGGGCGACGGCATCACGGCGCGCTCGGCGAGCCGGTGGCAGCGGCGGCCGAGCGCGTCGATCTCGAGGTCGGTGAGGTGGGCGGCCAGCGCATCGCCGAGCGCTCCCCCGAGGTCGGCACGGATGGCCCGCACGACGGCGACCTCCTCGACGGTCAGGTCCTCGCCCAGCCAGCCCCACAGCACGGTGCGCAGCTTGTGGTCGGTGTGGAAGGTGAGGCCGTGGTCCACGCCGTACCGGTGTCCGCCCACCATCTCCAGCACGTGCCCGCCCTTGCGGTCCGCGTTGTTGACGACGATGTCGAAGACCGCCATCCGCCGCAGCGGCGCGGAGTCCTCGTGGATCAGCGACACCGGCTGGTCGTGCCCGTCGATGCCGTCGAACACGTGCCGCCAGCCCTCCGGGACGTCACCCTCGGGCACCAGGATCACCGCCGCCTGCTCCTCGTCCGGCTCCTGCCAGCGCTGCACCATGCCGGGGCCGTGCGGCCCGTCCCGCAGCCAGGTCTCCGGCACGACGTCCCAGCCGCAGGCCTCCGAGACGAGGTACGCCGCCCGCTCACGGTCGGCGAGGGTCCCGTCGGGGAAGTCCCAGAGCGGGCGTTCGCCGGCGACGGGCTTGTAGACCACCCGGACGCCGTCGATCTCGCCGACGAAGGTCGCGTTCGACGCGGGCATGATCCGGCCGTGGAGCGTGAGCTCGCCCCCGAGCAGGTCGGGTGTCACGGATCGCGGCGCCGGAAGCCGTTGGCCCGGACGCACAAGTGCCCCTCGGGGTCGATCGGGTTGCCGCAGAAGGGGCAGCTCGGGCGGCCGGCCTCGAGCACCTGCTCGGAGCGCTTCACGAAGGCGCGGGCCACGCCGGCCGGGATCCGGACCAGGAAGACCTCCTCCGGATCGGGCTCCTCGAAGTCCTGGTCGACCTGATCCGGGCTGACCACCGCGGCCTCGGTGTAGGGGAAGACCTCGATCACGATGCGCTGGTCGGTCGGGTCCCACGACAGCGTCATGGTGCCGGCGCGAAACTCCTCCTCGATCGGCTGCTCGAGCGGCTCGGAGTCCTCGAGCCCGAGCGGGGCCACGGCCGGGATCATGGCGTCGCTGACCTCGCTGGACATCACCTCGTCGAGCAGCTCGTCGATGCGCTCGGAGAGAGCCTGCACCTGCTGCTTCTCCAGCGACACGCTCACGATGCGCGCGCCGGACCGGGCCTGGAGGAAGAAGGTGCGCTGTCCGGGCGGGCCGACGGTGCCCGCGACGAACCGCTCCGGCGGGTCGAAGCCGTGGACGAGAGGTGCCATGTCGTTCACCCTAGGAGGTCGCGGAAGGGCCGGCGCCACCGCCGACGGCGGCGTCGGTGGAGGACGCCGACGTACGGCGGGAGCGGGCGGTCTTCTTGGCCGGCTTCGGCGCCAGCCAGGACAGGTCGCCGGCGTGCGTGTTCGTCGAGATGACGTAGGGGCGGGTGCCGGTGTAGCGCACGATCGAGATCGACGCGGGGTCGACGTGCAGGCGCTGGAAGAGATCGAGGTGCATGCCGAGCGCGTCGGCCAGGATCGACTTGATGACGTCGCCGTGGCTGACCGCGGCCCAGACCGCCCCGGGGCCGTGCTCGGCCTCGATCAGCGCGTCGTGGCGTCGTACGGCGGTGACGGCGCGGGCCTGCATCCCGGCCATCGACTCACCACCGGGGAAGGCCGCCGCGGAGGGCTGTGCCTGGACGGTCGCCCAGAGCTTCTCCTTGGCCAGCTCCTTCAGGGGCCGGCCCTGCCAGTCGCCGTAGTCGCACTCGGTGATGCTGCGATCCGTCGAGACCCGGGGCGACCCTGGCTGCGCCCGGGCGATGGCACGCGCCGTCTGCCGACACCGCTCGAGCGGGCTGCTCACCACCGCGGCCAACGGCACCGCGGCGAGCCGTTCGCCCGCCCGCTCCGCCTGCGTCGCGCCGGTGTCGTCGAGCTTCACGCCGGGGAGCCGGCCGGCGAGCGTGCCGGAGGCGTTGGCCGTCGTCCGGCCGTGCCGCACGAGGATCAGGGTTGCCATGTCGTGGACCCTATCCAGCAGCACCCCAGCCACCGCATGGCCTAGCGTGGTGGCGTGATCGTCGACTGCGCCCTCTACCGCAAGGGAACTCGTGTCGAGGGCCACAGCGACCCCCGCGAGCTGCGCCGCCGGGCGACCGAGGACGGCGACTTCGTCTGGGTCGGCATGCACCAGCCCACCGAGGCCGAGATCGCCGACGTCGCCGAGGTCTTCGGGCTGCACCCCCTCGCGGTCGAGGACGCCGTCCAGGCCCACCAGCGACCCAAGCTCGAGCGTTACGGCGACAGCCTGTTCCTCATCCTCAAGACCCTCTGGTACGTCGACGAGAACGACGCCGTGGAGACCGGCGAGATCGCGCTCTTCGTCGGCCACGACTTCGTCGTCAGCGTCCGCCACGGCCACGGCTCGGAGCTGCACTCGGCCAGGGAGTACCTCGAGTCGAGCGAGGCCGTCCTCCACCACGGACCGGGCGCGGTCGTCTACGCCGTCTGCGACCGCGTGGTCGACGGCTACGCCGACGTCGTCAACGAGCTCGTCATCGACGTCGACGAGATCGAGGCGTCGGTCTTCTCCAACGAGCGGACCAACGACTCCGCCCGCATCTACACGCTGAAGCGCGAGATCTCCGAGGTACGACGGGCGGTGCTGCCGCTCAAGGAGCCGATGAATCGCTTCGCGACCGGTGGCGTGAGCGGCGTGCCGGACGAGGCCGCGCCGTTCTTCCGCGACGTCGCCGACCACCTCGTCCGCGCGGCCGAGACCATCGACTCGCTGGACTCGTTGCTGTCGACGGCCTTCGACGCCCACCTCGCCCAGATCTCCGTGCAGCAGAACGACGACATGCGCAAGATCTCGGCCGGCGTCGCGCTGGTGGCCGCGCCGACCCTGATCGCCGGGGTCTACGGCATGAACTTCGACCACATGCCCGAGCTGCACTGGACGATCGGCTACCCGTTGGCGCTGCTGCTGATGGTGTCGATCTCGGTCGGGCTGTGGATCTGGTTCAAGCGGTCGGGCTGGCTCTGACTCAGGTCGGCGACATCACGCCGGTCGCCAGCAGCACGATCAGCAGGCCACCGAGGCCGAGGCGGTACGGGATGAACCACGTGATCGGGTGGCCGGCGACGAACCTCAGCAGCCAGGCGATCGAGGCGTAGGCGACCACGAAGGCGACGACGATCCCGACCAGCGCGACACCGACGCCGATGTCGCCGCTCATCGCGTCGGGCAGCTCGAAGATGCCCGCGCCGATCAGCGCCGGGATCGAGAGGAAGAAGCTCAGCTTGGTCGCGGTCACCCGGTCGAGACCGCGGAAGAGGCCGGCGGAGATGGTGGCGCCCGACCGCGAGATCCCGGGCACCAGTGACACGATCTGGGTCAGGCCGACCACGATGGCGTCCACCAGCCCGAGGTCCTTCTCGCTGCGCACCTGGCGGGCGGCCCGCTCGGCGAGCCACATCACCGCGCTCCACGCGATCAGCGCCACGGCCACCACCCACAGCGAGCGCAGGTCACCGGTGATCAGGTCCTTGAACAGTAGGCCTGCGACGCCCACCGGGATGCTGCCGACGATGATGTACCAGCCCATCCGGTGGTCGAGCTGGCCGCGGTACTCCGGCTTCACCAGGCCCACCGACCAGGCCTTCGCGATCCGCCAGATGTCGCGGAAGAAGTAGACGACGACGGCCGCGATCGCTCCCATCTGGATGACGGCGGTGTACGCCGTGACGGCATCGTCGGCGAGGTCCAGCCCGAGGGCCTTCTCGGCGATGGTGAGGTGACCGGTGCTGGAGACGGGGAGGAACTCGGTGAGCCCCTCGACGATGCCGAGGACGACGGCGTCGAAGTAGTTCATCGACTCGCTTTCGGGGTCGGTGCCGGGTTGCGGTGCGCGGGCCGCGCCAGCCTACGGCCCCGGCGTACCCATGTCGTTACGGCGAGCCGACGGCGCTCCTTGCGGCTCCTTTGGCTACCTTCTCCCCATGCAGCAGCGGCGTGTCGGCGCGACCGGCCTCACCGTGTCCCGGCTGGGACTCGGCACGATGACCTGGGGGCGCGACACCGACGAGCACGAGGCACGCGACCAGCTGATCTCGTTCGCCGAGGCCGGCGGGACGCTCGTCGACACGGCGGCCGGCTACGGCAACGGCGCCTCAGAGGAGCTGGTCGGCACCCTGATCGGCGACGTCGTCGCGCGCGACGAGATCGTGCTCGCGACCAAGGCCGGCATCAGCGCCCGCCGTGGCGGGCGCGAGTACAACACCTCGCGCGGCCACCTCCTCGCCACCCTCGACACCTCGCTGCGCCGGCTGGGCGTCGAGCACGTCGACCTCTGGCAAGTGCACATCTGGTCCGACGAGACCCCCATCGAGGAGACCCTCGCGGCCCTCGACACCGCGGTGCAGAGCGGGCGGGCGTCGTACGTCGGGGTGTCCAACTACTCCGGCTGGCAGACGGCCCAGGCCGCGACCTGGCAGCGGGCCGTGCCCGGCCGGGTCCCGCTGGCGTCCACCCAGGTGGAGTACTCCCTACTCAACCGGGCCGTCGAGCACGAGGTGCTGCCGGCCGCTGCCGCGCTCGGTCTCGGCGTGCTGCCCTGGTCGCCGCTGGGGCGGGGCGTGCTGACCGGCAAGTACCGGTCCGGCACGCCGTCGGACTCCCGGGCGGCGTCGTCGCACTTCGCGAACTTCGTGAACCCCTACCTCGACGAGCGCGCGAGCGGGATCGTCGAGGCGGTCGCCCGCGCCGCCGACGGCCTCGGGTGGACCACCCTCGAGGTGGCCCTCGCCTGGGTCCGCGACCGGCCCGGCGTCACCGCGCCGATCGTCGGTGCCCGGACCGCCGCGCAGCTGCAGGGCGCGCTGGGTGTCGAGGAGCTCAGCCTGCCCGTCGAGATCACCGCCGCTCTCGACGACGTGTCCGCCGAATGACCGCCTGACGCCGAACTGGGGGTTCTCATGAGCCGAGCACTGCGCCGTCCGCCCGCCCCGGGGGTGGAGTGGGAGTTCGACAAGGTGACGTTCTCGCGGGAGTACTCGCGCAACGTCGTCACCAAGCTGCTCGTCGAGCGCGCCGAACGCGGCGGCTGGGAGCTGGCGCGGGTCCACATCGGCGCCGACGGCACCCGCCGGGTCGTGCTGCGCCGCAAGATCATCCGCCAGGCCCGGCCCGACTTCTACCTGTAGGCCCGGCGCCGAAGAATGTTGCGGTTTGGTCCCAAACCGCAGGCTTGGAGCGCTCCCATCTGCGGTTTGGGACCAAACCGCGGGCCCGGAGGGCCAGCAGGGAGGCCGCTCAGACGTCGTCGAGGAACCGGTCGAACACCCGCGCACCGAACTCCAGCGCGTCGACGGGGACCCGCTCGTCCACGCCGTGGAAGAGCGCGGTGAAGTCCAGGTCGGCGGGTAGTCGCAGCGGGGCGAACCCGTAGGACCGCATGCCGAGCTTGCGGAAGTGCTTGGCGTCGGTGCCGCCGCTCATCAGGTACGGCGCGACGATCGCCTCCGGGTCCTCCGCGAGCAGCGAGCGGGTCATCGCGTCGACCAGGTGGCCGTCGTACGGCGTCTCCCAGGGCTGTTGGTGGCTGACGTAGTCGATCTCGATGTGCTCGCCCACCAGCTCGGCCAGCGTCGCGAAGAACTCGTCCTCGAAGCCCGGCAGGAAGCGGCCGTCGACGTGGGCGGAGGCCTCGGTCGGGACGACGTTCACCTTGTAGCCGGCGCTGAGCATCGTCGGGTTGGTGGTGTTGCGGATGACCGCGCCGAGCATCCGGGCCGCGCTGCCGAACTCCTCGATCAGCGCGGGCGCGTTCTCGGGCGTCGCCTCGGTGCCGGCCAGCTCGCCCACGGCCGCGAGGAGCGTCCTCATCGTCGGCGTGAGCCGCACCGGCCAGTCGTGGGCGCCGACCCGCGCGACCGCGGTGGCCAGGTCGGTGATCGCGTTCTCCCGGTTGATCATCGAGCCGTGCCCGGCCCGACCGCGGGCGGTCAGCCTCATCCAGGCCATGCCCTTCTCCGCGGCCTCGATCAGGTAGATCCGGCGGCCGCGGACGGTCGCGCTGAAGCCGCCGACCTCCCCGACCGCCTCGGTGCAGCCCTCGAGCTGCTCGGCGTGCTGCTCGACGAGCACCTGGGCGCCCTGGTGGCCGCCGGCCTCCTCGTCGGCCGTGAAGCAGAGCGTGACCGGACGCTCCGGCACCCGGCCGTCGCGCTGGCGGGCCCGCACGACCGACAGCAGCATCGCGTCGAAGTCCTTCATGTCGACCGCGCCGCGGCCCCACACGTAGCCGTCCTGGATCTCCCCGGAGAACGGGTCGACCTGCCAGTCCGCTGCCTCGGCGGGTACGACGTCGAGGTGTCCGTGCAGCAGCAGACCGTCTCCGGTGCTCCCGCCCCACTGGGCGATGACCGACGTGCGACCCGGTGCGGCCTCGTACAACGTGGACTCGATGCCCACCTCGTCGAGCAGCGTCGCGACGTGCTCGGCGGCCTTGCGCTCGCCCGGTCCGTCGTCGTTGCCGTAGTTCGTCGTGTCGATCCGGATCAGCTCACGACACAGCTCGACGACCTCGCCGGCCGGGTCGTGGGCGCGGTTCGGGGACTCGTTCGCCATGGCCCCAGCATGTCACCCGCAGAGGGCCATGCCGATGCGGGCAAAGCCCGATCCCTTTGCTAAAGTTTCACTCGCACTCGTCCGGGTGGCGGAATTGGCAGACGCGCTAGCTTGAGGTGCTAGTGACCTTTAACGGTTGTGGGGGTTCAAGTCCCCCCTCGGACACTCAGAAGGCCCCGGCTCCACGGGGCCTTTTGTT
>JAOPXG010000386.1 GCA_025965275.1 Nocardioides sp.
GGTGACCTCGAGACGCGCGCCGCCCTTCACCTGCGGGGCCGCTCGGTCGCCGTACGGCATCTCACCGGTGGTGCGCAGCACGGCGTCGACACGTCGGTAGCCGACGACGCTGCGCGGGAACTCACCGAGCAGCCAGCCGATCGAGCGGATCGGGAAGGACACGATCGTGAGCAGGTAGGCGATCGTCACGACGTCACCTGGGTCGGTCGCGCCGTGCAGCACCCGCTCGACGCCGACGGCGAGCACGACCAGCACGCCGACGTTCGGCAGCGCGGCGAGCGTCGGGTCGAACGCCGCGCGGATCCGGCCGGCGCGGATGTTCACGTCGCGCAGCGCCAGCGCCTTGTCGGCGAAGCGCGCCGTCTCCTCGGGCTCGCGGCCGAGGGTCTTGACGACCATTGCGCCGTCGAACGACTCGTGGGCGACCTCGCTCAGCTCCGCACGGAGCTGCTGGGCCTTGGTGATCAGCGGCGACGCACGCCGCTGGTAGGCGAGGTTGGCGAGGACCACGGCCGGGAACACCAGCAGTCCGACCAGCGCCATCACCACGTCGGCGGCGAACATCTGGGCGATCGCGATCACCATCATCGCGAGGGTGCCGACGGCCATCGGCAGCGGCGCGATCGGTCCCCACGCGGCCTCGACGTCGGAGTTGGCGTTGGAGAGCAGCTGCCCCGTCGGGTGCCGCTGGTGCCACTCCATCGGGAGGGTGAGGTACTGCCGGGTCACGGCGCGCCGGGTGTGGGCCTGCATGCGGTACTGCATGACCCCGGCGCCGAGGCGGCGGGCGACGATGCCGACCGCCCGCAGGATCGCGACCCCGACGAAGAGCGCCAGGACCGCGAGCAGCATGTCGGCACCGATCTCGCCGTCGCGGAAGGCGGGGAGCACGACGTGGTCGGTGGCCCAGCCGAGCACCCAGGCGTCGGCCACGGTCAACGCACCGAACAGCAGGCTGCCGACGGTCGAGAGGGTGAAGATCAACGGCTCGCGGCGGATCGCCACGGCGAGTACGGCGAAGCCCTCTCGCGTCGTGCCGCGCCGGCTGCGCCGTTGGTCCGTCACCTGGGTCGTGCCTCTTCTCGTCTCAGCCGCTGACAACCCAGCGGGACGGTCAGGGTATTCCCGGGCACGGACAATAGGCTCGCCGGCATGAGTGCGTCCCTGGCCCGCCGCGAGCGCGCCGACCTCTGCGACCTCGCCCTCCTCCTCGGCGAGAACGCCCCCACCCTGTGCCGTGGCTGGGACGCCAAGGACCTCGTCACGCACCTGCTGGTGCGCGAGCGCCGCCCGGTCGGAGCGGCCGGCATCGTGGTCGGCCCGCTCTCCGCCCTCACCGAGCGGTCGATGGCCCGCTACCGGCGCCACGACTTCGGCGTGCTCGTCGAGAAGCTGCGCTCGCCCGGCCTCTCGCCGTACGCCCTGCCGCCGGTCGACAGGGCCGCCAACACGCTCGAGTACCTGGTCCACCTCGAGGACCTGCGCCGCGCGCAGCCCGACTGGCAGCCGCGCGAGCTCGACCCGGCCGACCTCGACGAGCTGTGGCGCCAGCTGCGCGGGGGCGCGGCGTTCCTCGGCCGGTCGCTGCCGGTGCCGGTCGTCTTCCGCCGCTCCGACTCCGGTGCCGAGGCGGCCATGCGCAAGGGCGCGGACCCGGTGACGGTGACCGGGCCGGTCGTCGAGCTGGTGCTGTTCCTCTTCGGCCGCCAGGCCGTCGCCGGGGTCGAGCTCACCGGGCCGGACGATGCCGTCGAAGCCGTGCGGACGGCGGATCTCGGCGTCTGAGCCAGGAATCCGGTTTCCGGCGGGTCAGCGGGGGTACGCTGCGATCCCACCCCCTCGGGAGGCACCATGATGTTCTGGTTGATCGTCCTGGCGGTCGTCGTCGTGCTCGGTGCGCTCGCGTGGTGGACCAGCGGCCGCAAGAAGCCGGGCGGCGTGGACGCCGAGAAGTTCCGGCAGGCCCGCGAGAAGTCCGAGGGCGACGTCGGCATGCGCTCCGGGCGTCCTCCGGACGGTCACGGCCCCGGACACGGCAACCCGTTCAGCCCCGGCTTCTAGCGGACCGCGGCGGATACGCTCCGCTCCTCACTCAGCTCGGGAGGCACGATGCTCTGGATCATCGCCCTGGTCGTCGTCGTCGTGCTCGGCGCACTCGCCTGGTGGACCAGCGGCCGGCCGCGCCGCGGTGGCGTGGACGCCGACAGGATGCGGCGGAGCACGCTCGACTCGCAGAACGACGCGTCCGACCGCGCCAACCGCCCGGGCCCCGGCCCGGGTCCGATCGGCCCGCTCGGCTAGCGGACCGGGTGGCCCGCGGAGGCGAGCGCCTGCTTGACGTCCGCGATCCGCAGCGTGCCGAAGTGGAAGACGGTCGCAGCGAGCACCGCGTCGGCGCCCGCGTCGACCGCGGGCGCGAAGTGCTCGACGGCGCCCGCGCCGCCGGACGCGATCACCGGGATGGTGACCTCGCGCCGTACGGCGCGGATCAGCTCGAGGTCGAAGCCGTCCTGGGTGCCGTCGGCGTCCATCGCGTTGAGCAGGATCTCGCCGGCGCCCAGCTCGGCGGCGCGCACGGCCCACTCGATGGCGTCGAGCCCGGCGGACTTGCGGCCTCCGTGGGTGGTGACCTCGAAGCCAGATGCCGTCCCAGGCGCACGGCGGGCGTCGACCGACAGCACCAGGACCTGGCTGCCGAACCGGTCCGCGATCTCGGCGACCAGCTCGGGCCGGTGGATGGCGGCGGTGTTGACCGCGATCTTGTCGGCGCCCGCGCGCAGCAGTCGGTCGACGTCCTCGACGCTGCCGACTCCCCCGCCGACGGTCAACGGGATGAAGACCTCCTCCGCGGTGCGCGACACGATCTCCATCGTGGTGGCGCGACCCTGGTGGGAGGCCGAGATGTCGAGGAACGTCAGCTCGTCGGCACCCTCGGCGTCGTAGATCCGCGCCAGCTCGACCGGGTCACCCGCGTCGCGCAGCTCCTGGAAGTTGATGCCCTTGACCACGCGGCCGGCGTCGACGTCGAGGCACGGGATCACGCGGACGGCGAGGCTCACCGGGAGCCCTTGGTCAGGGCGAGCGCGTCCTCGAGGGTGAACCGGCCCTCGTAGAGCGCGGTGCCCGCGATCGCGCCCTCGACGCCGATCGGCACGAGGCCCATCAGCGCCTCGATGTCGGCGAGCGTGGTGACGCCGCCGGAGGCGACGACCGGGCGGTCGGTCGCGGCGCAGACGTCCTGCAGCAGCTGGAGGTTGGGGCCCTGGAGCATGCCGTCCTTGTTGACGTCGGTGACGACGTAGCGAGCGCAGCCCTCGGCGTCGAGCCGGGCGAGTACGTCGTACAGGTCGCCGCCGTCGCGGGTCCAGCCGCGGGCCGCGAGCGTCCGGCCGCGGACGTCGAGGCCGATCGCGATCCGGTCGCCGTGCTCGGCGATGATGCGCGCGCACCACTCCGGCTGCTCGAGCGCAGCGGTGCCGATGTTGACCCGGCGGCAGCCGGTCGCCAGTGCGGCCTCGAGCGACTCGTCGTCGCGGATGCCGCCGCTCATCTCGACCTGGATGTCGAGGGCGCCGACGATCTGCGCCTGGAGCTCGCGGTTGCTTCCCCGGCCGAAGGCCGCGTCGAGGTCGACCAGGTGCAGCCACTCGGCGCCGGCGTCCTGCCACCGCATCGCGGCGGCCACCGGGTCGCCGTACGCGCGCTCGGAGCCGGCGACGCCCTGGGCGAGCTGGACGGCCTGCCCCTCGGTGATGTCGACGGCGGGGAGGAGCTCGAGGTAGTCGGACATGTGTTCCTTCAGGATCGGCGGAAGAGCATCGTGTACAGGACGGGCGCGGCGAGCAGGCTGACCACCAGGGCGGCCAGGCTGACGCCCCAGTCCTGGAGGAAGACCCACACCAGGACGTTGAGCGCCAGCAGCAGCGCGATCGTCGCGCCGGTCTGCTTGCGGCGGCGCTCGGCGATGATCCCGGTCGGCCTGGGTCGCCGCTTCGGCAGCTGGGAGGTCACCGCGCGGAGCCGGGCGTCGCGGCGCTGCCGACGCTCGGCCTCGGCGGCCCGGGCGGCGGCCATCACGGCAGCCTCCCGCTCGCGCTCGGCCCGGCGCTGGGCGCGCTCCTTGCTCACAGTGACTGCACCCAGTTGTGCAGCAGGGCCGCACCGGCGTCGCCCGACTTCTCGGGGTGGAACTGCGTGGCGGTGAGGGGGCCGTTCTCGACGGCCGCGACGAACCGGTCCCCGCCGTGCTCGGTGGAACCGGTCTCGGCCCAGGTCACCAGGGGCGCGCGCGTGCGGCCGTCGGTCTGGAGGGTCCAGTCGCGGACGCCGTAGGAGTGCACGAAGTAGAAGCGCTCGTCCGCGATGCCCTCGAAGAGGGTGCTGCCCTCGGACACCTCGACGGTGTTCCACCCCATGTGGGGCACGACGGGCGCCTGGATCCGCTCCACGACCCCCGGCCACTCGTCGCAGCCCTCGGTCTCGACGCCGTGCTCGACCCCGCGCTCGAAGAGGATCTGCATGCCGACGCAGATGCCGAGCACCGGGCGGCCGCCCGCGAGCCGGCGCCCGATGATGCGCTCGCCCTTGATGGCGCGCAGCCCGGCCATGCAGGCGGCGTAGGCCCCGACGCCCGGCACGAGCAGCCCGTCGGCGTTGAGGGCCGTGTCGAAGTCTCCGGTGAGCGTCACCTCCGCGCCGGCGCGTTCGACGGCGCGCACGGCGGAGCGGAGGTTCCCCGACCCGTAGTCGAGGACGACGACCTGAGGAGTCACGCCAGCCATCGGCGATCGAGGTCCCCGCGGCGTTGTCCGATGGAGGAGCGAAGCGGGGGAATCGGAGAACGTGGTGGGGTGATCAAAGCGCGCCCTTGGTCGAGGGGACCCCGGTCTCCCGCGGGTCGAGCGCGACCGCGTCGCGGAAGGCCCGCGCGAACGCCTTGAACTGGGTCTCGACGATGTGGTGCGGCTCGCGGCCGGCCAGCACGCGGACGTGCAGCGCGATGTGGGCGTGGAAGGCCAGCGTCTCGAAGACGTGGCGGGTCAGCGAGCCGAGGTAGTCGCCCCCGAGGACGACGTACTGCTGGCCCTCCGGCTCGCCGGTGTGCACGCAGTAGGGGCGCCCGGACACGTCGACGACGGCCTGCACCAGCGCCTCGTCGAGCGGCACGGTCGCGTCGCCGAAGCGGCGGATCCCGGCCTTGTCGCCGAGCGCCTCGCGCAGCGCCTGGCCGAGCACGATGGCGGTGTCCTCGACGGTGTGGTGGGCGTCGATGTGGGTGTCGCCCTCGGTCTGGACGGTCAGGTCGACCAGCGCGTGGCGGGCGAACGAGATCAGCATGTGGTCGTAGAAGCCGACGCCGGTGGAGACGTCGTGGCGTCCGGAGCCGTCGAGGTCGACCTCGACGAGCACCTTCGACTCGCTGGTCTGTCGCTCGATACGTGCTGTCCTGCTCATCTCTCTGCCTCTTCCATGACCTGGGTCAGTGCTTCCTTGAAGGTCTGCATCTCCGCAGCCGTGCCGATCGAGACGCGCAGCCAGCCGTCGGGGCCGGTCTCCCGGATCAGCACACCCCGGTCGAGCAGCCCCTGCCACACAGCATGACGGTCCCGGAAGGTCCCGAACAATGCGAAATTGGCGTCGCTGTCGGCGACGAGGAGGCCCCGGCCGCGCAGCCAGGTCACCGTCGCGTCGCGCTCGGCCCGCAGCTGGTCGACCTTGCCGAGCAGCTCGGGGGCGTGCCGCAGGGCCGCGAGTGCCGTCGCCTGGGTGACCGCCGAGAGGTGGTAGGGCAGGCGGACCACACGGATGGCGTCGCAGATCTCGGGGGCGGCGGCGAGGTAGCCGACCCGGGCGCCGGCCAGGGCGAACGCCTTGCTCATGGTCCGGCTGACGACCAGGTTGCGGTGCCGCGGCAGCAGCTCGAGGGCGCTCGGGGTGCCGGTGCGCCGGAACTCGCCGTAGGCCTCGTCGACGACGACGATCCCGTCGCCGGCCGCCTCGCAGAGCGTGGTCACCGCATCGAGCGGCAACGCGGTGCCGGTCGGGTTGTTGGGACTCGGCAGCAGCACGACGCTCGGCTGCTTCTCCTTCACCAGGTCGCGGGCGTGGTCGAGGTCGAGCGAGAAGTCGGTCTCGCGGTGGCCGACGACCCACTCGGTGACCGAGTCACGGGCGTACTCCGGGTACATCGAGTACGTCGGGGCGAAGCTCAGCGCCACCCGCCCCGGGCCGCCGAAGGCCTGGAGCAGCTGCAGCATGACCTCGTTGGAGCCGTTCGCCGCCCACACCTGCTCGGGGGTGACGCCGTGGCCGAGGTAGTCGGCCAGCGCGGTGCGCAGCTCGGTGAACTCGCGGTCGGGGTAGCGGTTCAGGGTCGCCGCCGTGGTCGCGACGGCGGCCGCGATGTCGGCCGCGCAGGCCGGCGAGGGCCCGTACGGGTTCTCGTTGACGTTGAGCTGGACGGGCACGTCCAGCTGGGGGGCGCCGTACGGCTCGATGCCGCGCAGCTCCTCCCGCAGCGGAGGCCAGGTCATCGCTCGAACCGAACCGAGACCGCGGCACCGTGGCCGGGCAGGTCCTCGGCCTCGGCGAGCGTGACGACGTGGCCGGCGACGGCCTCGAGCGCGTCGCGCGAGTAGTCGACGACGTGCATCGACTTGGTGAACGCGCGCACCGACAGCCCCGAGGAGTGGCAGGCG
>JAOPXG010000395.1 GCA_025965275.1 Nocardioides sp.
ACCACGTCGCGGAACCAGGTCGCCAGGGAGTCCGCGTTGACCGCCACGGGCAGGTCGACGGTCGAGCGGTGTCCGTCGGCGAGCGCGTCGCGCACCTCGTCGTACAGGAGCTGCGTCTGGCGGGCCAGGCGCAGCAGCACCTCACCGGCGGCCGTGGGCCGGCACGGCGTCGTGCGCTGGACCACCACCCGACCCACGGCCGACTCGAGGGCGCGGATCCGCTGGCTCACCGCGGACGGCGTGACATGGAGGTGCCGGGCCGCGGCCTCGAACGTGCCCTGGTCGGCGATCGCGACCAGCGCGGCCAGCTGGGAGGGCGCGAGGTCCATGTAGCGATGCTAATGGTTCTGTAGATTCTTTCGCTGGCCTTCATCAGGCCGGGAGCCCTAGCGTGGCCGGGTGCTCGACTCGACGTTCGCCGGCCTCGTCACCGGGCTCACCCTCATCGTGGCCATCGGCGCGCAGAACGCCTACGTGCTGCGGCAGGGTCTGGCCCGCGACCACGTCGGCATCGTGGTCGCGATCTGCACGGTCTCGGACGTGATCCTGATCGTCGCGGGCGTGAGCGGCATCGGCACGATCGTCGAGAAGGCGCCGTGGGCGATCGACGTGGTGCGCTGGTTCGGCGTCGCGTTCCTCACCTGGTACGGCGTGGGTACCCTGCTGCGCGCCCGCAGGGCCGAGGCGCTGCACGCGGCGAACGGGGGCTCGACAGGCAGGCGTGGGATCGCGCTGCGTGCGCTCGCCCTGACCTGGCTCAACCCGCACGTCTACCTCGACACCGTGCTGCTGCTCGGCTCGATCGCCAACCACGAGGGCCCGACCGGGCGCTGGTGGTTCGCGCTCGGCGCGTGTGTCGCGAGCACGCTGTGGTTCTGCGGTCTCGGGTACGGCGCCCGGCTCGCCGGGCGGGTGCTCGCCAGCCCGCGGGCGTGGCAGGTGCTCGACGTGCTGATCGGGCTCACCATGCTCGCGATCGCCGTGAAGCTGGCGACGGGCTGACGGCCACCCCCAAGGGTGAGGAACGGCGGATCCTGCCCCCCCACCCATTCCGGACGGATATCGTTCGGTTCGGAGGCCCCCCACCCATGACACCCCCGGACGCCGTCGGCGCCGACCCCTCGTTCGACCGGTACGCCCGGATGGTGTCCCGGGCCCTCGGCACGTCCGTGGCCCTGGTGACCCTCGTCGAGGACGAGCGCCAGGTGTTCCCTGGTGCCTGCGGGCTGCCGTCGGACCTCGACGAGGTCCGTGAGACGCCGCTGTCGCACTCCTTCTGCAAGTACGTCGTGATCGACCAGGCACCGGTCGTCGTCCCGGACCTGCGCAAGGACGCCCGGCTGCACCAGCATCCCGCGATCGCCGACCTGGGTGTGATGGCCTACGCGGGCTGGCCGATCACCGACCACACCGGCGCCATCGTCGGGTCGCTGTGCGCGCTCGAGTACGAGCCGCGGGAGTGGAGCGCGGCCGACCTCGAGATGCTCGAGGACCTCGCCGCCGCCTGCTCGACGGAGCTCGCCGAGCGCGCCAAGCGCGGGTTCGAGGAGCACCTCTCCCAACGCAGCCGGGTGCTGCTCGCGCTCAGCGAGGGGCTGTCGGTGACCCACACGATGGTCGACGTCGCCCAGGCCGTCGAGCAGATCGCCCAGGACCAGCTCGGGTGCATCCAGGCCGGCATGTGGCTGCGCGCCCTCGGCAGCGAGGACGGCGCCGGCGGCCCGGACGTCCTGGCCTACGTCGACTCCCCCACCACCGCGTGGGAGTCCGCCCGCCTCAACGCCACGCTCCCCCTCGACGACTCCAACCCGCTGGGCGAGACGGCCCTCCACGGCGCACCGCTCTACTTCCGGAGCCGCAAGGCGCAGAACGAGCGCTACCCGCACCTCGTCCTGACCAAGCAGATCGCCGAGTCGCGGACCTTCCAGCCCCTGGTGTCGCGCGGTGCGGTGCTGGGCGCGGTCGCCTTCATGTGGGAGGACGTGCACGAGCTCTCCGACGAGGACCGGATCACGATCGAGGCGCTGGCGTCGTACTCCGCGCAGGCCGCGCAGCGGGCGCTGCTGCTCCAGGAGCGGCTCGACGCCCTGGTCATCCTCCAGAGCGCGCTGCTGCCCACGCTGCCCGACCCGGAGTCCCTCGAGCTGGCCGCCCGCTACCGTCCGGCCGCCTCCCGCGACCAGGTCGGCGGCGACTGGTACGACGCCGTGATCATGTCGTCGGGCGCTACCGGCCTGATGGTCGGCGACGTCGTCGGCCACGACATCGCCGCGGCGGCGATCATGGGCCAGCTGCGCACCATGCTTCGCACGATCGCCTGGGCGGTCGACGACACTCCCGCCGCCCACGTGCACCGGCTGGACCGCGCCATGCGCGACCTCGATGTCAACGGGATCGCCAGCCTCGTCTACGCCCGGGTCGAGCCCGAGCCCGCCCCGGACGGCGGCCGCACGCTGCTGTGGACCAACGCCGGCCACCCGCCACCGATCCTGGTCTCCGCAGACGGCACGGTCGAGTTCCTCGACGGCGGGGTCCCCGACCTGTTCGTCGGGGTGGTGTCGGACACCGCCCGGATCGACCACCGCGCCACCATCGCTCCCGGCTCGACGCTGCTGCTCTACACCGACGGGCTCGCCGAGCGCCGCGGCGAGGACATCAGCGACGGCCTCGACCGGCTCGCCACGGTCGCCGGGCGCCACCACGGCCTCGACGTGGAGGCCTTCCTCGACGCCGTCATCGGCGAGCTCGTCGGGACGGACCTCCGCGACGACGTCGCCGTTCTCGCGGTGCGCCTGCCCGCATAGGGTGCTGGGCATGATCGATGCTCAGACAGACGGAGAGCTGCTCAGCAGGTACGTCGACGTCTGGTGGCAGGCCATCAACGACTTCACCGACCTCCTCGAGGAGATCCCGGCCGAGGAGTGGTCGACGCCGACCGACCTGGCCGGCTGGGACGTCCGCGCGGTCGCATCGCACGTCGCCCACCTCGAGTCGATCCTGGCCGGCAACGGCGAGGAGACCGCCGACGTCGGGGAGCCCGAGCACGTCACCGGCCCGATGGGCCTCTACACCGAGATCGGGGTCGTCAACCGGCGCGACGCCAGCCCCGACTCGATCATCAACGAGATCCGCGCGGCCGCCACCGCCCGGCACACCCGGCTGCTCGCGGACCCACCCACGGACGCGAGCGCGAAGCCCGAGCCGATCTTCGGCGGCGTCGGCTGGGACTGGCGCACGCTGCTGCGCAACCGGCCGCTCGACGTCTGGATGCACGAGCAGGACATCCGCCGCGCGGTCGACCGCCCCGGTGGCCTCGACTCGGTCGCGGCCCGGCACACGGCCGAGTACCTCGCCGAGAGCCTGGGCTACGTCGTCGCCAAGTTGGTCGGCGCCGACCCGGGCACCACCGTCGTGCTCGACCTGGCGGGCAGCGAGCCGGTCGCGTTCACCGTCAACGAAGCCCGCCGCGGGGAGCGGCTGCCCTCCGTACCGGCCGAGCCGACGACCACGCTGCGCATGGACCGCGAGGCGTTCATCCGGCTGGCCGGCGGCCGCTGCGAGGCGGAGCCCGGCACGGTCGCCGTCGAGGGCGACGAGGACCTCGGCCGCCGGGTGCTCGACAGCCTGGCGACCACCCCGTGACCGCCGCCGACCGCTGGACCCTCGCCGACATCCCCGACCAGGCCGGCCGGACGGTGCTGGTCACCGGCACCACGGTCGGCGGGCTCGGGCAGTTCACGGCGCTCGAGCTCGCCCGGCGCGGCGCCCGGGTGGTGCTCGCCGGCCGCACCGAGCAGCGGCTCGACGAGACGGAGGCCGCGATCCTCGCCGAGGTGCCGGGTGCCGGGCTGGAGAAGCTGGTGGTCGACCTGGCCGACCTCGGCTCGGTCCGCCGCGCCGCCGCCGAGGCCGCGGGCCTGGGGCCGATCGACGTCCTGGTCAACAACGCCGGGGTGATGGGCACGCCGTACCACCGCACGGCCGACGGCCTCGAGCAGCAGATGGCGACCAACCACTTCGGGCCGTTCCTGCTGACCGGGCTGCTGCTGCCACAACTGGTCGCCAGCGGTGCCGGGACCGTCGTGTCGGTGTCGTCGCAGATGCACCGGATCGCGCGCAAGGCACCGCTCGGCGACCCGCACGTGCAGGAGGGGCGCTACCAGCGCTGGCCGGTCTACGGGCAGTCGAAGCTGGCGAACCTGCTCTTCGTCTACGAGCTCGACCGGCGCGCGCGCCGGGCCGAGGTGCCGGTCAAGGCGCTCGCCGCCCACCCCGGCTTCGCGTCGACCCACCTGGCGGCGAACGGGCAGTACGGCCGCTCCAGCGGGGGCGTCGCGTCGATCCTCGACGCCGTGATCAAGGTGGTCTCGCCCAACAGCGCCGACCAGGGCGCGTGGCCGACGCTGATGGCGGCCACCGCCGACCTGCCGGGCGCGACCTACGTCGGCCCCGACGGCCTCGCCGAGTGGGGCGGCCACCCGCAGGTCACCAGCAGCAACAAGCAGTCGTACGACGAGACCGCGCAGCGCCGGCTGTGGCAGATCAGCGAAGAGGTCACCGGGGTCCGCTACCCCTGACGGGCGCGGCCGATCCGCCGCGCGTCGCTCCGTGGATCGACCGACGGTGGCGCTTCAGTCGGCGTGGGCGTCGCGAACCCGGAGCAGGCCGCCGAGGACCGGGACGTACGCCGAGCCGTCCGGGCCGAGCGCGACCCCGCCGTGGTGGCTGGCGGCGAAGACCGTCAGGCCGGTGCGGACGCCGTAGACGAGCCGGCCGGTGCGCAGGTCGACGGCGCCGAGGTACCACGCGTCGACGCCCAGCCAGCTGTGCCGCTTGAGGTAGGTGAAGACCAGCCCGCTCGCGAGCGAGACGGCCGGCGGTGAGCTGGGGACGTCGAGGTCGGCGGACCAGGCGACCTCGCAGTCGGCGTCGACCCGGGCCAGGCCGCGGTCGGTGGTGCGGCCGAGCACGGTCGAGAGGGGTCCGCCGTACCCGGAGCCGTTCTGCACGACGACCGCGTCGCCCGCCGCGACCAGGCCGCCGTCGGTCGAGCTGTCGTCGCCGAAGACCGCCGTGTGGCAGACCTCCTCGCCGTCGCCGGGCCGATGAAGCACCACCTGCAGACCGGAGTCGCCGTTGACGGCGACCGCGACGAGCCCGGAGCTCAGCACGACCGGCGCGCTCCCGCTCGTGCCGTCGTACGGCGTGCGCCAGGCCACCGTGGGCTTCGCGCCGGCGGCGGCGCCGATCCGGTAGACCGCCTCGTCGCTCACCACGTACACCCCGTCGCGGGTGACCGTCAGCGGCCGGTCGACCTGCTCGGCCAGGTCGGCGACCCGGACCTTCCCGTCGTCGACGACGCCCACCCGGCCGCCCGCCGACACGAACCAGGTGCGGCCCTGCCAGTCCGGCTGGAGACCGACCACGCAGTCCTCGTCGGGGATGTCGTCCTCGATGCCGACGGTCGCCTGCGTGGTGAGGTCGGGATCGCCCTCGGCGTCGGCCGTGCTGACCAGCAGGATGCGCCGGTCGTTCGTCGCGACCACCGCCCGGTCGTGGTCGTCGACGTAGAACGCCCCGAAGCACGGGCTGTCGTCGCGCTCGGGCAGGTCCTTCGACGCGAGCTGGCGCAGGCTGTTGGGGTCGACCAGCCGCAGCACGGGCGCGCCGGCACTGCCGCAGAGCGAGACCAAGCGGCCGTGGGAGTCGACCGCGATCCGCCGGCAGCCGTCGACGCCGTACGACTTCGACCAGACGTGCGGGGAGTCGCCCATCGGGCCGGGCCAACGGCTGCCACCCGGTGCGAGGTGGGGACTCTCGGTGAGCAACGCCTTGACGGGTTGCGCGGTGGCCGGCCGGCCGACGTAGCCCGGTGTCACCAGGTGTCCGGGCCCGGGGGGCAGCCGGACCCAGCCGTCGGGCACGGCGTACGCCACCGCGGCCAGGGCGAGCACGGCCCCGACCCACGCCAGGACGACGCGGCGGGTCGGCCGCAGCCAGTCGCGGACCTGCCGGAAGCAGAGGGAGAGGCCGGCCAGCAGCAGGACGAGCGGGCCGAAGCCCAGCCACAGGAGACCCACGCCCGCCAGGGCGATCGTGCGCGTGAACCTCATCGCTCGGAGGTGCCCCGGTCACCCGACCAGGCGCCGCACTCGACGCCGAACCGCGCGCAGCGGTAGCGGACGAGGAAGGCGTACGCCGCGAGCGTCGTCTCGGCGTTGGTGGCGATCTCGCCGACGTACTCGGGCCGGATGTCGAGCGCCGACGCGAGGCTGCTCATCTGGCGCCGGGTGAAGGAGTCCGGCTCACCGGAGCGTCCGTCGGAGCTGACATGCGTGTAGAAGCCCCCGGTCTGGTCGGGGCGGTAGAGATCGCCGAGGTTCGTCGTCGGGATCAGGCCGTCGGACCCGACCTGCTGGTCCAGCAACGCCTCGGCGACCGCGTCGGCATAGGTGCGCGACGTGTCGTCGCCGAGTCCGAAGCCGAGATCGGTCTCGACCATCCCGAAGAGCACGGTTCGCAGGGTCGAGGTCGATCCCGAGTCGCACGAGCCCGGCAGGCACTCGGCGATGCCGCCCGCGCCGCGGTAGCGCCGCTCCATGTCGGCGACCAGCCCGTCGACGGTGTTGTTGAGGTGCTCACCGTCGGAGTACTCGTGCTCGGGGTCGGCGTAGCGCTGCAGGATGTGCAGCCCCTGGGCAAGGGGCACGAGCGGGTCCTCACGGGACATCGCCACGTAGCCGCGGGTCGGAATCGCGCACACCTTCGACTGGTACGGGTAGTAGGTCGGCGACTCGGGCATCGAGCTGGCGACCGAAGCATCGGTGCAGTCACGATAGACCGACGGGTCGAACACGAAGCCGTCGGCCTGGGTCGCTCCGCGGCCCCAGATCGGCGAGTAGACATCGGCGTCGGGGTCGTAGCCGGACCGGTGGACGAGCGTGTCGAGGCGCTTCGCGCGGCCGGTCATCCCGCGGTAGCGATAGGCCGACGCGGACATCATCGCGACGTGCCGGATGGTGTAGCGCTGACTCTTCAGGTCGCTGTAGGTCTCCGGCGTGACGACGATCGACGCGCTCCGTTCGATCAGGTCCGGGCGCCACTGGGCGAGCGGCTGGTCCCCCAGCTCGACGATCATCGGCTCGTCGGCGTCGCCGCCGACCTGCGAGACCTCCACGTCGGCATCGCCGGACGTGTCGTCCCAGCGCACGACGGTGAGCAGCTGGACGGGGTCGGTCACCCCGGGCACGTCGTACTGGAAGACGTAGGACTCGCGGAGCCGGCTCTGCTCGCCGCCGATGATCGTGACCTGCCTGTCACCCGGCCGCACCCACAGGCGGGGGCCGGTGAAGTAGACCCGGAGCGGGAGCGCGTAGTACTCCGAGACGACCGCACGCTCGGCGCCGACGTCACGGTAGAGCCCGTCGAGGTAGTGCTCGGCCAGCGCGAGCGAGGCGTCGACCTCCGCCAGCGAGGGTGGGTCGGCCTCGATCGGGCGCCGGTCGCCGGCTCCCCACGAGAGCGCGAGCTCGACCAGGAGCACCAGCGCCAGCCCGGCTCCGGACAGGCGCACCAGCCACCGGACCGACCACCAGCGAGCCAGCCGGCGCAGGGCAGGCTCGAGCCGCTCACCCCGGATCGCGCCAAGGACCTCACCCACGGGCGAGCGTGACCCGATCGACCACGTGGGTGACGGTGACCGCGACCAGCCCGGCGAGGGCCTCCGCGAAGAGGGTGCCGCGGTTGGCCTCGACCAGGGCCAGCAGGACGGGGAGCCCGACCACCAGCCCGGCCGCGGCCCCGCCGGCGTACCGGAGCAGGTGGCCGCTGGCGTCGAGACCGGACAGGCGGAGCTTGACGACGACGCCGAGCAGGGACACCACGACGTACAGGCCGAGCGCGGCGCGCAGGTAGGGGACGCCGAACGCGACCCGCAGCAGCGCGAACGACCCGATCAGGGCGACGTAGGCGACCGCGTTGGTCAGCGCGAGCTTCGAGTCGCGGACGTAGTCCTCCACGACGCGGAGATCGACGAACACCTGGTCTGCGGGCGGGCGCAGGTCGAACTCGGTCACCGGATGCACTCCCCCGTGCGCTCTGATGCTGACTGTGACTACCGACGACGACGGCGGCGCCGAACGTCACGAGCGTAGACCGAACCGCCGGGCGCGGGGCGCGGTTCCGTCAAGTCGGTCTTGCGTTTGGCTGTGCCGACGCGACGGAGCAGAGTGGGAGCATGAAGCGACTCTCGGACGTGAAGCGGATCGGGTACGGCGCGATGCGGCTGACGGGCCCCGGCATCATGGGCCCGCCGGCCGACCCGGACGAGGCGGTGCGCGTGCTGCAGCGCGCGATCGAGCTCGGCGTCGACCACATCGACACCAGCGACTACTACGGCCCCTACGTCGCCAACGACCTGATCCGCGAGGCGCTGCACCCCTATCCGCCGGAGCTGGTGCTGGTCACCAAGGTCGGTGCCCGGCGCACCGACGACGGCGCCTGGCTGCCGGCGTTCAGCCCCGACGAGATCAAGGCGGCCGTCCACGACAACCTCGGCCGGCTGGCCGTCGAGCGGCTCGGCGGCGTGAACCTGCGGTTCATGGACGACTGGGAGGGCAGCTTCGAGGAGCAGTGGACGGTGCTCGCCGACCTGCGCAGCCAGGGGCTGGTCTGCGACCTGGGGCTGAGCAACTGCACGCCCGAGCAGGTGAAGATCGCCCAGGACATCGCGCCGGTCGCGATGGTCCAGAACGCCTACAACCTCGCCCATCGCGAGGACGACGACTTCGTCGACGCCCTGGCCGAGCAGGACATCTTCTACGTGCCGTTCTTCCCGCTCGGCGGCTTCAGCCCGCTCGACATCGAGGCGGTCAACGGCGTCGCGGCCAAGCACGGCGCCACGCACATGCAGGTCGCGCTCGCCTGGCTGCTCCAGCGCTCCCCCAACATCCTGCTGATCCCGGGCACCAGCTCGGTCGCGCACCTGGAGGAGAACCTCGCGGCCGGGAAGCTGCACCTCGACGACGACGACCTGCAGACGCTCAACGCCCTCGGGTGAGGTGGTTGTTCGGTGGTTGAGGTGCGAGCGAACCCAGCCTCGAAACCACCGCGGACCAGCGCGAACTCGCCGTACCCCGTCATGCACGGCGGGTCGAAGAGCTAGACCGCAACCGCCACGCGAGGGGCGAGCAGGCCTTCCTTGCGGGCGACCAGCACGGCCGCGCCGATCGTCACGGCCACCGCGGCGGCGTTGATCGAGAGCACCGAGACGCTCTTGACCAGGACGAACGTATCGAGCGACTGCGACTGGAGCAGCCACAGCGTCATCAGCGCCTTGCCGAGGCAGAGCGCGGCCCACATGAGGGTCAGCTGCCAGAAGAGGCGCCGGATCCGCGGCCGCACCGAGAGCTCGTGGTCCATCGGGTAGAAGTCACCGGCCAGCCGCGCCACCATCGGTCGCGCGGTCGCGAGCGAGAGCAGGAACATGACCGAGATCACGCCGTCGCTGATGATCGGCTGGAGGAAGTAGAGGAACGTGCTGTCGGTCAGCAGCGCGATCAGGGTGCGGCCGGTCATCACGACCGCGGTGAGGATCAGCAGGCCCGACGTACGACGTCCGGTCAGCGCCCGCCAAGCGATCGCGCCGTACGACCAACCGAGCGCCACGAAGATCGCCGTCCACACGCCGTTGACTCGGAAGCAGACGTAGAAGAGCGCCGCCGGGATCGCGCACGCGACCAGGAGGCTCAGGCCGACCCTGCGGACCACGGCGCCCAGGCTCGGGCAGTGGCGTGGCTCGTCGACCGTCGGATCGAGGACGGGAGCGGGCAAGGTGGCGAGCGTTGACATGAAAACCTGACTGGCGATCCGAGGTACGCCTGGAGGATGCGACGACGCGGAACGACGACGTCCGGCTCGGTGTCGACAGTTCCGCGTTGCGTTCAGGGTAGTCCTCCCCCCTGAGCGCCTTCGGGAAACCCTGGTATCGACCACGGACAGCACCGTCACGTGCAGGTCGACGTCGTCGGCCCCGTCGTGCCGTGATGTTGGGCATCGGCTCGGGCGATGCCGGCGGCCCGGATGCAGCGACGAGGGCAGCGTCACAGGCCCGGACCTGTCTCAGATCCGCGCGCATCGGGCACTGCAGGACATGAGCAACGACAGCACAGACAAGGCAGCCCAGGCCCGCGAGGGCATGCTCGACAGCATCGCCGGCAAGGCGAAGGAGCTCGCCGGCGCGGTGACCGGCAAGGACGCCCTCGTCGAGGAGGGGCAGCTCCAGCAGGCCGCGGCCCGCACCCGCAAGGAGGGCCTCGCCGACGACGCCGTCGCCGACGCGAAGCGCGAGGAGGCGGCCCAGGAGCTGCGCGAGGCGAGCCAGGAGGCGGCCCAGCAGGAGGGCGCCGCGCGCGCCCAGGCCGCTCGCGACGAGTCCGCCGCCGAGCAGCAG
>JAOPXG010000415.1 GCA_025965275.1 Nocardioides sp.
CCCGCGAGAGGACGCCGAGAATCTCTCCATGCGCCTGGACCATCTTTCTTTCGCAGCAGGACCGGATGGCCTCGCCAGCACTGCCCAGCGCATCGGGGGACTGCTCGGCAAGGACTTCGTCGACGGTGGTGTGCACCCTCGATTCGGGACCCGCAACATGATCATGCCGCTCGCCGGCGACAACTACCTCGAGATCGTCGAGGTCCTCGACCACCCCGCGTCCGACAAGGCGCCGTTCGGCCAGGCCGTGCGCGCCCGCTCGGCGCTCGGCGGCGGCTGGCTCGGCTGGGTCGTCGCGGTCAACGACATCTCCGCCGTCGAGTCGCGGCTCGGACGTGAGGCCGCGGTCGGCAGCCGGCACCGTCCCGACGGCACCGCGCTGCGCTGGAAGCAGATCGGCATCAACGGCCTGATCGCCGACCCCCAGCTGCCGTTCTTCATCGAGTGGGACGTCCCGGCCGACCTGCACCCGAGCACGGGCGCCGACCCGGCGTACTCCCTGGCCTGCCTGGAGATCGCGGGCGACCCGCAGCGGGTCAGCGAGTGGCTCGGCGAGACCGTCGAGGCGCCCCTGGAGGACGTGAAGGTCGAGTGGGTCGCCCCCAACGGCACCCCCGGCATCATCGCGGCCCAGATCCAGACGCCCAACGGCCTCGTCCGTCTGTGACAGTCGGCTGATCGTCTCACCCGGGGCCCGGCCGAGCCCCAACATCTGGAACCACCCGGCGACGTACGAGACCGAGAACCGCGCGGTCGACCCCGACGGCGCGGTCGAGGCCGCCATGCGGGCGGTCGCGACCTGGACCGGGCGCGACGTCCTGGACGTCGGCTGCGGCACCGGCTTCCACCTGCCGCTCTTCGCCGCCGAGGCCGCGACGGTGGTCGGCGTCGAGCCGCACGCCGACCTGGTCGCGCTGGCCCGCCGTCGTACCCGCCGGCTCGCGAACGTCACCGTCCACCAGGGTGCCGCGCAGTCGCTCCCGGTCGCCGACGCGTCGGCCGACGTCGTGCACGCCCGGTGGGCCTACTTCTTCGGACCGGGCTGCGAGCCGGGTCTCGCCGAGCTCGACCGCGTCGTACGTCGTGGGGGCGCGGCGTTCGTGATCGACAACGACCCGACGCGCTCGACGTTCGGTGGCTGGTTCCGTCGCGGCTACCCCGAGGTCGACCCGGTCGCGGTCGAGCGCTTCTGGTCGACGCGCGGCTGGACCCGGTCGCCCGTGGACATGCGCTGGTCGTTCTCCTCGCGCGCCGACCTGGAGAGCGTCGTCCGCATCGAGTTCACCGCGGCCGTGGCCGACGCGGTGCTCGCCGAGCACGTCGGCACCGAGGTCGACTACGCGGTCAACGTGTGGTGGCGGAACTACTGACTCCGCGTACGTCACCAGGTCTCGACACGCCGGTCGCGACTTCGTTCCTCAGTCGCGCGGCTCGCTCGACCACCATCAGCGGATCCGCTCCGCGTCTCCGCTAGCTGGACCCACGCAGCGCCAGGGTCGGCACGAGCAGCGCGCTGGTGGCGATGGTGGGCGGGTGGGCGAGCAGGCCCTCGAGCGCCTTGACGATCTCGACCGCGACGTCCTCGAGCGGCTGCCGCACGGAGGTCAGGCCGAACGGGACGACCTGGGCGACCTGGGAGTCGTCGAAGCCCACGACCGACATCTCGCGGCCGGCCGTGATACCGCGGTCCCGGAACGTGTGCAGCACCCCCATCGCGAGGGTGTCGGAGGCACAGACGAAGGCGGTCGGCTGCGCCTCGTCGAGGAGCACGGCGCTCGCCTCGCGCCCGCTGGCGACGGTGTCCTCGACCCGTGACGCCAGGCCGGTGGTCGGCAGGCCGCGGGCGTGGAGGGCCCGGCTCCAGCCGGCCCGCCGGTCCTCGCCGATGCGGGAGTCCTTGCGCCAGCCGATCCAGGCGATCCGCTGGTGGCCGCGGTCGAGCAGGTGGGTGGTCGCGAGGTCGGTGCCGGCCGCGCCGTCGACGTCGACCCACGGGTGCCGGGCGTCGGGGTGGTCCCAGGGCCGGCCGAAGGCGACGAAGGGAGCACGCCGCTGCTCGAGCCAGACGGCCTGGGGGTTGCCCAGGTAGGTGTCGGTGACGACGAACGCGTCGACGGCCGTCGAGCGGAGCAGGTCGTCGTAGCCCGCGAGCGGGTCCTCACCCGAGCCGGCGAAGAGCAGCACGTGGTAGCCCGCCTCGCGCGAAGTCTCGACGAGCGAGTGCACGAACCGGTCCATGGTCGCGTTGGCCGTGCCCTCCTGGGCCGGACCGATCCGCATCCCGATCAGGTGGGAGGCGCGGGTGCGCAGGTTGCGCGCGGCCCGGTTCGGCGAGTAGCCGAGGGCCTCGATCGCGTCCTGGACGCGAGCGAGGGTGTCGGAGCGCAGCAGGTCGGGGTTGTTGACGGCGTTCGAGACCGTCTGCCGCGAGACCCCCGCCAGCTCGGCGACGTCCGCCAACGTGGGCGGGGTCGTGCTCAGCGGGGTCACCGAAAGCCGACCTGCGGGCCGACCCGAGCTCCTGGACAACCCCACCTCCTCGACCTGCCGGGGATCGTCTTGATCGATCCAATGAGACCACAACCGCGCGCGTTTGCAGAAGCACCCTCGATCCTCGGACGGACTGTCGGCGCCGGCGCCTACCGTTCCACCCATGTCGAAGACCCCCCGCGCCGCCTTCCGTTGCTCCGAGTGCGGCTGGGAGACGACGAAGTGGGTCGGCCGCTGCGGCGAGTGCCAGGCGTGGGGATCGGTCGCCGAGGCGGCGGTCGTGCCGGCCGGGCGGACGACGGCCACGCCGGTCACCCGGCCCGCGGTGCCGATCGGCCAGGTCTCGGCCGAGGACTCCGAGTTCCGCAGCAGCGGCGTCCCCGAGCTCGACCGGGTGCTCGGCGGTGGGCTGGTGCCGGGCGCCGCGATCCTGCTGGCCGGCGAGCCCGGCGTCGGCAAGAGCACGCTGCTGCTCGAGGTCGCCGCCCAGACGGCGCGCTACCAGCGCCGCACCCTCTACGTCACGGGCGAGGAGTCGGCCTCCCAGGTCCGGCTGCGTGCCGACCGGACGGGGGGTGTGCACGACGAGCTCTACCTCGCGGCCGAGACCGACCTCGGTGCGGTGCTGACCCACATCGAGCAGGTCCGCCCCACGCTCGTGGTCGTCGACTCGATCCAGACCATCGGGGCGCCCGGCGTCGAGGGCGTGCCCGGCGGCGTCACCCAGGTCAAGGAGGTCGCGGCGGCGCTGATCCGCGTCGCCAAGACCCGCAACATCACCATGGTCATCGTCGGCCACGTTACCAAGGACGGCTCGATCGCCGGCCCGCGGGTGCTCGAGCACGTCGTCGACGTGGTGCTCCACTTCGAGGGTGACCGCGACTCGCGCTTCCGGGTGGTGCGCGCCATGAAGAACCGCTTCGGTCCGG
>JAOPXG010000022.1 GCA_025965275.1 Nocardioides sp.
TTTCCACGCGACGAGGCCGGTCCCGATTCCCCCGGGGGTCCGGGTCGCGACGACAACGCGGATGTGGGAGCAACAACCGGGTCGAAAGGGCGAGTGCCGTGAGAGAACTCTTTCTCCTCGACGGGGACGCCGAGGAAGCGGGATGGCAGGACCGTGCGCTCTGCGCACAGACCGACCCCGAGGCGTTCTTCCCCGAAAAGGGAGGGTCCACGAGGGAGGCCAAGAAGGTCTGCCTCACGTGTGAGGTCCGAGACGACTGTCTCGAGTCCGCACTCATGAACGACGAGCGGTTCGGCATCTGGGGTGGTCTCTCCGAGCGAGAGCGCCGCAAGCTGAAGAAGCGCGCCGTCTGACGCAGGGCACCATGCACGACAACACGCAGGGCAACACGCAGGGCAACACCAGTACGACGTACGACCGCTTGCCGTGATCGGCGAGGGCGTCCCGGCATCGACGGGACGCCCCGCCGCGGCGGTCGTCTCGCTCGCCGAGTCGGCTTCTCACCCCCGCCCGGTCTCGACACGCCGGTCGCGACCTCGTTCCTCGGTCGCGCGGCTCGCTCGACCACCGCCATCGAGTCCGCTACCGCGTCCTCGATAGGGTTCGGGATCGTGGTTTCTTCGGTGTCGGCACTGCTGGTCAGTCACGACGGTGGTCGCTGGCTCCCCGCCGTCATCGACGGCCTGCGCGCGCAACGCGTCCCGGTGGACGCGGTCGTCGCCGTCGACACCGGCAGCAAGGACGAGAGCGCGAACCTCCTCGAGGCCGCGTTCGGCGACGTCGCCCGGGTCCCGGGCTCGACGTCCTTCCCCGCCGCCGTCGACCTCGCCCTCGGTCGCCTCCGCGACCACGGGTCCACCAGCGAGTGGGTCTGGATCCTCCACGACGACGCCAACCCCGACCCGGGCGCGCTCGAGGCGCTGCTCGCGGCCGCAGAGGCGGACCCGACCGCCGACGTCCTCGGACCCAAGCTGCGCGAGTGGCCGTCGCTGAAGCGGCTGCTCGAGCTCGGCGTCACCATCTCCGGCACCGGTCGGCGCGAGACCGGCCTCGAGCGCGGGGAGTACGACCAGGGCCAGCACGACGAGGTCCGCGAGGTGCTCGCGGTCAACACCGCCGGCATGCTGGTGCGCCGGTCGGTACTCGAGGAGCTCGGCGGCTTCGACGCCCAGCTGCCGATCTTCGGCAACGACCTCGACTTCGGCTGGCGCGCCGCCGCGGCCGGCCACCGCACGCTGGTCGTCCCGGCCGCGGTCGTCTTCCACGCCGAGGCCGCCCACCGCGGCGCCCGGCGTACGACGCTGACCGGCCGGCACACGCACTACCAGGAGCGCCGCGCCGCGCTCTACACCCTGCTCGCCAACGCCCGCCGCCGGTCGCTGCCCTGGCTGGTGGTCCGGCTGGTGTTCGGCACCCTGCTGCGGATGCTCGGCTTCCTCGTCGTCCGGTCGGTCGGCGAGGCCCTCGACGACCTGGCGGCGCTGCTTTCCCTCTACTCCCGCCCCGGCCAGATCCGGGCCGCCCGCCGCGAGCGCCAGGCGCTCGAGCGCGGCGACCAGGAGCACGTACGCCGGCTGCTCTCGCCGTGGTGGGTGCCCTACCGGCACGGGCTCGACTTCCTCGGTGACCTCGTGGCCGCGGCCACCAACCAGGCCCAGGACGTCGCCGAGCGCCGCCGGGCCGCGGCCGCCGAGCACGCACCGGCGAGCGCCGCGACCCGACCGCGCACCGACGAGGACGAGCTGCTCGCCGAGGACACCGGCTTCGTCGCACGCTTCCTGACCAACCCGGTCGCGCTCGCGCTGGCCCTCGTCGTGGTGCTCGCGTTCGTCGCCGCGCGCGGCGCCTTCGACTCGATGTCCGGCGGCGGGCTGTCCCCGGCGCCCGCCGACGCCGCCACCTGGTGGCGCCTCCACGTCGAGACGTGGCACCCCCTCGGCACCGGGACCGCCGTCCCGGCTCCGGCGTACGTCGCCCCGCTCGCCCTGCTGGCCACCCTCCTCGGCGGGAGCGCGTCGGCTGCCGTGTCGGCGCTCTTCGTGCTGGCCGTCCCGCTCGGCCTCTGGGGCGCGTGGCGCTTCCTCCGGGTGGTCGGTCGGCTCGCGACCCCGGCCGGTGCGCCGCGCTGGGCGCTGCTGTGGGGCGCGACCACCTGGGCGCTCGTGCCCGTCGTGAGCGGCGCGTGGGGCGACGGCAGGTTCGGCGTGGTCGCCGTCGCCGTGGTGCTGCCCTGGCTGGCGCACGCCTCCCTCGGCTTCGCCGACCCCGACGCGGACCGCCGGTGGCGGGCCGCCTGGCGTGCGGGTCTGCTGCTCGCCCTGGGCGCGGCGTTCGCGCCCGTCCTCTGGATCCTCGCCGCGCTGCTCGGGCTGGTCGTCATCGGTGCGGCCGCGGCGGTCGTGCGCGGTGCGGTCCGCGACCGCTCGGTCTGGGGCCCACCCGCGCTCGCCCTGGCGCTCGGGCCGCTCCTCCTGTCGCCGTGGTGGATCCCGGCGATCCAGCGCGGTGCGGCCGAGGCCTTCGTGCTCGACGTGGGCCGGCTGCCGATGCCGGAGATCGACGCCCTCGACCTCGCCACCGGCCGGCTCGCCGACCTGGGCGCCCCCTGGTGGCTCGGCGCGGTCCTGGCCGTCCTGGCGCTGCTCGCCCTGCTCCCGCGGACGACCCGGATCCCCGTGCTGGTGTGCTGGATCGTCGCCCTGGTCGCGGGGGTGCTCGCCGCCGGCCTCGGCACCGTGTCGGTCGCGCTCGCGGCGACCACGGTCGACGCGGGGCTGGGCGCGCTCGTGGTCGTGCTCCAGGGCGCGTTCGTCGTCGCGACGACCCTGGGTGCGGTCGGCATGGCCCGCGAGCTGCGCTCCTGGCGACGCGTCCTGGCCGCGGTCCTGGTGGCCGCGGCGGCCGTCGTCCCCCTCGCCGGCCTGGGCTGGTGGGTGGCCGGGCCCGACGACGCGATCGCCCACGGCATCGACACCGACATCCCCGTCTACATGGTGCAGACCTCCGAGGAAGGACCCGCCCACGGGATCCTGGTCGTCCGCGGCAGCGTCGACGACGGCCTGACCTACTCCGTCCGCCGCGGTGACGGCGTCACCCTCGGCGAGGACGAGATCCTCGCCCTGACCGCCGAGGACGAGTCGTTCACGGCCGAGGTGCGCGCGCTCGTGTCGCGCCCGACCCCCGAGGTGGTCGATGCGCTGGGCGCGAGCGGCATCGAGTACGTCGTGCTGCCCTCGCCCGCCGACGGTGAGGTCGCGTCGGTGCTCGACGCAGCGCCCGGGCTCGTCCAGGCGAGCGCCGCCGACCGCACCACCCGGGCCTGGCAGGTCGACCGCCCGCTCGACGGGTCGAGCCTCGACGGCCCGACCTCGTGGCTGCGCGTGGTGCTCCTGGTGCTGCAGGGCATCGGGGTCGTGGTGGTCGCCGTGCTCTGCCTGCCCACCACGAACCGGAGGCGAGAGTCATGAGCCACACCGCCCCCGGGCGCCGCTCCGCGACCCGGCGTACCCGCCTCAACCTGACCACCCTGCTGGCCGTCGCGCTCCCGGTGCTGACGGCGCTCGCGCTGGTCGCCGTGCGCCCCGGCGAGGCCGGCGAGGCCACCAGCCCGCCGACCCGCACCGATCTGACGACGGCCACCGTCGTGTGCCCTGCGCCGATGAAGGGTGCGCCCGACGTGGTGCTGACCAGCAGCGCCGACGGGGTCGACGGCGACGTCCGGGTCGGCCTCGGCGACAAGACGACCAAGGCCCGGGTGACCTCGGGGCAGGTCACCACCGTCGGCCGGGGCGACGGTCCGGCCGCCGTGATCGGCGAGGACGAGACGGCTCCCGGGCTGACCGCGGCCCGGTTCGGCGGCCGCGAGACGGCGGCCACGGGCTGCGTCGCGCCGGCACCGGTCTCGTGGTTCACGGGTGTCGGGGCCGGTGCCGGACACACCTCGGTGCTCGAGCTGGTCAACCCGGACTCCGGCACCGCCGTCGCCGACATCACCGTCTACGGGCGCGCCGGCGTCATCGACGTCCCCCAGCTGCGCGGTGTCTCGGTGTCCGGTGGCACCGGCGTGCGGCTCGACCTGGCGTCGATCGTGCCGCGGCGCGACGAGCTGGCGATCCAGGTCGTGGCGTCCCGCGGGCGGATCGGCTCGACGGTGCTCGACCGCTACGACGAGGTCGGCGCCGCGAAGCTGACCCAGGACTGGCTCCCCGCGCAGGCCGCCCCCGCGACCTCGAACACGCTGATGGGCCTCGCCCCGGGCCAGGGCCGACGCACGCTGGTGCTCGCGAACAGCAGCGACGACGAGGTGCGCGCCCGGCTGGAGTTCGTCACCGAGGACTCGGTCTTCGCGCCCGAGGGCGTGCCCGAGATCCGGATCGCGCCCCAGAGCGTGCGTCGCGTCTCCCTGTCGAGCGAGCTGGGGCCGGCCGTCAAGGACGGCGCGATCGGGGTCCGGCTGACCTCCTCCGGGCCGATCACCGCCACCCTCCGGTCGTACGTCGGGCACGACCTGTCGCACGCCGTGCCCGCCGACGTGGTCGAGACCTCGGCGACCGTGCTGCTGCCCGAGGGCGCGCAGGGCGACGAGAAGTCCGTGCTCCTCGCGGGGGCGACCAACGCCGGGGACGTGACGGTCACGTCGCGGAGCGCGTCGGGTGCCGAGCTGGACAGCACCAAGGTCGAGATCTCCCCGAACCGCGGCATCGTGGTGCCGCTGCCCGACGGCGCGGTGCTCGTGACCGTCACGCCGGCGCGGACCGTCGTCACGGGCAGCGCGATGGTCAGCGGCCCGTCCGGCGCTGCCGTGCTGCCGCTGCGTCAGCCGGTGCTCAGCGGGCTGATCCCCGCCGTACGCCCCGGCCTGCCCTGATCAGTCCGCGTCGCTGATCTCGCGGACCACGCGAGCCGGGTTGCCCACCGCGACCACGTTCGGCGGCAGGTCGCGGGTGACGACGGCGCCCGCGCCGACGACGGTGTTGTCGCCGATCGTGACACCGGGCAGCACGAGCACCCCGGCGCCGAGCCAGACGTTGTGCCCGATCGTCACCGGCTCGGCCGCCTCCCACTTGTCTCGCCGGGCCTGCGGCGAGAGGGGGTGGGTCGCGGTCAGGAGCTGGACGTTCGGACCGATCTGGCAGTCGTCGCCGACGCGGACCTCGACGACGTCGAGCACGACCAGCCCGAAGTTCACGAAGCATCGGGCGCCGATGGTCGTGTTGGAGCCGTAGTCGACGTGCAGCGGCGGCCGGATGTCGGTGGCCTCGCCGATCCCGGCCAGCAGCCGCTCGAGCAGGAGCCGTCGCAGCGGCAGCTCGCGCGGAGACGTCGCGTTGTACGCCGCCATCAGGTCCTGGGCGGCGGCCTGCATCTCCACGATCTCGGGGTCGTCAGGGATGTAGGGGTCGCCCGCCAGCATCCGGTCAGTCATGGAGCGCTGGTCGACGGTCACGGGTCGCCGCCGTCGTAGCGCGGGTCGACCTGGTCGGCGTCGATGCCGAGCAGCTCGGCGACCTGCTCGACGACAATCGTCAGCACCATCGCCTCGAGGTCGGTGCGGCTCTCGCAGCGGTGCTCGATGGGGCGGCGGAACAGCACGATCCGGGTCGGGTTCCCGCCGGTGCCCCGGACCAGCGACGACAGCGGGACGGTGCCGGCCGTCCAGTCGTCGGGGATCTGCGGCGCGTCCTCGACGGCGTACTCGACCAGGCCGAGCCGGTCCTGCCAGCGCTCCTCGATCTCGGTCACGATCCCGAGCGCGAGGTCGTCGAACCGCTCCCGCGCGGTGCGCAGCTCGGGCACTCCGGGGGTCGCCGGGACGACCGCCGGACCGCGCATACCCCGCCCGCGACGGTCCCGCACCCGACGCTTCGCGGGCCGGCCCTCGGGCCTGGTGTCGTCCACGCCGCGAGCCTAATCGGACACGGCCTGCCCGGCGGGTACCGTCTGCCGCGTGAGTCCTGCCCGCCGCTGTTCGCGCACCGCCTGCAGTCGGGCGGCGATCTGCACGTTGACGTACGTCTACGCGGACCAGACGGCGGTGCTCGGGCCCCTCGCGACGTACGCCGAGCCGCACGCCTACGACCTGTGCGACACCCACAGCGAACGGCTCTCGGCACCCCGCGGCTGGGAGGTCCTGCGCCTCGCGCCGGACCCGGCCGCGCAGGGACCGTCCACCGACGACCTGCTCGCGCTCGCCGACGCGGTCCGTGAGGCCGGTCGTCCGGCGCCCGTCGCCCGCGTCGCCCCGGCCGAGGAGACCGGCCGCGAGACCACGCGGCGCGGCCACCTGCGGGTCCTCAGCAGCGACTGAGTCCGCCCGGTCTCGACACGCTCCGTCGCGACCTCGTTCCTCGGTCGCGGTCGCTTGCTCGACCACCATCAGTGGGTCCGCTGGCGCGTCCCCGGTCTCGACACGCTCCGTCGCGACCTCGTTCCTCGGTCGCGGTCGCTTGCTCGACCACCATCAGTGGGTCCGCTGGCGCGTCCCCACTAGGCTCACCCGCATGGCCGACACCCTCGATCCTGCGAACGTGCGCGCGATCTTCAAGGCGTACGACGTCCGCGGCACCGTGCCCGACCAGGTCGACGAGACCCTCGCCCGGGCGACCGGCCGGGCGTTCGCGCAGGTGGTCGGCGCCTCGACGATCGTGGTGGGCCACGACATGCGGCCGAGCTCGCCCGGCATGGCCGGTGCCTTCGCGGCCGGGGCGAGCGAGGCGGGCGCCGACGTCGTGATGATCGGGCTCGCGTCGACCGACCAGCTCTACTTCGCGTCCGGCCACCTCGGCCACCCCGGCGCGATGTTCACCGCCAGCCACAACCCGGCGCAGTACAACGGCATCAAGATGTGCCGCCGGTTCGCCCAGCCCGTCGGCATGGAGACCGGGCTCGCCGACATCCGCGACCTGGTCCTCGAGCCGCACCGGGTGACCGGCCCGTCCGGCGCGATCTCCGAGCACGACGTCCTCGACGCGTACGCCGCCCACCTGCTCACGCTCGCGCCGGTCACCGGACGACGGCTCAAGGTCGTGGCCGACGCCGGCAACGGCATGGCCGGCCACACCGCCCCGGCCGTCTTCGGCCGGCTCGGCGACGCCGTCGAGCTGATCCCGATGTACTTCGAGCTCGACGGCAGGTTCCCCCACCACGAGGCGAACCCGATCGAGCCCGCCAACCTGGTCGACCTCCAGCGCCGTGTGGTCGAGGAGAAGGCCGACATCGGCCTGGCGTTCGACGGCGACGCCGACCGCTGCTTCCTCGTCGACGAGCGTGGCGAGGCGGTGTCGCCCTCGACCCTGACCGCCCTCATCGCCGCCCGCGAACTGGCCAAGGAGCCGGGCGCCACCGTGATCCACAACCTGATCACCAGCCGCGCGGTGCCGGAGATCGTCACCGAGCTCGGCGGCACGCCGGTCCGCACCCGCGTCGGACACTCCTACATCAAGGCGACGATGGCGGAGACCAACGCGATCTTCGGCGGCGAGCACAGCGGCCACTTCTACTTCCGCGACTTCTGGCGCGCCGACTCCGGCATGCTCGCCGCGCTGCACGCGATGGCCGCCCTCGCCGAGACCGACCGGACGCTCTCGGAGCTGCTGGCGCAGTACGAGCGGTACGTCGTCAGCGGAGAGATCAACTCCGAGGTCGCCGACCAGGCCGCGGTGACGGCCGAGATCGAAGCGTCGTACGCCGGCGCCGACGGCGTGACCACCGACGACCTCGACGGGCTGACCGTGAGCCACGCCGACTGGTCCTTCAACGTCCGGCCGTCCAACACCGAGCCGCTGCTCCGCCTCAACGTCGAGGGTCGCGACCAGGCCACGATGGTGGAGGTGCGCGACCGCGTCCTCGCCCAGATCAGGAGAGAAGCCCCGTGAACATCGACCCCGCCCTGATGGCGATCATCGTCTGCCCGGCCTGCAAGTCCACGCTCGAGGTGGTCGCCGAGGAGCTCGTGTGCACGGGGTGCGGCCTGGCCTACCCCGTCCGCGACGACATCCCGGTGCTGCTCGTCGACGAGGCACGCAAGCCCGCCTGATGGCCACCTGGTTCGACGAGTCCCGCCTCGACGACGGCGTGGCCCTCGAGGCCGCCGACGCCCGGTTCCGTGCGCTCGCCGAGTCCGGGGCGCGGGTCCGCCTGGCGGCGGGCGACGCGGCCGAGGCGATCGCTGACGCCGTGGCGCGCGCCGAGGGACTGGCCCGGCCGCGCGCGGTGATCGCCGCCGGACCGGACTCGCGGCTGCTCCGCGCGGTGCTCGAGCCGTGGTGCCCGGTGCCGTTCGTGGCCTGGCCCGGGCCCGCCCTTCCCGGCTGGGCGGGCAGCCTCGACCTCGTCGTGGTGCTCGCGCCCGACGGCGCCGACACGGGCACGGCCTCGGCCGTCGCCGAGGCGGTCCGCCGGGGCTGCCAGGTCGTCGTGGCCTGCCCGCCGTCCTCGCTGGTGGCCGACCACGCCGCCGGTCGCTGGAGCGCGATCCTGCCGACCACCACCCGCGACCAGCTGGCCACCGCGGTCGTCGTGCTCGAGTACCTCGAGCAGGTCACCCTCGGCCCGCGGGCCGACGCGGAGCAGGTGGCCGAGGCGCTCGACGCGGTCGCGATCGCCTGCTCGCCGCACCGCGACCTCGCGGTCAACCCGGCCAAGATGCTGGCGATCGCCCTCGCCGACACCAACCCGGTGGTCTGGGGCGGCTCGGTGCTCGCCGCGCGGGCCGCGCGCCGGGTGGCCGAGTCGATCCGGCGGGCCAGCGGTCGTACGGCGCTGGCCGGCGACGCCGAGCACCTCCTGCCCGTGATCGAGGCCACCCGCACCCGCGACGTCTTCGACGACCCGTTCGCCGAGGGCGCGGGGGAGCTGCGCCCGATGCTGCTCGTGCTCGACGACGGCGCCGAGGATCCGGTCGTGCGTGAGCACCGGGGTCGGCTCCAGGCGGCCGCAGCCGGGCGCGGAGTCCGGGTCGAGACGGTGACCGCGGAGGCGCCGACGGAGGTCGCCCGCTACGCCTCGCTGCTGCTCAGCGGCACCTACGCGGCGGAGTACCTCCGACTTGGTCTCGTCGAGGACTGAACTCACCACCGACCGGGTAGACCGGAAGGCGTGCCGACCCAGACCTCGACGCCCGCGAAGGCTGCCCGCGACCCCTGGTTCGACAACGCCAAGATGGCGCTGGTCACCCTGGTGGTCGTGGGTCACTCGTGGACGCTGCTGCCCGACACCCCGGTGATCGAGCACCTCTACGACTTCCTCTACGCCTGGCACGTGCCGGCGTTCGTGTTCGTCACCGGCTACCTCTCGCGCTCGTTCACCTACACGCGGGTGCGCATGTGGCAGCTGGTCCGCACGGTCGTGGTCCCGTACATCGTCTTCGAGTGCGCGCTCGGGCTGTTCCGCGTCTACGTCGGCGGCGAGGAGCTCGCCAACCTCTTCGAGGACCCGCACTGGCCGATGTGGTACCTCGCGGCGCTGTTCTTCTGGCGGCTGCTGACCCCGGTGTTCCGGCCGATGTGGGGTGGCCTCGTGGTCGCCGTCGTCGTCAGCCTGGTCGCCGGCATGTACGCCGGCGACACCCTCGACATCGCCCGCGTGCTGGGCCTGCTGCCGTTCTTCGTGATGGGCCTCAAGGCCACCCCCGAGCGACTCGAGCTGCTGCGCAGGAAGCCCGCGCAGGTCACGGCGGTCTGCGTCTTCGTCGCGCTGTGGGTCCTCACGACCTGGACCGACGTCTGGGCCAGCACCGAGTGGCTCTACTACCGCTCCCGCTACGACGAGATGGGCTACGCCGACGACCTGAACGCGCTGCTCACCCGGGCGCTCGTGCTGGCGATCGGCACCCTCGGTGCGTGGTCCTTCCTCGCGCTGGTCCCGCGGCTGCACGGCTGGTTCACGCGGATGGGCGCCTGGACGCTGGTCGTCTACCTCTTCCACGGCTTCGTCGTGAAGAGCGCGTCGTACGCCGGCTACGGCGGCTGGGCCGACGCCCACGCCGTCATCTCCTTCGGCGTGACCACCGTCGCCGCGGTGCTGGTCGCGCTGTTCCTGGCGTGGCAACCGGTGGCCACCCGCCTCACGAACTTCGTCGACCCGCTCGGCTACGGCGAGCGGCACATGAAGGACGCCGTGCACCTGACCGCCGCCAAGGACCAGGTGCAGCCCGACGTGCAGGCCGAGGTCGAGGCCGGGGTCGACGCCGGACTGCATGCGCCGGCCCAGGGGGACGTCACCGCCCGATAGCCTCTGCGCCATGTCGACTGATGGTGGGAACAAGGCGGTGGTCGCCGCCTTGCTGGCGAACACCGGCATCGCGATCACGAAGTTCATCGCCTTCGCGCTCACCGGCATCAGCTCGATGCTGGCGGAGGCGATCCACTCGGTCGCCGACTCCGGCAACCAGCTGCTCCTGCTGCTCGGCGGCCGGCAGGCCAAGAAGGAAGCCACCCCCGAGCACCCGTTCGGCTTCGGCCGCGAGCGCTACATCTACAGCTTCATCGTCGCAATCGTGCTCTTCAGCGTCGGCGGGCTGTTCGCGCTCTACGAGGCCTACCACAAGTGGCACGAGATCCACTCCGGTCACGCGCACCTCGAGGGTGGCTGGGTCCGGTTCGTGCCCCTCGTCGTGCTCGGCATCGCGATCGTGCTCGAGTCGCTGTCCTTCCGGACCGCGATCCAGGAGACCAGCAAGATCAAGGGCTCGGCGTCGTACCCCCAGTTCATCCGGCGGGCCAAGCAGCCCGAGCTGCCCGTCATCCTGCTCGAGGACTTCGCCGCGCTCCTCGGTCTCGCGTTCGCGTTCATCGCGGTCACCCTGACCCTGGTGACCGAGAACCAGTACTTCGACGTCGCCGGCACGGCGATGATCGGTGTCCTGCTCGTCGTCGTCGCGATCACGCTCGCCATCGAGACCAAGAGCCTGCTGCTCGGTGAGTCCGCGAGCCTCGAGGCCCAGCAGCGGATCGCCGACGCGATCACCGGCACCGAGGGTGTGGAGCGGATCATCCACATGAAGACCCTCCACCTCGGCCCGGAGGAGCTGCTCGTCGCGGCCAAGATCGGCGTGCCGGGCGGCAGCGACGCGGACGCCGTCGCGGCCGCGATCGACGCGGCCGAGGTCGCGATCCGGGCCGCGGAACCGACCGCCCAGCAGATCTACCTGGAGCCCGACATCTTCCGCGCCGACTACGTCCCGGCGGACCGGCCGGAGCCGCCCGCACCCGCCGGGCACTGACGCATCCAGGCCGGTTCCGGCCGGTGGGGGCCTTCCTCGACCACCGGCGGGTGGTAGGCATGACCGGTGCGACGCATCGGACTGCTGGGTGGGATGAGCTGGGAGAGCTCGGCGCTGTTCTACGAGCTGCTCAACGAGCTCACCAAGGAGCGGCTGGGCGGGCTGCACTCCGCGCGTGTGCTGATGAGCTCGGTGGACTTCGCTGAGATCGCCGAGCTCCAGCACGCGGGGGAGTGGGCCCGGGCGGGAGAGGTGCTCGCCGACGAGGCGCGTCGGCTCGAGGCCGCGGGCGCCGAGCTGCTGGTGCTGTGCACCAACACCATGCACAAGGTGGCCGACGACATCACCGCCGCCGTGTCGATCCCGTTCCTCCATCTCGGCGACGCGACGGGCCGTGCGGTCGTCGAGGCGGGCCTGGCACGGGTCGCCCTGCTCGGGACCCGGTTCACCATGGAGCAGGACTTCTACGTCGACCGGGTCGCGTCGTACGGCGTCGAGGTGATCGTCCCCGAGCCGGACCAGCGCGAGCTGGTGCACCGGATCATCTACGACGAGCTGGTGCTGGGCGTCGTGGCCGACGCGTCGCGCACGGCCTACGAACAGGTCATCGCGGCGCTGGTCGACCGCGGCGCGCAGGGCGTCATCCTCGGGTGCACCGAGATCGAGCTGCTGGTCGGGGCCGACAACAGCCCCGTCCCGATCTTCCCGACGACGCTCATCCACGCCCGGGCCGCGCTCGACGCCGCCCTGGCTCCGTGAGCGTCGGCCCAGCGCACGTCGAGGATTCTTCGTCCGGGCGCCACGCGATCTAATCTCGGATTCCCGGAAGCATCCCTCGCCAGACCCAGGAGCAGACATGGACTTCAAGGTCGCCGACCTCAGCCTGGCCGACTTCGGCCGCACCGAGATCCAGCTCGCCGAGCACGAGATGCCCGGCCTGATGGCGATGCGCGAGCGGTACGGCGCGGACAAGCCGCTCGCCGGCGCACGGATCGCGGGCTCGCTCCACATGACGATCCAGACCGCGGTGCTGATCGAGACCCTCGTGGCTCTCGGCGCCGAGGTGCGCTGGGCGTCCTGCAACATCTTCTCCACCCAGGACCACGCCGCCGCGGCCATCGCCGTCGGCCCGAACGGCACTCCCGAGGACCCGCAGGGCGTCCCGGTCTTCGCCTGGAAGGGCGAGACGCTGGAGGAGTACTGGTGGTGCACCCAGCAGATCCTCAACTGGCCCGGTGACACGTTCGCCAACATGATCCTCGACGACGGTGGCGACGCCACGATGCTCGTCCACCTCGGTGTCGACGCCGAGAAGTCGGGCGTCGCGCCGGACCCGGCGACCGCCAAGAGCCACGAGCAGAAGATCGTCTTCGACGTCCTCAACGCGTCCCTCGCCGAGAGCAAGGACCGCTACACGAAGATCGCCGGCGAGATCAAGGGCGTCACCGAGGAGACCAC
>JAOPXG010000098.1 GCA_025965275.1 Nocardioides sp.
ATCGACGGGTTGCTCGCGATGGTCGACGCCGGCTGCGACGTGATCGAGATCGGCCTGCCCTACAGCGACCCGGTCATGGACGGCCCGACCATCCAGGCCGCCGCCCAGGCCGCGCTCGAGCGTGGCGTCCGCATCGCCGACGTGCTGCGCACCGTCGAGGCGGTCGCCGCGACCGGCACGCCGACGGTGGTGATGACCTACTGGAACCCGATCGAGAAGTACGGGGTCGGGCGCTTCGCCGCCGACCTGGCCAACGCCGGGGGAGCGGGCCTGATCACGCCCGACCTGACCCCCGACAGCGGGCCCGAGTGGATCGCGGCCGCCGACGAGCACGACCTCGACAAGATCTTCCTGGTCGCGCCCTCGTCGACCGACGAGCGGATCGCGATGACCACGGCCGCCTGCCGCGGGTTCGTCTACGCGACCGCGGTCATGGGCGTCACGGGCGCCCGGGCGACGACCAGCGACCTGGCCGGCCCGCTGGTCGCCCGCACCAAGGCCGCCGTGCAGCGGCTCGGGGCGGACCTGCCCGTGGGCGTCGGTCTCGGCGTGAGCAACGGCGACCAGGCCGCCGAGGTGGCGTCGTACGCCGACGGCGTCATCGTCGGCTCCGCGTTCGTGCGGACGCTGCTCGACCACCCGGACGACCGCGCGGCCGGCCTGCGCGCGCTCACCGCCCTGACCGAGGACCTCGCCGGAGGCGTCCGGCGTGCGTAGGACCGTCGCCGCGCTGGCTGCGCTGATCTGCCTGGGCGCGCTCGCCGCCTGCGGCGGCGGGTCGGACGGCGACTTCAGCGGCAACCGGCTGGACCCGCCGTTCGAGGTCCTGAGCACCCCGCTCACCGACACGGACGGCCAGCCCTACTCGCTGGCCGACGACACGGACAAGCCGCTGACCCTGGTCTTCTTCGGCTACACGCACTGCCCGGACATCTGTGGCCAGGTGATGTCCAGCCTCGCGTCCGCGATGACCCGCCTCGACGAGAACGACCGCGACCGGGTCGACGTCGTGTTCGTGACCACCGACCCGGTGCGCGACACCGCCCCGGTGCTGCGGAAGTACCTGGACGGCTACGACCCGTCCTTCGTCGGCCTGACCGGTGACATCGGCACCATCGCCGACGTGGGCCTGCCGCTCGGCGTCGGGGTCGAGCAGGGCCAGAAGCTGCCCTCGGGCGGCTACGACGTCACCCACGGCACGACCATCACCGGGATCGACGGCGACGACGAGGGCACGGTCTACTGGGGCGAGGCGACATCCTCGGCCCAGTACGCCGCCGACATCCACACCTTGTTGAACGAGGACTGACCGATGATCACCGCACTGACGCTGCTCTCGATCCCGAGCCCCTCGTCGGGGGAGTGGTACCTCGGACCGTTCCCGCTCCGTGGCTACGCCCTGGCGATCATCCTCGGCATCGTCGCCGCGATCTGGATCGGCGAGCGCCGCTGGGTCGCCCGCGGTGGTCGCGCCGGCGACATCCAGGACCTCGCGATCTGGGGGGTCCCCTTCGGCCTGGTCGGCGGACGGCTCTACCACGTCGCCACCGACCACGACCTCTACTTCGGCGCCGGGCGACACGCGATCGACGCGCTGTACATCTGGCGCGGCGGCCTCGGGGTGTGGGGCTCGATCGCCTTCGGCGCGGTCGGCGTCATCATCGGCGCGCGCCGCAAGGGCATCAAGCTGCTGCCGGTGCTCGACGCGATGGCGCCCGGGGTGCTGGTCGCCCAGGCCATCGGCCGGTGGGGCAACTGGTTCAACCAGGAGCTGTTCGGCAAGCCGACCGACCTGCCGTGGGGCCTCTCGGTCAGCGACGAGACCGCGATCAACGCGGGCTTCGACCCCGGCACGACGTTCCACCCGACGTTCCTCTACGAGTGCCTGTGGTGCCTGGCGGGCTTCGTGCTGCTGGTGTGGCTGGACCGTCGGTTCCGGCTCGGCCACGGCCGGGTCGTCGCGCTCTACATCATGATCTACACGCTCGGCCGCGGCTGGATCGAGATGCTGCGCGTCGACGACGTCGAGCTCAAGGACGTCGGCGGGCTGCGCTTCAACGTGTGGACCTCGATCGTGCTGTTCGTGGCCGCGCTGATCTGGTTCCTGGTCAGCCGCCGCTTGCGGCCCGGCCGCGAGGAGCAGGTCTACGACGAGGGCCGCGGCCCCGAGGCCGAGGTGTCCGGCATCCCTCCCGCGCCGGAGGGGGACGACGTACCCTCCGAGCAGGCCGCCGCCGATCGCGACGGCCCCCCGGGGACGAGCTGACCGGGCCCGTCCCGCCGGTGTCCGCGCCCGACATGCCGGAGAGAGCGCGCTCGACCGGGTGATAATCTGATCCTCCGCTAGGGCCAATGTCGTCCCCTGCCCATGCACAGCCGATTCGCCGGCGGCCCCGACAATGTCGTGGGGTCCGTGCGGCGCTGAAGACGACGGGAGAATGCCCGGTGCCCTACTCGCACGCATTCCCGCCGCCCCAAGGGCTCTACGACCCCCGCCACGAGCACGATGCGTGTGGCGTGGCGTTCGTCGCGACCCTGACCGGCGTCGCCAGTCACGACATCGTGGCCAAGGCCCTCACGGCCCTGCGCAACCTCGAGCACCGCGGAGCCGCGGGCGCCGAGCCCAACTCCGGCGACGGTGCCGGCATCCTGATGCAGGTCCCGGACGCGTTCCTGCGCGCCGTGACCGCCGAGGCCGGCTTCGAGCTCCCCGGCCAGCACTCGTACGCCGTCGGCACGGCCTTCCTGCCCGGCGACGACGAGGAGATCACCAAGACCCGGCGCCGGATCGAGGAGATCGCGGCCGAGGAGGGCCTGACCGTCCTCGGCTGGCGCGACGTCCCGACCCAGCCCGACATCCTCGGCAAGACCGCCCTGGGCGTGATGCCGTCGTTCAGCCAGCTGTTCGTGGCCGGCGCCGGCTCCCGCGTGACCGGCATGGCGCTCGAGCGGCTCGCCTTCTGCCTGCGCAAGCGCGCCGAGCGCGAGACCGACGTGTACTTCCCGTCGCTGTCGTCGCGCACGCTCGCCTACAAGGGCATGCTCACGACCGACCAGCTCGACAACTTCTTCCCCGACCTGGTCGACGAGCGGGTCGCCTCGGCGCTGGCCGTCGTGCACTCGCGCTTCTCGACCAACACGTTCCCGAGCTGGCCGCTGGCGCACCCGTTCCGGTTCATCGCCCACAACGGCGAGATCAACACCGTGATGGGCAACCGCAACTGGATGCGGGCCCGCGAGGCGCTGCTCGACTCCGACCTGATCCCGGGCGACCTCGACCGGCTCTTCCCGATCTGCACCCCGGGCGCGTCCGACTCGGCGTCGTTCGACGAGGTCCTCGAGCTGCTCCACATGGGTGGGCGGACGCTGCCCCACTCCGTGCTGATGATGATCCCCGAGGCGTGGGAGAACCACGCCGAGATGGACGCCAAGCGCCGCGCGTTCTACGAGTTCCACTCCGCGGTGATGGAGCCGTGGGACGGACCCGCCTGCGTCGTCTTCACCGACGGCTCCCAGATCGGCGCGGTCCTCGACCGCAACGGCCTGCGCCCGTCGCGCTACTGGGTCACCGACGACGGCCTGGTCGTGCTGGCCTCCGAGGTCGGCGTGCTCGACCTCGACCCCGCCTCCATCGTCCGCAAGGGCCGGCTCCAGCCGGGCCGGATGTTCCTCGTCGACACCGACGAGCACCGGATCATCGAGGACGAGGAGATCAAGACCCAGCTCGCCTCGGAGCACCCCTACGACGAGTGGCTGCACGCCGGCCTGATTCACCTCGACGACGTCACCGACCGCGAGCACATCATCCACACGCACGCCTCGGTGACCCGCCGCCAGCAGGTCTTCGGCTACACCGAGGAGGAGCTGCGGGTCATCCTCACCCCGATGGCCAACACCGGCGGCGAGCCGCTCGGGTCGATGGGCACGGACACCCCCATCGCCGCGCTGAGCGCCAAGCCGCGGCTGCTGTTCGACTACTTCAGCCAGCTGTTCGCCCAGGTCACCAACCCCCCGCTGGACGCGATCCGCGAGGAGCTGGTCACGTCGCTGGCCGGCACCATCGGCCCCGAGGCCAACCTGCTCGAGCCGGCGCCGGCGTCCTGCCGGATGGTCGTGATGCCGTTCCCGGTCATCTCCAACGACGACCTCGCCAAGATCCGCCACATCAACCGTGACGGCGACATGCCGGGCTTCATCACCCACGTGGCGCGCGGTCTCTACCCCGTCGAGGGCGGGGGAGCGGCGATGGCCGAGCGGATCGAGGAGATCTGCCAGGAGGTGTCCGCGGCGATCGCCGACGGCGCCCGCGTCATCGTGCTCTCCGACCGGCACTCCACGGCCGAGCTGGCCCCGATCCCGTCGCTGCTGCTCACCGGTGCGGTCCACCACCACCTGGTCCGCGAGAAGACCCGCACCCAGGTCGGGCTGCTGGTCGAGGCCGGCGACGTGCGCGAGGTGCACCACGTCGCACTGCTCGTCGGGTACGGCGCGGCCGCGGTCAACCCGTACCTCGCGATGGAGTCCGTCGAGGACCTCGCCCGCGAGGGCTACTACGTCAAGACCGACGGCGAGAAGGCCGTCGCCAACCTGATCAAGGCGCTCGGCAAGGGCGTCCTCAAGGTGATGTCCAAGATGGGCGTCTCGACCGTCGCGTCGTACACCGGTGCCCAGATCTTCGAGGCGGTCGGCCTCTCGCAGGCGGTCGTCGACAAGTACTTCACCGGCACGACCTCCAAGCTCGGCGGCATCGAGCTGGACACGATCGCCGAGGAGGTCGCGCGACGGCACGCCACGGCGTACCCCCGTGGCGGCATCGCGCCGGCGCACCGCGAGCTCGAGATCGGCGGCGAGTACCAGTGGCGCCGCGAGGGCGAGCCGCACCTGTTCGACCCCGAGACCGTCTTCCGGCTCCAGCACGCCACGCGCGCGGGTCGCTACGACGTCTTCAAGCAGTACACCTCCCGCGTGGACGAGCAGTCCGAGCGGCTGATGACCCTGCGCGGCATGTTCCGGTTCAAGGACGCCGACGGGACCGGGCGCGCCCCGATCCCGATCGAGGAGGTCGAGCCGGTCTCCGAGATCGTCAAGCGCTTCTCGACCGGTGCGATGTCCTACGGCTCCATCTCCAAGGAGGCGCACGAGACCCTCGCGATCGCCATGAACCGGCTGGGCGCGAAGTCCAACACCGGTGAGGGCGGCGAGGACCCGGACCGCCTCTACGACCCGGAGCGGCGCAGCTCGATCAAGCAGGTCGCGTCCGGTCGCTTCGGCGTCACGGCGGAGTACCTCACCAACGCCGACGACATCCAGATCAAGATGGCGCAGGGCGCCAAGCCCGGCGAGGGCGGCCAGCTGCCCGGCAACAAGGTCTACCCGTGGGTCGCCAAGACCCGGCACTCCACGCCGGGTGTCGGCCTGATCAGCCCGCCGCCGCACCACGACATCTACTCGATCGAGGACCTGGCGCAGCTGATCCACGACCTCAAGAACGCCAACCCGAGCGCCCGCGTCCACGTGAAGCT
>JAOPXG010000102.1 GCA_025965275.1 Nocardioides sp.
CACCAGCCTGTCCTTCGCGCTCAGCGAGACCGCGACCAAGGCCGACGCCACCCAGCCCGACGCGACCTACGCCGGGACCCTGCCCGTCAGCCAGCGCTGCGGCTGACCTTGGGCGACCAGGCGTCCGGCGAGCCGCTCCTCGAGTTCCTCGAGGTGATGCGGCGGCTGCGTGCCGAGTGCGCCTGGAAGGGCGAGCAGACCCATCGCTCGCTGGCGCGCTACCTGCTCGAGGAGACCCACGAGACCCTCGAGGCGATCGACACCGGCGACGCCGCGCACCTGCGCGAGGAGCTCGGTGACCTGCTGCTCCAGGTCTACTTCCACGCGGTGATCGCCGAGGAGACCGGCGAGTTCACGATCGACGACGTCGCGACCGACGTCACCGCGAAGATGCGCCGCCGCAACCCGCACGTCTTCGCCCCGACCGAGGACTCCCCGGTGGCTGCGGCCGACATCAACGATGTCTGGGAGCAGATCAAGGCGGCCGAGAAGCAGCGCGAGTCCGTCACCGACGGCATCCCCCCGACGCTGCCCGCGCTGCTCTACGCCGACAAGGTCCTCGACCGGCTCGGTCGCGCGGGCTCGGCACCGGCGCCCGCCGGCGACGGCCTCGGCGACCGCCTGCTGGCCCTGGTCGCCGAGGCCCGCGAGACGGGTGTCGACCCCGAGCAGGCGCTGCGCGACGCCGTACGACGGCTGCTCTGAGGGATGTGGGGCCAGCACGCCCCGGGTGTTCCACACCTTCCACCGGGCCCGCCAGGACGGCTACCTCCGCACCACGATGAGCGTCAGCTTCCCGACGGCTGGCCGGACGTGATCGCGCGCCGCGATCGGCACTAGGCTGCCCGCATGGCATCCATCGAAGCTGTCGGCGCCCGCGAGATCCTCGACTCGCGCGGCAACCCCACCGTCGAGGTCGAGGTGCTGCTCGACGACGGCGCGTTCGCCCGGGCGATGGTGCCCAGCGGCGCGTCGACCGGGGCGTTCGAGGCCGTCGAGCTCCGCGACGGTGGTGACCGTTACGGCGGCAAGGGCGTCGGCAAGGCCGTCGACGCCGTCATCCAGCAGATCGGGCCGGCCGTCGAGGGCCTCGCCGCCGACGACCAGCGCCTGGTCGACCAGACGATGCTCGAGCTGGACGCGACACCCAACAAGGCCAACCTCGGCGCGAACGCGATCCTCGGCGTCTCGCTCGCGGTCGCCCGCGCCGCGGCCGACTCGGCCGGTCTCCCGCTCTACCGCTACGTAGGTGGCCCCAACGCCCACCTGCTGCCGGTGCCGATGATGAACATCCTGAACGGCGGCTCGCACGCCGACTCCAACGTGGACATCCAGGAGTTCATGATCGCGCCGATCGGCGCGCCGACGTTCCGCGAGGCGCTGCGCCAGGGCGCCGAGGTCTACCACGCGCTCAAGTCCGTGCTGAAGAAGAAGGGCCTCTCCACCGGTCTCGGCGACGAGGGCGGCTTCGCGCCGAACCTCGACAGCAACCGGGCCGCGCTCGACCTGATCGCCGAGGCCGTCTCGGCCGCAGGCCTGACGCTCGGCACCGACATCGCGCTGGCGATGGACGTCGCGGCGTCGGAGTTCTTCACTTCGTCGGATTCTGGGCAGGGCTCCTACGCCTTCGAGGGCGGCTCGAAGTCGGCCGACGAGATGACCGCCTACTACGGCGAGCTCGTGGCGTCGTACCCCATCGTCTCGATCGAGGACCCCCTCGACGAGGACGACTGGGACGGCTGGAAGGCGATCACCGACCAGCTCGGCACGAAGACCCAGATCGTCGGCGACGACCTCTTCGTCACCAACGTGGAGCGGCTGCAGCGCGGCATCACCGGTGGCCAGGCCAACGCCCTGCTGGTGAAGGTCAACCAGATCGGCACGCTCACCGAGACCCTCGACTCTGTCGAGCTCGCGCACCGCAACGGCTACCGCTGCATGATGAGCCACCGCTCGGGCGAGACCGAGGACACCACGATCGCCGACCTGGCCGTCGCGGTGAACTGCGGCCAGATCAAGACCGGTGCCCCGGCGCGCTCGGACCGGGTGGCGAAGTACAACCAGCTGCTCCGGATCGAGGACGAGCTCGGAGATGCGGCGCGCTACTCCGGCGCGTCGGCGTTCCCCCGCTACGGCGCCTGAGCGACCCTAGTAGGCATGGTCGACAACCGTCGTACACCCGCGCGCGGATCACGCCCCCGGGGGCGCACCGGACCCGGACGGGTCCCGAGCACCGGAGCAGCTTCCGGGCGCGGCGGGCGTCCGACGGACACCGCCACCGCGGGCGTCGCCGCCGTCTCGGAGCGCGGCTCGCGGCTGACCGGGCGCGCCGCGATCCTGGTGCTCGTGCTGGCCGTGCTGACGGTGAGCTACGCGTCCTCGATGCGCGCCTACCTCCAGCAGCGCACCCAGATCAGCAGCCTCAAGGACACGATCGCGCTGCGCCAGCAGAGCATCGACGACCTCGAGCGCGAGAAGCGGCGCTGGGACGACCCGGCGTACGTGCGCCAGCAGGCGCGCGAGCTCAACTACGTGATGCCGGGCGAGACCGCCTACGTCGTGCTCGACGAGAACGGCGACCCGCTCGACCGGGAGACGTCGCTGACCGACCCGTCGACCGTGGCGCAGAAGCCGCCGGCCGCCTGGTGGAACACCGCGTGGCAGTCGGTCGAGCTGGCCGGCAACCCGCCGAAGCCCGAGGCCCCGCCGGCGGCCAAGATCCGGGACAAGATCGACGGCTCCGCTGGTTGAGGTGCGGGCGGAGCGAGCCACGAAACCACTGGCATGATCGAGCCGTGATCGACCCCTCCGACGTCTCCGCCATCGAAGCCCAGCTCGGCCGCGAGCCGCGGGCGATCCACGCGGTCGGGCACCGCTGCCCCTGCGGCAACCCCGACGTCGTCACCACCGAGCCGCGACTCCCCAACGGCACGCCGTTCCCGACCACCTTCTACCTGACCTGCCCGCGGGCGGCCTCCCGGATCGGCACCCTCGAGGGCTCCGGCCTGATGAAGGAGATGCAGGACCGCCTCGCCGACGACCCCGAGCTGGCCGCGGCCTACCGCGCGGCGCACGAGCGCTACCTGGAGTACCGCGCGACCCTGGGCTCGGTGCCCGAGATCGAGGGGATCTCCGCCGGCGGCATGCCCGACCGGGTCAAGTGCCTCCACGTGCTGGCCGGGCAGTCGCTCGCGATGGGCCGCGGCGTGAACCCGCTCGGCGACGAGGTGCTCGACCTGCTGGGCGACTGGTGGAGGAGCGGGCCGTGCGTGGACGCGTAGCGGCGATCGACTGCGGCACCAACACGATCAAGCTCCTGATCGGTTCGTTGCCCGACGTCGACGTTCGCGAGATGCGGATCGTCCGGCTCGGTCAGGACCTCGACCGCACCGGCCGGATCGCCGACGAGGCGCTCGAGCGGGCGTTCGCCGCGATCGACGAGTACGCCGCGCTGATCCGCGCGCACGACGTACCACCGGAACGGGTGCGGTTCTGTGCCACCTCGGCCAGCCGGGACGCGTCCAACGCCGACGTCTTCGTCGCCGGCGTCCGCGCGCGGCTCGGGGTGGAGCCGGAGGTGGTGGCCGGCAGCGAGGAGGCGGCGCTGTCCTTCGACGGCGCGGTCCGCAACCTGCTCGTCGAGCCCGCGGCGCCGGTGCTGGTCATCGACGTCGGCGGGGGCTCGACCGAGCTGATCCTCGGCGCGTCGTCGCCGGACGCCGCCGACTCGATGGACATCGGGTCGGTGCGCCTCCACGAGCGACACCTCCACTCCGACCCACCGACCGCCGACCAGATCGCGGCCTGCGTCGCCGACATCGACGCCCACCTCGACGCCTGCCCGGTCGACCCGTCGTCCGCGGCCACGGTGGTCGGGGTCGCCGGCACCGTCACGCAGCTCGCCGCCGTGGCGCTCGACCTCCCGGCGTACGACCGGGACGCCGTCGACCAGGTCGTCTTCCCGGTCGCCGACCTGGTGGCCACCGTCGACCGCCTGCTGGCGATGACCGTCGCCGAGCGCCGGGCGCTGCCGTCCATGCACCCGGGGCGTGCCGACGTGATCGACGCCGGCGCCCTGATCCTCGCCCGCATCCTCCGCCGCGCCCGCGTGGACACCCTCGTCGTCTCCGAGGCCGACATCCTCGACGGGATCGCGTGGTCCATCGCTGTTTCGTAGGTAGCGGGGGAGGGCACGGGAGGTGAGTAGTCCCCCCGACGAAGGAGTCACCATGAAGAAGCTCACTCTGATCGCCGGTGTTGCCATCGGTTACGTCCTCGGCTCCCGCGCCGGCCACGAGCGCTACGAGCAGATCAAGTCAGGCGCCGGCAAGGTCGCGCAGAACCCGAAGGTGCGCGCCGCGACGGGCAAGGCGCAGGAGGCCGCGGCCCACCAGGCGGCCGTCGTCGCCGAGGCCGCCAAGGACAAGGTGGTCGACGCCGCGTCGACCGCGGCCGACAAGGTGCGCCACGAGACGTCCATCCAGCCGGCACCCTGAGCAGCGCGGGAGGATGGCGCGCGTGAGCGACCTCCTTCCGCACCCCGCGACCGGCGAGCTCTTCGGCTCGCCGGTCCCGCCGGGCACCGGCTGGCCGGGAGACCCGGCCGTCGCCGACACCCCGGTTGCCACCACCCCCGCCGCCGTACGCCGGCTCGCCCGCACCCGCGACCTGCTCGAGCTGGACGCCCGGGTCTCGGTCTGCCGGGCCTGCCCACGACTCGTGACCTGGCGCGAGGACGTCGCCCGCGACAAGCGCGCGTCGTACGCCGGAGAGCCCTACTGGGGCCGGCCGATCCCTGGCTGGGGCTCCACCTCCCCGCGGGTGCTGATCGTCGGTCTCGCGCCGGCCGCCAACGGCGGCAACCGGACCGGCCGGGTCTTCACCGGCGACCGCAGCGGCGACTGTCTCTTCGCGAGCCTGCACCGGGTCGGGCTGGCGACGAGGCCGATCAGCGTCGACGCCACCGACGGCCAGGAGCTGATCGACACCCGGATGGTCGCCACCGTGCGCTGCGCTCCACCGCAGAACAAGCCGACCACCGTCGAGCGCGACACCTGCGCGCCCTGGATCGAGGCCGAGCTGGCGCTGCTGGTCGACTCGGTGCGGGTCGTGGTCGCGCTCGGGTCGATCGGCTGGGACGCGACGCTGCGGTCGTTCCGGGCGATCGGCTGGGAGGTCGAGCGCCCGAAGCCGCGCTTCGGCCACGGCGTCGAGGCCACGCTCACCGGTCCGGACGGCGCGACCGTCGTGCTCATCGGCTGCTACCACCCCAGCCAGCAGAACACCTTCACCGGTCGGCTCACCGAGCCGATGCTGGACGACGTGCTGGCGCGCGCGGCCGCGACTGGGATGATCGCCACGTGACCCGCGCCTTCCGGACCTGCTTATAGGCGGGACGTCATGCGGACGGGGCGCTAGAACGCTCCGTCCGTATGACGTCCCGAACCCGACCTCGCCCCCGTATCCCAATCGGCAGAGGAAACCGCCTTAAAAGCGGCTCAGTCTGGGTTCGAGTCCCAGCGGGGGCACCTCGTCGTCACCTCGGCAGCACGTCGCCGCGCACGTCGACGAGCTCGTCCGGCGCACTGAGCCGCCAGGCCTCGAAGGTCAGCTCGGCGAGCTCGTCGCGCTCGACACCGTCGAGGTGCGCGACCACCCAGCCGAACCAGTACGCCGTGAACTGCACTTCGAAGACGTGCGGCCGCTCGGCGACCAGGGCGAGCTGCTCGGCGATGGTCTGCTTGAGGCCGACGGTCTGCGTGGGCTCCCAGAGGTAGCCGAAGACCCGCTGGTGCACGTCGAAGCGCCAGTAGCGGCCGCGGTCGGAGCGCTCGACCTCCGGCAGCTGACCGACGAGCTCCAGGAAGTCGGAGATCATCGAGCCGCTCACGGGCGACACATTGCCACCCCGGCCCTCTACGGTGGGGCGGTGCCTCCGTCCCTGCTGTCCCGACTCCGCTCGCGTACGACGACGCCCGCGCCCGCGGGGGACCCGCGTGACCGGCCGGCCGGGCCGCCCTCGACCGCGGCGCCCGGGTCGCTCGCGATCGACGCCGGCTTCTTCGAGCGGTTCCCGGAGTTCTACGAGACCAGCGAGACGTCGTCGTTCGGCTGGCGGCTGAACCTCCGTCACGAGGCGATCTTCGCCGCCAACGCCGACCTCTTCAGGGGCGCGCGGGTGCTCGACATCGCGAGCCACGACGGCCGCTGGTCGATGGCCGCGCTCGAGGCCGGCGCCGCGTCGGTGGTCGGCGTGGAGGCGCGCCCCGAGCTGGTCGACAACGCGACCGCCAACCTGCGCAAGTACGCCGTGGACGAGTCGCGCTTCCGCTTCGTCGCGGGCGACGTCTTCGAGGTGCTGGCCCGGGGCGACATCGAGGTCGACCTCGTGCTCTGCCTCGGTTTCCTCTACCACACGCAGCGGCACAACGAGCTCTTCACCAGGATTCGCCAGACCGGTGCCCGGCACCTGGTCGTCGACACCGAGATCCACCGCAGCCCGGAGGCAGTCGTCCGCTTCGCGGAGGAGCACGTCGAGCGCCAGGGCAACGCGGTCGCCGACGCGTTCTCGTACGGCGACACGGTGCTGACCGGGCGCCCCACGCTCTCGGCGCTCGAGCTGCTCGGCCGCACCCAGGGCTTCGAGCTCGAAGGGCTGTCGGACTGGGACGGTCTGCTGCGCGACAACCCCGACGCCGACCAAGTGCGCGACTACCGCATCGGACGCCGTACGACGGCCCGCTTCAGGCGGTCCTGACCGCGCTCGCCTCGGACTCCCGGTGGGCGAGCACCGGCTGGTAGCGGTCGTGCAGCGTGGTGATCAGGCTGATCAGGCACAGGAAGAAGAACGTGTCCCAGCCGGCCGCGCTGTGGCCGAGGAGCCGGTCGGCGGCGAAGACGAGCGCGACATTGGTCAGCAGCCGGGCGAGCACGGCCAGGCCGGCCGACTCGACCGTCCACTCGCGGCGCGAGAACGCCACGGTGATGGCCGCGTTGACCAGGATGAGCACCCCGACCGAGGTGAAGATCCGGAGGTTGGACGATGACATGCCCGGCAGGATCTGGGCGTAGATCACCGAGATCAGGCCGACCAGCACGACCTTCTCGAGCGTCATCCAGGAGAGCACCCAACCGCCCCTGACCCGCAGCGCGGCCAGCTTGGCCGCGGTGTCGACCGCGGCCGGCACCGGGCCGGACTCGATCTCCCAGGTGTGGGTGGTCGGGCCCAGCCTCGGCCGCGCGACGAACCACAGGAACAGCGCGGCGGCGACCACGACCGCGATGAGCACCGGCCACGCCCACCAGTAGTTCTGCAACGTGTCGGTGACGTCGAGTTCGGCGACGTGCAGCCACCACTCCTGCGGGAGCTTCACGAAGACCCAGATGATCGCGGCGAGCCAGATCCACCAGCGGGTGAGGTAGGTGATCGGCGACCAGCGCGTGCGGATCGCCTCGTAGGCGATGAAGAAGTACTCGAACGTGTTGGGGAAGATCAGCAGGATCGCGCGCACGTGCGTCATCTCGAAGACGAACGCACCGACCAGCCGGTAGAAGAAGAGGAAACGGGCGACGTGGTAGGCCCCGAGGTTCTCCCAGTTGCGCATCGTCGAGAGATAGGCGAGTGCCAGATAGAAGATGTCCATCGCCTTGTCGTAGCTCTGGTACCCCGGCGGGTCGTACCCGAACGCCTGGAAGATCGTCTGGTCGGCGGCGTCGAGGACCAGGCAGGCGATGATCGCGGGCAGGGGGAAGCGGGGGATCAGCAGCGGGAGCACGAACCGGCCGCCGACCACGCACAGGAACACGAGCTCTTCCATCGGCAGCGAGTGTGGCGTACGACGACCGCTCGGGGATCACCTTCTTCGGGCCAGGTCGTTCTCCTGGCGTGCGCAGGCTCTGGCTCCTCCTCCCGCTCGTCATCGCCCTCGTCCTCTCGGCCGGGGGCGCCGCGACGGCGAGCGACCCGCCCCAGCTGCGTCGCGACGGCCGCTGGCTGGTCGACCCGCAGGGCCGGGTCGTCATCGTGCACGGGCTCAACCTGGTCTGGAAGCACGCGCCGTACGCCCCGCCCGCGACCGCCGCCGGCTTCCAGGCGCGCGACGCCCGGTGGCTGGCCCGGCACGGCTTCAACGGCGCCCGGGTCGGCACCCTCTGGGCGGGTCTCACGCCCGACGCGCCCGGCCGGGCGGACCCGACGTACGTCCGCACGGTGCAGCGGGTCCTCGACCTGCTCGCGAAGCAGAAGATCTGGATGCAGCTCGACATGCACCAGGACCAGTGGCACGAGACGTACGGCGGGGAGGGTGTGCCCGACTGGGCGCTGCACCGGCCGCCGCCGTACGACGCCGCGCCGCCCGTCGTGGCGCCGTTCCCGACCGGCTACTGGACGCCCGAGGTGTCCACGGTGTTCGACGACTTCTGGGCCGACCGGGACGGCCTGCTCGACGGCTGGGCCGACGCGTGGCGGGTCGCCGCGACGGCCTGGCGGCACCAGCGCTACCTGATGGGCTACGACCTGCTCAACGAGCCGTGGATGGGCCTCGAGTGGGAGACCTGCCTGGCCGACGGCTGCCCCGACTCCTACGCGAACGAGCTGCAGCCGGCGATGGAGAAGGGTCTGGCCGCGGTCCGGCAGGTCGACGACGACAACATCGTCTGGTGGGAGCCGCAGCAGTTCGCCGGCGGGCAGAAGCTCGACACGTTCTACGAGCCGGTGGCAGGGGAGGACCAGCTCGGGCTGTCGTGGCACAACTACTGCCCCGACGTCTTCCTGGAGTCGCAGGGCATCCCCGGCGGCGACGTCGAGAACTGCTGGGACTTCAGCCGCGACCGCGAGCAGCACGCACTCGGCCAGGCGCGGACGATGCACGCCGTCCCGCTCATGTCCGAGTGGGGCGCCACCGACAACCTGCGTGCGGTCGAGGTCGACGCCGCGGTCGCCGACGAGCATCTGATGGGCTGGACCCACTGGGCCTACAAGCGCTGGAACGACCCGACCACGGCCGACGGAGCGCAGGGGCTCTTCCGCGACGACGCCGACCCGTCGTCGGTCAAGCGCGGCAAGCTCCGGCTGCTGGTCCGCACCTACGCCCAGGCGACGGCGGGCACCCCGCTGGCGATGCGCTTCGACGCCCACGACGGGGCGTTCCGCTACCGCTACCGGCCGGACCGGTCGATCACCGCGCCGACCCGGATCTTCGTCAGCCCTCTGCACTACCCGCACGGCTACCGGGTGAGCGTCGACCACGGTCACGTGGTCGCGCGGTCGGCGCGGGGTCTGCTGGTCGCGGCGGACTCGGCCCAGGACGTCACCGTGCGCGTCGTACGGCGGGAACGTTCCGCCTGACGGGTGCGTTGAACCCTGTGAGCCCGCCTAGGATGGGCCCTACAGGTGACCCGTCAGACTGACGACACCCCCGGCCTCGAGGAGAGACCATGCAGAGCAACAACCCTGTGTTCCGCCGGTCGGAGGAGTTCAACTCCGCCGGCTCCACGCGCCAGGGCTACGGACAGACTGGCTACACCGACCCGTCGACGTGGGGCACCGGCACGCCCGGCCAGCCCGGCGTGCAGACCCCGGTCGCCACCACCGGCCCGATGACGATCGACTCGGTCGTCCAGAAGACCGCCATCACGCTGTTCCTGGTGTTCGCCGCTGCCGCGGTGACCTGGCTGGTGACCCCGGAGATCGGCGCCACCACCACGAACGCCGACATCGGCCCGCTGATCGCGGCGATGACGATCGGATCGCTGGCCGCCTTCGGGCTGTCGATGGTCAACTCGTTCAAGCGCGTGATCAGCCCCGGACTGGTGATGGCGTTCGCCGTCGCCGAGGGCGTCGCGCTCGGCGCGCTGAGCAAGTTCTTCGACGCCCAGTTCGGTGGCGGCATCGTCACCCACGCGGTGATCGGGACGTTCGCGGCCTTCGCCGGCACGCTGGCGGCCTACAAGTTCTTCGACATCAAGGTCGGCAACAAGTTCCGCACCTTCGTGGTCGCCGCCGTCTTCGGCATGGTCGGCCTGAGCCTGCTGGAGGTCGTGCTCAGCGTCTTCCACAGCGAGCTGGGTCTCTTCGGCTTCGGCGGCGTCGGCCTGCTGTTCTCCATCATCGGCCTGGTGCTCGGTGTCTTCATGTTGATCCTCGACTTCGACTTCGTCGAGCAGGGTGTCGCCAACGGCATCCCGGAGCGGGAGTCCTGGCGGGCGGCCTTCGGCCTCACCGTCAGCCTGGTCTGGATCTACACCAACCTGCTGCGCATCATGGCGATCTTCAGCGACAACTGACAGAGCGTCGTACGGCGAGGGCCCCGGAGCGATCCGGGGCCCTCGCCTCATTTCCGGCGCGTCTACCGGCCCTGCAGCCGGGCCAGCACGGCGAGGCCAGGACGGGGCTGGACCACCGGTCGTGGTGGGCCGTCCCCTACCCCGGAGCGGTCTCGGCGTCCTGGGGCACGTCGTGCTCGTCGGGTGCCTCGCCCTCGGTGTCCGGGTGCCGGCGGCGGTGCCGCAGCTCGACCCACAGGCCGCGTACGCCGCGGCGGGACCCGCCGACCTCGGTGCCTCCGACCTCGGTGCCGGGCGTGTTGACCGCCTCGACGGCGGCGTCCGCCACGGACCGCAGACCCTCGCCGCGGAACGCCTCGGGCGCGTCCTCGTCGTCGGGCACCAGGCCGAGCGCGGCCAGGGTCGAGGGGAGCAGCACGGCCACCAGCGACCGGTAGCCCTCGGCGGACGGGTGGAACCGGTCGGGACCGAAGAGCATCGCCGGCGCGGCCGCGAACTCCGGTCCGAGGATCGAGCCGAGCGACACGGTGCGGCCGCCCTGCTCGACGACCGCGATCGTCTGCGCCGCGGCGAGCCGGCGTGACCAGGAGCGGGCGAGCTGCTTGAGCGGCGGGGCGATCGGCTTGATGGTGCCGAGGTCGGGACAGGTGCCGACGAGCACCGCGACCCCGGCCTCCTGGAGCCGTCGCACGCCCTCGGAGAGGTGGCGGACGGAGGCCGACGGCAGCACCGTGTGGGTGACGTCGTTGGCGCCGATCAGGACGACGGCGACGTCGGGCTCGGTGGGCAGCGCGCGCTCGATCTGGGCGTCGAGGTCGGACGACATCGCGCCGACGACGGCGAAGGCGCGCAGGTAGACGCGGCGGTCTGCCTGCTCGGCGATGCCGCTGGCGAGCAGCGCGCCCGGGGTCTCCTCGACCCGGTCCACGCCGTACCCCGCGGCGCTCGAGTCGCCGAGCAGCGCCACCTTGATGGCGGGTCCGGGACGGCCGCGGCCGTACCAGCCGGTCGAGTCCGGCGGGTCGTGGTCGAGCCGGCCGATCGTCTTGCGGGCGACCTCGGCCTCGAGCCTCAGGACGCCGTACAGGGCCATGCCGAGCGCGCTGACGCCGCCTCCGCCGTACGCCGCGGCAGAGGCCAGCTTGCGTGCTGCACCGGCTTTCCCCACGCCGCCACTCTACGGACCGCTACCGACCGGTACTCACGGGGTTTCGGCGTGCGTGACGATCGCCTCTAGATTGGCCAGATGCAGTACGTGAACTCACTCCTCGACCTCATCGGCAACACCCCGCTGCTGAGGCTCTCGAAGTCCACCGGCTCCCTCAACGGCGCGCAGGGCCCGATCGTCCTCGCCAAGGTGGAGTACCTGAACCCCGGCGGGTCCGTGAAGGACCGCATCGCGACCCGGATGATCGAGGCCGCCGAGGCCTCGGGGGAGCTGCAGCCGGGAGGCACCATCGTCGAGCCGACGTCGGGCAACACCGGCGTGGGGCTGGCGATGGTCGCGCAGGCGAAGGGCTACAAGTGCATCTTCGTCTGCCCCGACAAGGTCAGCGAGGACAAGCGCAACGTGCTCAAGGCGTACGGCGCTGAGGTCGTCGTCTGCCCGACCGCGGTCGAGCCCGAGCACCCGGACTCCTACTACAACGTCTCCGACCGGCTCGCGTCGCAGCCGGGCGCCTGGAAGCCCGACCAGTACTCCAACCCCAACAACCCGCGCTCGCACTACGAGACCACCGGGCCGGAGATCTGGAAGCAGACCGACGCCCGGATCACGCACTTCGTCGCGGGCGTCGGCACCGGCGGCACGATCAGCGGCATCGGCCGCTACCTCAAGGAGCAGAACCCGGACGTCCAGGTGATCGGCGCCGATCCCGCCGGGTCCGTCTACTCCGGTGGCTCCGGTCGGCCGTACCTCGTCGAGGGCGTGGGCGAGGACTTCTGGCCCGACGCCTACGACCGCGACGTCGCCGACCGGATCATCGAGGTCTCCGACGCCGACTCCTTCGCGATGACCCGGCGGCTGGCCCGTGAGGAGGCGCTGCTGGTCGGCGGCTCGTCCGGCATGGCCGTGCACGCCGCCGTCCAGCTCGCGCACGAGCTCGAGGGCACTCCCGGCGGCGAGGACGCCGTGATCGTCGTCCTCCTGCCCGACTCCGGTCGCGGCTACCTCACCAAGGTCTTCAACGACGACTGGCTCGGCCAGTACGGCTTCCCGGTCGACGGCGCCCAGCGGCCCGTGCAGTCGGTGGGCGAGGTCCTGCGCGGCAAGGACGGGCGGCTGCCCGACCTCGTGCACACCCACCCCGGCGAGACCATCGCCGAGGCGGTCGCGATCCTCCAGGAGTACAACGTCTCGCAGATGCCGGTCGTCCGCGCCGAGCCGCCGGTCGTGGCGGCCGAGGTCGTCGGATCGGTCTCGGAGCGCACCCTCCTCGACCAGCTCTTCACCGGCGTCGCCCGCCTCACCGACAGCGTCAGCGAGCACATGTCGCCGCCGCTGCCGACCATCGGCTCCACCGAGCCGGCGTCCGACGCGGTCGCCACCCTCGAGGGCGCCGACGCGCTGCTCGTCCACGAGGACGGCAAGCCGGTCGGCGTCGTCACCCGGCACGACCTGCTGGCGTACCTCGCCCGAGGCTGAACCGGGTCGTCCGCCTCTCGGCTGGCCATAGGCGCGCCTCAGGCGGACGACCCGAGTCGCCACCGCCTATAGTGAGAACACGTTCTAGTTCTCAGGAGTGCGGATGACAGTGACGCCCGCGGTCGAGGGGTGGTTCACGACCGGGCCCGACCCGGCCCTGGTCGGCTCGAGGTGCGTGACGTGCGGGACGGTGTTCTTCCCGAGGACCGCCGGCTTCTGCCGCAACCCCGCGTGCGACGGCGAGACCTTCGAGGACACCGAGCTGTCCCGGCACGGGACCGTGTGGTCCTACACCGACGCGCAGTACCAGCCGCCGCCGCCGTACATCCCGCGCTCCGAGCCCTACGAGCCGTTCGCGCTCGCCGCGGTCGAGCTGCCGGAGGGCCTCGTCGTGCTCGGCCAGGTGGCCGATGGCTACGGCGTGGGCGACCTGCGGGTCGGGGCGGAGGTCGAGCTGGTGGTCGAGACGCTCTACGTCGACGAGACCGGGGACCGCACGATCTGGCGCTGGAAGCCGGTCACCGAGATGGGCGAGGAGACCGACCAATGAGCGCGCACGACGTGGCCGTGGCGGGCGTGGGCATGCACCCGTGGGGCAAGTGGGGCAAGAACTTCGTGACGTACGGCGTGCACGCGGCGCGGGCCGCGCTCGCCGACAGCGGCATCGCCTGGCCGGACGTCGACCTGGTGGTCGGCGGCGAGACGGTGCGCAACGGGTACGGCGGCTACGTCGCGGGCGCGACGTTCGCCCAGGCGCTGGGCTGGAACGGCGCGCGGGTCGCGACGTCGTACGCCGCCTGCGCGACCGGGGCCCAGGCGCTCGACACCGCGCGAGCCCGGATTCTCGCCGGGATGTGCGAGGTCGCCCTGGTGGTCGGCGCCGACACCACGCCCAAGGGCTTCCTCGCTCCCAACGCCGGCGAGCGGTGGGACGACCCGGACTGGCTACGGTTCCGGCTGCTCGGCATGACGAACCCGGCGTACTTCGCGCTCTACGCGCGCCGCCGGATGGACCTCTACGGCGCGACCCAGGAGGACTTCGCGCGGGTGAAGGTCAAGAACGCCAAGCACGGCCTGGAAAACCCGAACGCCCGCTACCGCAAGGAGGTCAGCGTCGAGGACGTCCTCACGAGCGCCGTGGTCTCCGACCCGCTGCACCTGCTCGACATCTGCGCGACCAGCGACGGCGCGGCCGCGGTGGTGCTGACGAGCGTGGAGTACGCGCAGAAGCACGGGCTGGCCGGGCCGGTGCGGATCAACGCCATCTCGACCGTCACCCCGACCTTCCCGAACACCGTGATGGACATGCCGAACCTCTCCACGGACTCCTCGCTCGTGGTCGGTGCGCCCGAGCACACGTTCAAGGAGTCGATCGCGCTCGCGGCGTACGAGGAGGCGGGCATCGACCCGGCCGACGTGGGCGTGGCCGAGGTCTACGACCTGTCGACCGCGCTCGAGCTGGACTGGATCGAGGACCTCGCGCTGTGCAAGCGCGGCGAGGCCGAGTCACTCCTCCGTGCCGGTGACACGACCCTCGGTGGCCGGATCCCGGTCAACCCGTCGGGTGGGCTGGCCTGCTTCGGCGAGGCCGTGCCGGCCCAGGCGCTGGCCCAGGTCTGCGAGATCACCTGGCAGCTGCGCGGGCAGGCGACCGGCCGCCAGGTCGAGGGCGCCCGCGTGGGCATCACCGCCAACCAGGGCCTCTTCGGGCACGGCTCGTCGGTGCTGCTCAGCCGCTGAGCGCTGCGGGCTTCCCCGGTCAGCCGGGGAAACCCGCACGACACGCCGGGGAGGCACGGCGTGTCGTGCGGGTTTGCCACGACAAGTACGACGTTCTCGCACGCGCCGGGGAGATCAGTCGCCGACGGAGCGGCCGAGCAGGGCGGCGAGGCGGTCGATCGCGGGCGCGTCGTCCGCGACGGGCTGCGGCGGACCGAACGGCGTCCGGTCGGGCGGCAGCCGATCCATCAGGGCGAGGCTGTGCGCGATGGCGCGCTCGGCGACCGCCGGGTCGACGTCGTACGGCGTTCCGACGCCGCGCGCGACGTCCCAGCCGTGGGCGAGGGCTTCGATCGTGCGCAGCTCGGCGACGGCCGGCGCGGGCATCGGGCCGATGCCCGTCGGGAACGTCTCGTCCCCGGCCGACGCGAGGGCGTCCCGGAGCCGGACGGCACCGGCGGCGTACGTCGTGGCCAGGTCGGCGAGCGGCACCGTGGCCACCTCGGCGGTGATCGCCGGCAGGTCGTAGGCGACGCCCCCGAGCGAGGTCGTGAAGGCGCGCTCGCCGGCGGTCAGGTGGCGTACGACGGCGCCGACGTCCCAGTCCTCGCAGGGCGTGGGGCGCGCCCAGTCGTCGGGACCGAGCCTCGCCAGGAGGGCCGACACGGACGCGTGGGCGTGCTCGAGATCGTCGAGATCCATGGCGCCAGTCTGCGTGACGAAGGACGCGTTGTCGTCCGGAGTCGGGACCTTTGGCCCATCCCGGGGGACCCAGGGCCCGGGCGCCACGAGCAGGGTCGTACCTAGCGTGTCACGCGTTGCAGTCACTCTGGAGCGGAGAACCCGTTGGACAGCATTCTCGACATCGCGCGGTGGCAGTTCGGCATCACGACCGTCTACCACTTCCTGTTCGTGCCCCTCACGATCGGCCTGACCCTGCTGGTCGCCGTGATGGAGACGCTCTGGGTGCGCACCAAGCAGCCCGAGTGGCTGCGGCTCACCAGGTTCTTCGGGAAGCTGATGCTGATCAACTTCGCGATCGGCGGGGTCACCGGCATCGTCCAGGAGTTCCAGGTCGGCATGAACTGGTCGGACTACTCCCGCTTCGTCGGCGACGTCTTCGGCGCCCCGCTGGCGTTCGAGGCGCTCCTGGCGTTCTTCCTCGAGTCGACGTTCCTCGGGCTCTGGATCTTCGGCTGGGACAAGCTCCCGCGCGGGCTGCACGCCGGCTGCATGTGGATCGTCCACGTCGGCACGCTCGCGTCGGCCTGGTTCATCCTCGCGGCGAACTCCTGGATGCAGCACCCGGTCGGCTACACGTACAACCCCGAGACGGGCCGCGCCGAGCTCACCGACTTCTGGGCCGTGATGTTCAACAAGGTCCAGCTGGTCACCTTCCCGCACGTGATCCTCGCGGCGTACATGACAGCGGGCGCGTTCCTCGTCGGTGTCTGCGGCTGGCTGTACGTCTCGAAGCTCCACCAGGCCGACCGCGAGGTCTACCGCAAGGGCCTGCGCCTCGGTGCCGCCGTCGCGCTCGTCGCCGGCCTCGGTGTCGCGATCTCCGGCGACTTCCAGGGCAAGGTGATGACCGAGGTCCAGCCGATGAAGATGGCCTCGGCCGAGGCGCTGTACGACACCAAGGACAGCTGCGCGCCGTTCTCGCTCTTCACGATCGGCACCCCGGACGGCAAGAGCGAGAAGTTCGCCGTCACCGTGCCGTGCGTGCTGTCCTTCCTCGCGACCGGGTCCTTCGACGGCAAGGTCGAGGGCATCAACGACCTCCGCACGCAGTACCGGGAGAAGTACGGCCAGGACCCCGGTGCGCGCTACTACGACCCCTCGGGCGACTACACCCCGATCATCCCGGTGACCTACTGGACGTTCCGCTACATGATCGGCCTCGGCGTGCTGGCCGCGCTGTTCTCCGCGCTGCTCCTCTACATGACCCGCAGGGGACGGGCGCCGACGTCGCGGTGGTTCACCCGGATGGCGGTCGCGGCGCCGATCCTGATGCTGCTCGGCAACTCGGCCGGCTGGATCTTCACCGAGATGGGTCGCCAGCCCTGGGTGGTCTTCGGGCTGATGAACACCTCCAACGGCGTCTCGCCGGGGGTCAGCGTGACCGAGGCGTGGATCTCGGTCATCTCCCTGACCGCGCTGTACGGCTTCCTCGCCGTCGTCGAGGTCGGGCTCCTGCTCAAGTACGCCAAGAAGGGGGCCGACCCCTTCGAGGAACCCCCGTCTCCGACGCTGCGCGGCAGCGACGACGACACCGACAAGCCGCTCGCGTTCGCGTACTGAGGGAGGAGACGTCATGGAGCTCACCACTGTCTGGTTCATCCTGATCGCCGTCCTCTGGATCGGCTACTTCACCCTCGAGGGCTTCGACTTCGGGGTCGGCATGCTGCTGCCGGTGCTCGCCCGCGACGACCGCGAGCGACGGCAGCTGATCAACACCATCGGCCCGGTCTGGGACGGCAACGAGGTCTGGCTGCTGACCGCGGGCGGCGCGACGTTCGCGGCGTTCCCGGAGTGGTACGCCACGCTCTTCAGCGGGTTCTACCTGCCGCTGCTGCTGATCCTCCTCACGCTGATCGTGCGCGGACTCGCGTTCGAGTACCGCCACCAGCGGCCCGAAGCCGCCTGGCACTCGTGGTGGGACCGGGCGATCATCGTCGGCTCCTACGTGCCGGCGCTGCTGTGGGGCGTGGCCTTCGCCAACATCGTCCGGGGTGTGCCGATCGACGAGACCAAGGACTTCACCGGCACGATCTTCACCCTGCTCAACCCGTTCGGCCTGCTCGGCGGCATCGTCACGCTGCTGCTCTTCCTGACCCACGGCGCGATGTTCATCGCACTGAAGACCGACGGAGACATCCGGCACCGGGCCCGGGCGCTGAGCGTGAAGCTGGGCCTCGGCGCGGCCGTCGCCGCGGTCGTCTTCCTGGTGTGGACGCAGACGATGACGGGTGACGCGTGGTCCGCGGTCCTGTTCGTGGTCGCGGCCCTGGCGCTGGTCGCGGGCATCGTGATGGCGCGGGCCGGGCGCGAGGGCTGGGCCTTCATCGGGACGTTCGTGACGATCGCGCTCGCCGTCGCGGGGCTCTTCGTCGCGCTGTTCCCCGACGTGATGCCCTCGACCACCGACGCGGCGTACTCGCTGACGACCACCAACGCCTCGGCGACGCACTACACGCTGACCGTGATGACCTGGGTGGCGGTGATCTTCACCCCGCTGGTGCTGCTCTACCAGTCCTGGACCTACTGGGTCTTCCGCAAGCGGATCTCGATCCACCACATCCCGGAGGCGGAGCTCGAGGGCGTCTCGTGAGGCCGGGCGACCCCCGGCTCCGGCGTCAGCTCGCGCCCGCCCGGCGCGAGCTCACGGCGGTCATCGCCGCGGGCGTGGTCGGCAGCCTGCTGCTCGTCGCCCAGGCCTGGGCGGTGACGGAGCTGGTGCTGGCCGTCCTCGGTGACGGGGCCGTGACGCGTTGGGCGCTCATCGTGGTCGCGGTCTTCGCCGCCCGCTCCGCGGTCGGCTGGACCACCGACACGATGGCGGCGCGCGCCGCGGCCGTGGTCGGGACCGCCGTACGACGGCGCGTGGTCGGCGCGATCCTGCGCGACGGGGGATCGGCGCGCTCGTCCGGCGAGCTCGCCGTCCTGGCGACCCGCGGCGCGAGCGCGGCCGAGCCCTACCTCACCCGCTACCTGCCGGCGCTCGTCCTCGCGGGGGTGCTGCCGTGCGTCACGCTCGTCGCCATCGCCACCCAGGACCCGATGTCCGCCCTCATCGTGCTGGTCACGCTGCCCCTGATCCCGGTCTTCGGGATCCTGGTGGGCCTGGCCACCCGCGACCGCGCCGAGTCGCAGTGGCGTGCGCTCGCGTCGCTGTCGGGTCACTTCCTCGACGTCATGCGCGGGCTGCCCACGTTGGTGGCGTTCCGCCGGGCCGAGGCCCAGTCGGCCACGATCCGGGCCGTCACCGACCGCTACCGGCGGCGCACCCTGCGCACCCTCCAGATCGCCTTCGCGTCGTCGGCGGTGCTGGAGCTGGTGGCGACGATGTCGGTGGCCCTGGTCGCCGTGACCGTCGGTCTCCGGCTCGCCCACGGCGACCTCGACCTCCGGACCGCCCTGGTCGTCCTGCTCCTCGCGCCGGAGGCCTACTGGCCGCTGCGCCGCGTGGGCGCGGAGTTCCACGCCGCCGCCGAGGGCGTGGCGACCTTCGAGGCCGCGAGCGAGCTCGTCGACGAGGCGCAGGGACCGGAGCACCTGCCGCGCACGGGCCCGATCGCCGTCGACCGGCTCACCGTGCTGCGGCCGGGCCGGACGGTGCCCGCGCTGGACGCCGTGTCGCTCGACATGCCGGAGCGCGGGGTCACCGCGGTGACCGGGCCGTCGGGCAGCGGGAAGTCGACGCTGCTCGCCGTGCTCGCCGGCCTGCTCGAGCCGACGTCGGGCACCGTGCACGGCCCGGCTCCGTCGCACATCGCCTGGCTCTCGCAGCGCCCGGTCTTCGTCGCCGGCACGATCCGCGACAACCTCCTGCTGGGCGCCCCGGACGCCGGCGACGTCCAGCTCTGGCACGCGCTGCGCAGCGTCGCGCTCGAGGAACGCATCCGGGACCTGCCACTCCGGCTCGACACCGTGCTCGGCGAGGACGGCACCACGCTGTCGGCCGGCGAGCGGGCCCGGCTGGCCCTCGCCCGGGTCGTCGTCTCCGACCGGCCCTGGGTCCTGCTCGACGAGCCCACCGCCCACCTCGACGCGCTCACCGAGCAGGTCGTCGCCGACGTCGTCCAGGAGCTCGGCCGCACCCGCGGTGTCGTCGTGGTGGCCCACCGTGCGGCGCTGGTGGCGCTCGCGGACCGCGTGGTCGACCTCCCGGCGCCGCCGGTCCCCGTCGCCGCCCCGCACGCATCCGCGCCTCGGGCCAGCAGGCCGGACCCGGTCCCGACGGCAGCGCCCGGACCACGCCGCGGGCTGGCGCTCCCGACCCTCCTCGGCGGTCTCGCGTCGGCGTCCGGCGTGGCGCTCACGGCCACCGCAGGCTGGCTGATCGTGCAGGCGTCGTCGCATCCCGTCGTCCTCACGCTGCTGGTCGCCATCGTCGGCGTGCGCACCTTCGGCATCGCCCGTCCGGTGCTCCGCTACGTCGAACGGCTGCGCTCCCACGACGTGGCGCTCCAGCTGCTGGCCGACCGCCGGGTCGCGGTGTACGACGCGGTCGTGCCGCTCACGCCCGGGGCCCTCGGCCGTCGGCGCGGCGATGTGCTCGCCGCGGTCGTCGACGACGTCGACAGCGTGCTCGACCGCGAGCTCCGCGTCCGGATGCCGGTGCGCGGTGCCCTGGTCGTGGGAGTGCTCGCCGTCGCGGTCTCGGCCGTGATCGAGCCGCTCGCCACGCCGGTCGTGGCCGCCACCTGCCTGCTCGGTGGCGGTCTCGCCTACGGCCTGGCCCGGGTCGGCACCGACCGGGCCGAGCGGGCGGCCGTCGCCACCCGTGCCCGCCTGTCCGAGGCCGTCGTCGACGTGACCCAGGCCGCGACCGAGCTGACCATGTGGCAGGCCGGGGAGCGGGCGGTCGGCGCCGTCACCGCGATCAGCGAGGAGCTGGGTCGCCGTACCGTCTCCGGCGCCGTCCGGCCGGCGTCCGGCCGTGCCGCGGCGCTCCTGGTCTCGGGCCTCGGGGTCGCCGCCAGTGCCCTCGTGCTCGCGCCCCGGGTCGCCGACGGGTCGCTCTCCGGGCCGCTCTTCGCGCTGCTCCTCCTGCTGCCGCTCGCCCTCGGCGAGGTGACCGGCTCGCTGGCCGACGCCGGCGCGCTCGCCGCCCGCACCCGCGCCGCCGAGGAGCGGCTCACCGCGCTGGCGCGGCGACCGCCGGCCGTCTCCGACCCGGACGCACCGGCCCCCGCGACCGGCGGGAGCGTCGTGCGGGTCGAGCACGCGACCGCGGCGTGGGACGACCGCCTGGCCCTGCGCGACCTCTCGCTGGAGCTCGGCCCGGGTGAGCGGGTCGCCGTCGTCGGCCCCACCGGCTCCGGGAAGAGCACGCTCGCCGCGCTGCTGCTGCGGTTCGTCGACCCGGTGGGTGGGCGGGTCCGGCTCGGCGACCACGCACTGCCCGAGCTCGCGCTGGACGACGTACGGCGCACGGTCGGCCTGGTCGACGACGACCCCCACGTCTTCGCGACCACGCTCGCCGAGAACGTGCGTCTCGCCCGGCCCGAGGCCGGAGACGACGAGGTCGAAGCCGCGCTGCGCCGCGCCCGGCTCGGGTCCTGGCTCGACGCGCTGCCGGCCGGCCTCGAGAGCTGGCTCGGCGACGGGCACGCGCAGGTCTCGGGTGGTGAGCGGGCCCGGCTCGCGATCGCCCGGTCCCTGCTCGCCGACCAGCCCGTGCTGGTGCTCGACGAGCCCGCGGCCCACCTCGACGGCGCCACGGCCGAGGAGCTGGCGGCCGAGGTGCTCGACGGCAGCACCGGCCGCACGGTCCTCTGGATCACCCACGCGAACGCGGGCCTGGACCGGGTCGACCGCGTCGTCGACCTGGCACTGGTAGAACGGACCCGTGACTGAGACCGCGCCACCGATCCGCGTCTACCTGCTCGACGACCACGAGGTCGTGCGCCAGGGGCTCCGCGCCCTCCTCGAGAGCGCCGGTGACATCGAGGTCGTGGGCGAGTCCGGCTCCGCCGTGGACGCCACCCACCGGATCCCCGCGCTGCGTCCCGACGTCGCGGTCCTCGACGCGAGGCTGCCCGACGGGTCGGGCATCGAGGTGTGCCGGTCGGTCCGCGCCGTCGACCCGACGATCCGGGCGCTCATCCTCACCTCGTACGACGACGACGAGGCGCTGTTCGCCGCGATCATGGCCGGCGCCTCCGGCTATGTCCTCAAGGAGATCAAGGGCACCGACCTCGTCTCGGCGGTCCGGCAGGTCGCCGCGGGCAACTCACTCATCGACCCGAGCCTGACGGCCCGGGTGCTCGAGCGGGTGCGCAACCCGCAGACGACCGCCCCCGAGCTCGCGAACCTGACCGAGCAGGAGCTCAAGCTCCTCGCGCTCATCGCCGAGGGGATGACGAACCGGCAGATCGGCGAGCAGATGTTCCTGGCCGAGAAGACCGTCAAGAACTACGTGTCCAGCATCCTGGCCAAGCTCGGGCTCGAACGCCGTACCCAGGCCGCCGTCCTCGCCAGCAAGCTGCTCGGCCCGCACTAGAAGCGGGCTAGCCGCGGAGCGGCACCCGCCACACGAACGACGTGCCCCGTGGCTGCCGGGCGGTGATCTCCAGCGAGCCGCCGAGCGCGAGCGCGCGTCGACGCGCGTTGCGCAGGCCGCTCTCGGGGTTGCCCAGCCCGATCCCCACGCCGTCGTCCAGCACCGTCAGCCGCACCTCGTGCCCGTCGACGGCCAGCTCGATCTTGCCGTTGTCGGCACCGGCGTGCCGGGCCAGGTTGGACAGCGCCTCGCGCAGCACCGGCAACAGCTGTTCCCGGACGTCCGCGGGGACGGCGGTGTCGACCGGCCCGGTCGTGCGCACGGCCGGGTTGAACTTGAGCAGCGGTGAGTACTCCCGGGCCAGCTGGCGCAGGTCGGCGCGCAGGGACGGGCCCCGGTCTCGTCGCTGGAGCTCGAAGATCGTGCCGCGGATGTCCTTGATGGTCAGGTCCAGGGCCTCGACGGCCTGGTCGATGCGACCTGCCACGGCCGGGTCGTTCGTGAGGGACCCGGCCCCCTGCAGCTGGAGCCCGGTGGCGAACAGCCGTTGGATGACCTGGTCGTGCAGGTCCCGGGCGATCCGCTCCCGGTCGGAGGTCACCGCGAGCTCGGCCCGGTCCTCGATGGCCTGGGCGCGGTCGAGGGCCAGACCGGCCTGGTCGGCGAACGACGCCAGCAGGGCGCGCTCCTCGTACGTCGGCGGGGTCGTCCCGCTCTCGAAGAGCACCACCAGGAGGCCGCCCGGGACGAGGTGGGTGCGCAACGGCACCAGCATCGCGGTGAAGTCGCCGAGGACGGCGTCGACCGCCGCCTCGTCGGCGTCGGGCCACGGCTGGTCGTGGAGCGCGGTCAACGCCTCCTCGACGGTCGCGACCGCCGCCGGTTCCGCGGCGATCGTGTGGACCGGCATGCCGCTGTCGAGTCGCAGCACGGCGGCCGCAACGGCCCGCGACATCGACCGGGCCGCGCGGGCGAACTCCCGCAGGGCCTGGTCCACCTCGATCGGGGGCTGCATGGTCTCCGACAGGTCGGCCGACGACTCCAGCCACTGCCTCCGGCGTTCGCTCAGGCCGTAGGCGCGGGCGTTGTCGATCACGAAGCCCGCGGTGCTCGCGAGCGCCTCGACCAGGAGCTGGTCCTGCTTCGTGAACGACCGTCCGCCTGCCTTCTCGGTCAGGTAGAGGTTGCCGAAGACGGTGCCGCGGATCCGGACCGGCACGCCCAGGAACGTCTCCATCGGCGGGTGGTTCGGTGGGAAGCCCACGGCGCGCGGGTGCTGGCTCAGGTCGTCGAGCCGGATCGGCTCCGGGTGGTGGATGAGGAGGCCGAGGATGCCGCGACCGTGCGGCAGCTCACCGATCCGCGTCCGTTCGTCCTCCGTCAGCCCGGTGGTGACGAACTCGACGAGCAAGGCATCGTTGCCGATCACACCCAGGGCGCCGTACCGGGCGTCGGTGAGCTGGGTCGCGGCCTTGACGATCCGCTCGAGCACGGAGTGGAGGTCGAGGTCCGACGAGATCGCGGTGACGGCCTCGAGCAGCGCCCGGGTGGACGTGGGCAACATGGTCTCGTCTCCGGGCACGCGCACAGTGTGTCGCAGTCGGTCAGAGCGTGCGCGAGACCGGGAGCGTCGCAGCGAGGTTGTCGACGGCGCCCACGCTGCGGCCGCTGATCTCGGTCCACCGCAGCCGCAGGTACAGGCCACGCTGGCCTCCGGCCCACGGGCGCGGCTCCCAGGTCTCGCGGACGTGCGCGACCTCCGCGGCGTCGGTCAGGACCTCGGCCCGCCCTCGGGCGACGACGCTCCATCCGGTGTGCCGTTCGTAGTCGAACGTGTCCACCTCGAACGCCAGCAGGCTGTCGCGGCCGTGGGTCCCGAGCACGCTGTAGGGCGACGTGCGCAGGACGACGGCGGCGTCCACGACCGAGTAGTTGACCGGGATGATGTGGGGGCCGTCGGGTGCCGACAGGGCCACCCGACCCGCCACGCCCGCGCCCAGCAGGCGAGCACACTCCTGGGGGCTCAGGTCGGTGGGGTCCTTCATGGGGTGCTCCTCGGGTGTCGTGCTGGCTGCGTACTCCCTCATCGTCGGTGGCTCGACGTGTCGGGAGGCAGGGCCGATGGTCCTGAGATCCGGGGCCTTCGGCGCTACTGGCCGGGCCGATTCGGAGGCAGCGTGAACTCATGGAGACCACAGTGATTCCGTCGGGGACCGTCGTCATCGGCATCGACGGCTCGCCGTCCGCCGACCGGGCCCTCGAGTGGGCGATCAGCCAGGCTGTCCGCGCGTGCCGGCAGCTGACCCTCGCGCACGGCATCGACCCCAACGGCCTGGTCTGGCTCGACCCCACCGGGGTCGACCGCCAGACCGTCCTGGAGACGATCCGTGGCGACGGGCGTGACCTGGTCGCCCGTGCCCGGGCACGGGTCGCCGAGGTGGCGCCCGACCTCACCGTGCACGAGCTGATCTGGATGGCGGACCCCCGGGTCATGCTGCTCGAGCTCTCGGAGCGGGCGGACCTCGTCGTCCTCGGCTCCCGCGGTCGCGGACCGGTGACCAGCCTCCTCCTCGGGTCCGTCGGGGTCGGCGTGTCGAAGCACGCCGCCTGCCCCGTGGTCGTCGTCCGACCGGCCAACCGCGGAGTGGTGCGCAACGGCGTGATCGCCGGAGCCGACGGCAGCGAGCGTTCCCTGGCGACGGTCGAGTTCGCCTACCGGCAGGCGTCGCTCCAGCACCTGCCGCTGACGATCCTGCACAGCTGCTGGGACTCCCTCGTCGAGGACGACGCCCGGCGGACCCTCGCGGAGGCGATCAGCGGCCTCGCCGAGAAGTTCCCCGACGTCTGCGCCCGCACCGAGCTGGTCCGCGGCCTCCCGGACGACGCCCTGGTGCGCGCGTCGCACCGCATGGACCTCGTGGTCGTCGGCGCCCACCACGGCGGCCGCTGGTCGACCCTCGTCAACGGCTCGGTCTCGGCGTCGGTCGTCGAGCACGCCGAGTGCCCGGTGGCCGTGGTCCCGGTCGAGGAACGGTGACCGTGGACGCCGGGCCGCTGGCCGGGCCGCGAGTCGGGCAGGAGGACGACCTCGCGCGCGCCCTCACCTGCACGTCCTACGTACTTCGAGGAGTCCAGCGTGGCGCGCAAGGAGGGCCGGCCCGCGCGGTTCCGGGACACGCGGTAGCGGGATCCGTGTAGAACCGGGACATGACCGACGTCCCGTCACCTCCCGTCCACCACCCCGCCGTCGCCCACGAGCTCGCCCGTGCCGGGCATGCGCAGCTCCGGATCGCCGACCTCATCACCCGGTTCGCCGGCTCGATGCCCTTCGTCTACGTCCACGTTGCTGCGTTCGCTGTGTGGATGCTGGTGTTCGAGCGCAGCCCCTGGCCCACCCTCACCCTGATCGTGTCGCTCGAGGCGATCTTCCTGTCGACGTTCGTGATGATCGGGCAGAACCGCCAGGCGGAGTTCCAGCAGCTCAAGGCCGACCACGACTTCGTCGCCCAGGAGGAGGAGCTGCACGTGAACACCGACCTCACCCGGGTCATCGAGCACCTGGTCCGCGAGATCCACGAGACCGTCCGCAACGACTAGTGGTCACCACCGGAAGTTCGTCGGGTGTCCCGCACCCCGGGCACGCACCTCGCGGCGTTGCCGCCCCTCGCGGGACGACCAAGTACGGCTTCGTGACGGCGCCTTGCGATGCACGCACCCGAAGCACGGGCCACCGCCGATGAACTTCCAGTGGCAACCGCTAGTCAGGACTGGCCGGGCAGCGTCATCAGCACCAGGGCCGGGAAGTCCTCGGCGAGCCACACCGGGCGGACCTCGCCGATCTCCTGCCAGCCGCGGTGCCGGTAGACCTCGACCGCCCGCGCGTGGACCGGCACCACGTCGAGGACGGGCTGTCTCCCGCTCGCGCGGATCCAGGCGACGGCCGTGTCGTGCAGACGCCCGCCGATGCCGGTGCCGATCACCTCGGTGGCGACGAAGAGCACGGCCAGCTCGGCGACCTCGTCGGTGCCGGCGGCCTCGGCGAAGGCATCGCGCAGCGGGCCGCCGAGCTCGTAGACCGCGACGTGACCGACGGCCCGGCCGTCCAGGTCGGCCACCCAGGCCCGCTCCTCGCCGGGGCGGACGAGGAAGTCCTCGACCGGGATCGGGAGCGGCCAGCGGATGGGGTACTGGGTGGCAGCCTGCTGCTCGGCGAGCACCTCGGCGAGCGCCGCCACGTCCTCGGCACGGCGCTCACGGATCGTGACGCTCATCCCGGGGCGCCGTCGACGTACACCCACCGGCCGCCGCGCTGCTCGAAGCGGCTGCGCTCGTGGAGCTCGCCCGGCCGCCCGTCCCGGTCGTACGACGCCACGAACTCCACCACGTCGCCGTCCGCGGCCACGACCTCGAGGCCGGTCCAGGTGAGCGCCGGGTCGGGGGAGAGGTCGTCCGGCCGGGTCCGGGGGTGCCAGGTGCGGAAGACGTAGTCGGTGTCACCGACGGCGTACGCCGCGTAGCGCGAGCGCATCAGCTGCTCCGGTGTCTCGGCGAGGGCCGCACCACGGTGCAGCCGACCGCAGCACGCGTCGTACGACGTGCCGGAGCCGCAGGGGCAGGACGGTCGCAGAGCCACACCCGGACCCTACGATGCTGGGCATGACCGACGACCAGGAGCGGATCGAAGCCCTCGACGCGGAGCTGCGGGAGATCCGCGAGGCGCAGGAGGCGGCCCGGCAGGTCCTGCACCGTCTCGACACCTCGCGGGAGAGCCTCAGCAGCGCCAGGAGCTGGGGCACCTACGACACGTGGTTCGGTGGTGGCCTGTTCTCGAGCTGGATCAAGCACGACCGGATCGACGACGCCGACCAGTCGATGCGCCAGGTCGACAGCGCGCTCGGGCAGCTGCGCAAGGAGCTCGCGGACATCGGGGTCGACGGGGTCGGTGAGGTGGGGATCGGCGACCTGAACCGGACGCTCGACGTGTGGTTCGACAACATCTTCTCGGACGCCATGTCCCAGTCGCGGATCAAGGACGCGGCACGTCGGGTCGAGGCGGTCGGCACGTCCCTGATCCGCCTGCAGGGTGAGCTGGAGCGGCGGAGAGCGGCGGTCGAGCAGGAGCTCGCGCGGCGGACGGCCGAAACGCAGCCGTAACCCCGGTGTTGAGTCGCTGAGTAGCGTGTGGGAGTGACCTCGGCTCCTTCCATCAAGACGGTCGGCGAGCTCCGCGCCTCCGGCCACCAGCAGCAGACGCTCCGCGAGGAGATCCGCTCCAACCTGCTCGCCGCGCTCCGCGAGGGACGTGATCCCTGGCCCGGGCTGCACGGGTTCGAGAGCACCGTGATCCCGCAGCTCGAGCGGGCGCTGATCGCCGGGCACGACGTCGTGCTGCTCGGCGAGCGCGGCCAGGGCAAGACCCGGCTGCTGCGCACCCTGGCCGGGCTGCTGGACGAGTGGACGCCGGTCATCGACGGCTCCGAGCTCGGCGAGCACCCCTACGAGCCGATCACCCACGTCGCGCAGCGGCGCGCGGCCGAGCTCGGCGACCATCTGCCGGTGGCGTGGCGGCACCGCGACGAGCGCTACGCCGAGAAGCTGGCCACCCCGGACACCTCCGTCGCGGACCTGATCGGCGACGTCGACCCGATGAAGGTCGCCGAGGGCCGCTCGCTGGGTGACCCCGAGACCATCCACTTCGGGCTGATCCCGCGCAGCCACCGCGGCATCGTCGCGATCAACGAGCTGCCCGACCTCGCCGAGCGGATCCAGGTCGCGATGCTCAACGTGATGGAGGAGCGCGACATCCAGATCCGCGGCTACGTGCTCCGGCTGCCCCTCGACGTGCTCGTGGTGGCCAGCGCCAACCCGGAGGACTACACCAACCGCGGCCGGATCATCACCCCGCTCAAGGACCGCTTCGGTGCCGAGATCCGCACCCACTACCCGGTCGCGCTCGAGGCGGAGATCGCGGTGATCCGGCAGGAGGCCGAGCTGGTCGCCACGGTGCCCGACTTCCTGGTCGAGATCCTGGCCCGCTTCACCCGCGCGCTGCGCGAGTCGCAGGCCGTCGACCAGCGCTCCGGCGTCTCGGCACGCTTCTCCATCGCCGGCGCCGAGACCGTCGCCGCTGCCGCGCTGCACCGGGCCACCGTGCACGACGAGCCGCAGGCCGTGGCCCGGGTCGTCGACCTCGAGACCGCGGTCGACGTCCTCGGTGGCAAGGTCGAGTTCGAGTCCGGTGAGGAAGGACGCGAGCGGGAGATCCTCGACCACCTGCTGCGTACGGCGACCGCGGAGACGGTCCGCGAGCACCTGCGCGGCATCGACTTCGCCGTGCTCGTCGACAAGATCGAGGAGGGCTCCTCGGTGTCCACCGGCGAGCAGGTCACCGCCCTCGACTTCCTGGCCGGACTGCCGGTGCTCGGCGAGTCGGAGCTGTACGACGAGGTGTGCGACCGGCTCGGTGCGACGAACGACGGGGAGCGCGCGAGCGCGATCGAGCTCGCCCTCGAGGGGCTCTACCTGGCGCGCAAGGTCGACAAGGACTCCGCCGGAGGGGAGACGATCTACGGATGAAGCGCTCGGACAGGCACAGCTCGCGCTACGGCCGCTACACCGGCGGCCCCGACCCGCTCGCGCCGCCGGTCGACCTTGCCGACGCGCTCGACGCGATCGGGCAGGACGTGATGGCCGGTTACTCGCCCGAGCGGGCGATGCAGGAGTACCTCCGCCGCGGCGGTCAGGACCGCACGGGCCTCGACGACCTGGCGCGCAAGGTCGCCGAACGCCGTCGCGAGCTGCTGAAGAACAACAACCTCGACGGCACGCTCCAGGAGGTCCGTGAGCTGCTCGACAAGGCGCTGCTCGAGGAGCGCAAGCAGCTCGCCCGCGATCCGATGATGGACGACGCCGATCGCGCCTTCCGGAACATGCAGCTGGAGAACCTCCCGGCCAGCACGGCCGCCGCGGTCAGTGAGCTGTCGTCGTACGACTGGCAGAGCCAGGAGGCCCGCCAGGCGTACGAGCAGATCAAGGACCTGCTCGGTCGCGAGCTGCTCGACCAGCGCTTC
>JAOPXG010000123.1 GCA_025965275.1 Nocardioides sp.
CGCTGAACCGGCCGGTCGACGTCGGCTCCGACGGCGCGGGCAACAGCACGACGTACCCCGCCATCCAGACCGACGCCGCGATCAACCCCGGCAACAGCGGCGGTGCGCTCGTCGACCTCGACGGCAACGTCGTCGGCATCAACTCCTCGATCCGCACGGCCAGCAGCTCGGAGACGGAGGCAGGCTCGATCGGGCTCGGCTTCGCCATCCCGATGGACGAGGTCATGCCGATCGTCGACCAGATGAGCAAGAGCGAGACCCCGACCCACGCGCGGCTCGGCATCTCCGTCTCCCCCGTCGCCGACCAGTCCGGAGCCCTGGTCTCCCAGGGCGCCGAGGTCCAGGAGGTGAGCAACGGCTCCACCGCCGCCAACGCCGGGCTGGCCAAGGGCGACATCATCACCAAGGTCGACGACCAGCTCATCACGGACGCCGACTCGCTCGTCGCCACGATCCGGTCCTACCGCCCGGGCGACGAGGTCACCGTCACCTACACCCACGACGGTGACACCAAGACCGCCACCCTCAAGCTCGACTCCGACGCCGACACGTCCAACTCCTGACGCGTCGCCCGAGAGCCTCTCCTCCGAGAGGGATCCGGGGCCCCACCGGCAGCAGGTCCGTCTCCCGTCCGCCGGTGGGGCCCCTTCTCATCCACCGTCGAGTCGGCGCCAGTTTCCGTCCAGGGCATGTCGAGTCGGCGCCAGTTGCCGAGCGCCGGGAAACTGGCGCCGACTCGACCAGATGGCAGGGGAAACTGGCGCCGACTCGACCAGACGGCGGGGGAAACTGGCGCCGACTCGCGCTAGGACAGCCGCTTCTGGAACTCACCCAGGCGACCGACCGGGACGAAACCCAGTCGCTCGTTGACGCCGATCATGTGCCCGTTGACCTCGGCGTTGTAGGTCGTGACGCGGTCGAGGGGTGGACCCTCCGCCTGCAACAGCCGCAGGTTGGCGACCTTGACCGCGACCCCGAGCCGGTGGCCCCGGGCGTCGCGCCGCACCAGCGTGCCCCACTGGTAGGCGGTCCTCGGGTCGTGCGCCGACGCCGCAATGTCGGTGTAGGCGACCACCTCGCCGCCGGCGTCCAGCGCCACGGTGTTGAACTTGGTGCGCCCCTGGAGCACCGAGTTCGCCTCGCTCTCGCGCATCGCCGCGACGTCCGGCGCCTCGGGCTCGCGCAGCATCTCGCCGGTCGGGGCTTCGGTCATCAGGCTCGCGCTGAGCAGCGCCCAGCCCTGGGCGAGCTCGTCGGGCACCCGGCCGACGAAGGAACGCAGGGAGTACGTCGCGTGGTGCGGCGCAGCCTCCTCGGCGAGCTCGTCGAGCAGCGCGTCCGGCACCGGCAGCGGCAGCACCCGCTTGACGTCAGAGATCCCGAGAGCGAAACCGCGGGACCGGGCGAACTCGCCACCGGCCGAGCCGGCGCCCGTCGGTCCGGCGTCGTAGGACCAGACCGCCTCGGCGTTGAGCAGGGTGCGCCCGCGCCCCTTCGCCTCGGCCTCGAGCCGGGAGAGCATGGCCGTGCCGTGACCGCGGCGCTGGTGCTCCGGGAGCACGTGCACGTCGACGTCGGCGCTCTCCAGGTTGTCCAGCAGCGGCATCCGCAGCAGTCCGGTCGCGACCGGGACGCCGTCGACGGTGCCGAGGTAGGCACCGTTCCAGCGCCGGGTCGCGTCCTCCTGGATGATCGCGCGGTACTCCTCGCGCATCCACGGGGACGCGAGGTCCCCGAGGGGGGCCGTGGCTGCGTGGTAGACGTCGTAGTACGCGTCGAAGGCGGCGTTGTCGTGCTCGTCGAGCGCCTCGATCACCAAGTCGCTCATCGGCTGCGCTGCACGCGGCCCTCGTCCCACACCGGGCCGTCGGACTCGTAGACCTCGCCGTCGGCGCCGTACACGAGGAACCGGTCGAAGCCGCGGGCGAACCAGCGGTCGTGGGTCACGGCCAGGACAGTGCCGTCGAACGCCTCGAGACCCTCCTCCAGCGCCTCCGCGGACTGCACGTCGAGGTTGTCGGTCGGCTCGTCGAGGAGCAGCAGCGTCGCTCCCGACAGCTCGAGCAGCAGGATCTGGAAGCGGGCCTGCTGACCACCGGAGAGCGACTCGAACCTCTGCTCGCCGGCGTGCGCCAGCTCGTAACGGTCCAGCACGCGGGCCGCCTGCTCACGGCCCATGCCGGAGCGGCCGTTGGGCGAGCCGTCACCGCGGTGCAGGATCTCGAGCAGGGTGCGGCCGAGCAGCTCGGGGTGCTCGTGGGTCTGCACGAACCAGCCCGGACGCACGCGCGCGCCGAGCTTGGCCTTGCCCTGGTGGAGCACGGGCTTGATCGGCGCGTCGCCGACCGGGCGGTGCTCGACGTCCGGGTCACTGCCCCCGGCGGCCAGGAGCCGCAGGAAGTGGGACTTGCCGGAGCCGTTGGAGCCCAGCACGGCGACCCGCTCGCCGTACCAGACCTCGAGGTCGAAGGGCTTCATCAGCCCGGTCAGCTCGAGGTCCTCGCAGACGACCGCGCGCTTGCCGGTGCGACCGCCCTTGAGGCGCATCGAGACCTGCTGCTCGCGGGGTTGCTCAGTCGGCGGGCCGGCCTCCTCGAACTTGCGCAGCCGGGTCTGGGCGGCGCGGTACTGCGAGGCCATGCCGTCGTTGTACTCCGCCTTGATCTTGTAGTGCAGGACGAGCTGCTTGAGCTTGGCGTGCTCCTCGTCCCACCGCCGGCGCAGCTCCTCGAAGCGCGCGAACCGGTCGAGCCGGGCCTGGTGGTACGACGCGAAGCCGCCGGGGTGCGTCCACACGGTGTTGCCCGCAGCGCCCAGCTCGACGGTCACGACTCGGGTGGCCGTGTTGTTGAGCAGCTCGCGGTCGTGGCTGATCATCAGGATGGTCTTGTCCGACTCGCGCACCCGCTCCTCGAGCCAGATCTTGCCGGGGACGTCGAGGAAGTTGTCGGGCTCGTCGAGCAGCAGCACCTCGTCGGGCCCGCGAAGCAGGAACTCCAGCACCAGCCGCTTCTGCTCCCCACCCGACAGCGTCTTCAGCGACCGGTACTTCGCCCGGTCGTAGGACAACGCGAGGGCCGCGGTCGTGCAGACGTCCCAGGTGACCTCGACGTCGTACCCACCCGCGTCGGCGAACTCCGACAGCGCGTGGGCGTAGGCCATCTGCGTCTTCTCGTCGTCGGTCTCCATCAGCGCCAGCTCGTAGCGGTCGACCTCGGCGGCCGCCTGCCGGATCCGGGGCGGGGAGACGCTGAGCAGCAGGTCGGCGACGGTCGGGTCCTCGCCGAGGCCGGCGCCGACCATCTGGCGCATCACACCGAGGCCGCCCGAACGGGTCACCGCGCCGGCGTGCGGTGTCAGATCGCCGGTGATGATCCGCAGCAGGGTCGTCTTGCCGGCGCCGTTCGCGCCGACCAGCGCGACCTTGGCCCCCTCGCCCACCCGGAACGACACGTCGTCCAGCAGCACTCGTCCGTCCGGCAGCTCGTACCGCACCCCTGCCACATCCACGTGTCCCACGTCGGAGCATTCTCCGCCATCGCGGCCATGGGTGACACCGGGTTTTGCCGCGCGGGCCCCGGGGGGTCGTGTCCGACACCCGAAGCGTGGGCTAGCGCCCGTCCCAGACGAACGACTCGACGATCGGCCCGGCCACGGCAGCGGCGTCGTCGTACGAGCCGGCGCGCGTCTGCACCAGCACCAGCGCGCTGGCACCCTCGCCGGCGACCGGCACCAGCAGCTTGTGCACCCAGGGCTTGTGCGTCCGGTCCGGGCAGTCGAAGACCGGGCCGTCGGTGAAATCGGCGTCGTCCAGCCGCTCGCACACGATGTCGTAGGAGTCGGCCAGGGCGGTGCTCGTGGCGATCGCCTGCTGCTCGGCGCCGCGCTCGCCATCGACCACGCTGACGACCAGCTGGTCGTCGGCGGTCGGGCCGCGAGCGACCAGCACGACCGGGAGCTCGGCCTGGTCGGGAGCCGACCGCCAGCCCTCCGGCAGGTCGAGGCCGAGCACGCCGCGGGTGCCCTGGACGTCGCGGTCGGCCGGCTCGGCCGGTTGGCTGACGAGCGAGCACGCGGTGAGGACGACCAGCGTCCCGAGCAGAAGGGTCAGGTGCCTCATGCCCTCCAGTGAAGGACGATCCGCCGTACGGCGCTGAGCTCATCCACAGGGCGCCGGCGAGACCGCGGGTGGCGCGCCCGCCGGCCTCCACCCCGGACTCCTGAGAGGCCTCCTAAACTCTCCTCCATGACGAGGGGAGCCGAGGAGGACGAGCACGAGCTCCTCAGCAGCAGCCTCCGGCCGCTCCCCTACCCCCGCACCCGCCACCGGGTCCGGGTCGTCGCGATGGCGACGTACGCCGTCCTGCTGGTGCTGTGGTCGGAGACGCTCGGCATCCCCAACGACACCGTCCAGGTGTTCCTCTGGCTCTGGTTCGGCACCATCGCGTGGAACATCGAGGCGCGGCCGCGCTACCACCTGAACTTCGTCAAGGACTGGTGGATCCCGGTTGCCGGCCTGGTCATCTACTTCTACACGCGGGGGCTCACCGACGAGCTCGGCCTGCCTGTGCACGTCTACATGCCCATCCACGTCGATGAGTGGCTCGGCTTCGGCCAGACCCCGACCGAGCGCCTGCAGCACGCCCTGTGCGGCAACCCGTGCGTCAAGGAGAGCGAGCCGCGCTGGTACGACGTGCTCTTCACCACGACGTACGCCACGCACTTCGTCACCGGTCTGACCATCGCGGCGGTGCTGTGGGTGCGCAACCGGGCCGAGTGGATCAAGTGGATGCGCCGCTACGTGATCATCAACTTCGGCGCGCTCGTCATCTACATCGCCTACCCGATGGCGCCGCCGTGGATGGCCTCGGAGGAGGGCTGGCTGCACGCCGACGTCATCCGGATCACCGGCCGCGGCTGGCACGACATCGGCCTCGGCCGCTTCGACCTGGTGCTCCAGGGCGTCGGCAACCCGGTGGCCGCGATGCCGTCGCTGCACGCCGGGATCACGTTCCTCATCGCGATCTACGGCATCCAGCGGCTGCGGACGCCGTGGCGCTGGCTGCTCGCCCTCTACCCGCTGATGATGTCCACGGCGCTCGTCTACTACGCCGAGCACTACGTCGTCGACGTGCTGGCGGGCGCCCTGCTCGCGCTGGCCGTGCTGGTCGGCTGCCAGCTCTGGGAGAACAGCCGCGACCGGGCGCCGCGGGTCACTCCTCGGTCGACTTCGCCCACAGGTTGATGCCGGCGTCGACGGCGTCGTCGTCGATCGCCGTCAGCTCCTCGGCCGTGAGGTCGGGGAAGGCCAGCGCGTCGAGGTTCGCGTCGAGCTGCTCGACGCTGGAGGCACCGATCAGCGCCGAGGTCACCCGCGGGTCGCGTACCGCCCACTGGAGCGCCAGCTGGGCGAGCTTCTGCCCGCGCGCCTGCGCGATCTCGTTGAGCCGCCGGACGTGGCCGAGGGTCTTGTCGTCGAGGTGGTCCCCGCCGATGGTGGAGCCCTCGCGCGCCGCCCGCGAGTCGTCCGGGACGCCGTCGAGGTAGCGGTCGGTCAACAGCCCCTGCGCCAGCGGCGAGAAGACGATGCAGCCCATCCCCTGCCGCTCGAGCTCGTCGAGGAGGTCCTCCTCGATCCAGCGGTTGAGCATCGAGTACGACGGCTGGTGGATCAGCAGCGGCGTGCCCAGGTCGCGGGCGATGGACGCCGCCTCGTTCGTCTTTGCCGCGGAGTACGACGAGATGCCGGCGTACAGCGCCTTGCCCTGCCGCACCGCGTGGTCGAGCGCCATCATCGTCTCCTCGACCGGCGTGTCGGGGTCGAAGCGGTGGCTGTAGAAGATGTCGACGTACTCCAGGCCCATCCGGCCCAGCGACTGGTCGAGCGAGGAGAGCAGGTACTTCCGCGACCCGCCGCCCTGCCCGTACGGCCCTGGCCACATGTCGTAGCCCGCCTTCGTCGAGATGACCAGCTCGTCGCGGTACGGCGCGAAGTCGTCCTTCAGGTAGCGCCCGAAGTTCTCCTCCGCCCGCCCGTACGGGGGTCCGTAGTTGTTGGCGAGGTCGAAGTGGGTGACCCCACGGTCGAACGCCCGGCGCAGGATCGCGCGCTGGTTGTCCTCCGACCGGTCGTCCCCGAAGTTCTGCCACAGCCCCAGCGAGATCACCGGCAGCTGCAGCCCGCTGCGCCCCGTGAAGCGGTAGCGCATCCCGGTCGCGTCGGTGTCGTAACGGTTCTCGGCGGCTTCGTAGGTCATGTCGCCCAGCCTGCCATGCATCGTTGGTCGAGAAGCGAGCGCCAGCGAACGTCGTCGAGACCCCGGAAACCAACGTGGGGCGCTGGCGGGCTGCGGGAATCTCGACACGGTCGCAGAGCGACCTGCTCGATCAACGGCGGGCGTCCGCGCCCACCATCCGCAGCGTTGGTCGAGCAGCGAGCGCCAGCGAGCGTCGTCGAGACCCCGGAAACCAACGTGGGGCGGTGGCGGGCTGCGGGGATCTCGACACGGTCGCAGAGCGACCTGCTCGATCAACGGCGGGGGTCCGCGCCCACCATCCGCAGCGCCAGGAACCGGTAGTGGACGGCGACCTGGTCAGGCGTCCACCGGCCCTCGTCGCGGAACCACCGGGCGACGTCGACGCCGAGCGACAGGACCGCCAGCGCCGTCATGTGCGCGTCGGGGGTGTCGAAGACACCGAGGGCGACACCCCGGTCGATGACGCCCCGGACGACCACGTCGATGTCGTTGCGGATGGCGACGATCTCGGCGAGGTGCTCCTCACTGAGCGCGGCCAGCTCGTAGTTGATGACGCGCGCACCGGTGTGCGCCAGCGCGTGGTCGCGCACGAAGTCCTCGACGAGGGCGCCCAGCTGCTCGACCGGGTCGTCGGAGCGCGCCACCGACGCCCGCACCATCTCCAGCACCCGCTCGTGCCCGAGCCGCGCGAGCTCGTAGAGCAGCTCCTCCTTGGAGCGGTGGTGCACGTAGAGCGCGGCCGGGCTCATCCCGGCCGCCGTGGAGATGTCCCGGGTCGTCGTGCCGTGGAAGCCCTTGACCGCGAAGGCGTCGACCGCGGCCCGGGCGAGCCTGGTCCGGGCATCGGCCACGGGGCTGGACGGGCTCATGCCGAGCATGGTAAGCAAGCGCTTAGTCAGCAGGCAAGAGCAGCACAAGGAGCGCAGTGTGAACGGACTCGCCGGCAAGGTCGCGATCGTGACCGGAGCCAGCCGAGGGATCGGCCTCGGGATCGCCCAGCGACTGGTGGACGAGGGCGCGAAGGTCTGCGTCACCGCCCGCAAGCCGGAGGCCCTCGACGAGGCGGTCGCCGCGCTCGGCGGACCCGAGCACGCCATCGCGGTGGCCGGCAAGGCCGACGACCCCGAGCACCGCGAGGACGCCGTACGCCGCACCATCGAGGCGTTCGGCAGCCTCGACCTGCTGGTCAACAACGCCGGCATCAACCCGGTATTCGGCCCGCTCGTCGAGCTCGACCTCGGCGCGGCCCGCAAGGTCGTCGAGGTCAACGCCCTCGGCGCGCTGGCGTGGGTGCAGGTCGCCCACCGCGCCTGGATGGGCGAGCACGGCGGTGCGGTCGTCAACATCTCCTCGGTCTCGGGCGTGAAGCCCGCGCCCATGATCGCGATGTACGGCGCATCGAAGGCGATGATGATCAGCCTGACCGAGTCGCTGGCCGTCGAGCTCGGCCCGACGATCCGCGTCAACGCCGTCGCCCCCGCGGTCGTGAAGACCGCGTTCGCCGGCCCGCTCTACGAGGGCCGCGAGGACGAGGTGGCCGCGCACTATCCGCTCAAGCGCCTCGGCGTCCCGGAGGACGTGGCCGGCGCGGTCGCCTTCCTCCTGTCCGACGACGCCGCCTGGCTCACCGGCCAGACCGTCGTCCTCGACGGCGGTGTCACGCTGACCGGCGGCGTCTGATGGGCACGCTCGAGGGCCAGGGCGTCGTCGTCACCGGCGCGGGCCGCGGCATCGGCCGCGCGCTCGCGACCCGGGCCGCCGCCGAAGGAGCCCGGGTCGTGGTCAACGACCTCGACGCCGACAACGCCCGCGCCGTGGCCGCTGAGATCGGCGGTACGGCGGCGCCGGGCGACGTCTCGTCCGCGGACGGTGTGCGCGCCGTGATCGACTCCGCGACCGAGGCACTCGGCCGGATCGACGTCTTCTTCGCCAACGCCGGCATCGACGGCGCCGGCAAAGACGCCTCCGGCGGCGACAGCCTGCAGACCTCCGACGAGGTCTGGGACCGGATCATGGACGTCAACGTGATGGCCCACGTCCGCGCGGCCCGCGAGCTGGTGCCGCGCTGGCTCGAGGACGGTCGGGGCGGTCGCTTCGTCGTGACCGCGTCGGCGGCCGGCCTGCTCACGATGATCGGCAGCGCGCCGTACTCCGTCACCAAGCACGCCGCCGTCGGCTTCGCCGAGTGGCTGTCGGTGACGTACGGCCACCGCGGCATCACCGTGCAGGCCATCTGCCCGCAGGGGGTGCGCACCCGGATGCTCGACGACGCCGGCCCGCTCCAGGACCTGCTCTCGAAGGACAGCGCGCTCGAGCCCGAACAGGTCGCCGACGCGTTCGTCGCCGCGCTCGAGGACGACCGGTTCCTCGTGCTCCCCCACCCCGAGGTCGCCGGCTACTACGCCGCGCGCGCGACCGACACCGACCGCTGGCTGGCCGGCATGCGGCGACTCCAGCGCAAGCTCGACGAGAGCGGAGAGCTGCCGTGAGCGAGCTGCAGACGAGCGACGTCCCCGGCCTCGACCTCGACACGTTCAAAAGCTGGTACGACGGGCAGCGGCCCGGCGAGATCGGCGGCGAGCTGCGCGCTCGCGTCATCGCCGGCGGCAAGTCCAACCTGACCTACGAGGTCACCGACGGCGACTCGTGGTGGATCGTGCGCCGGCCGCCGCTCGGCCACGTGCAGGCGACCGCCCACGACATGGGCCGCGAGTACACCGCGATGAGCGCGCTGGTGGACACCGACGTCCCCGTGCCGACGACGTACGCGCACTGCGCCGACCCCGACGTGCTCGGCGCTCCGTTCTACGTGATGGAGCGCGTGCTCGGTACGGCGTACCGCTCGGCCGCCCAGCTCGAGCCGCTCGGCCCCGAGCGCACCGCCACCATCGCCGGCCGGATGGTCGACGTGCTGGCCGCGCTGCACGCGGTCGACCCGGCCCAGGTCGGGCTGGCGGAGTTCGGGCGGCCGCAGGGCTTCCTCGAGCGCCAGGTCCGGCGCTGGGGCAAGCAGCTCGAGGGCTCGAAGACGCGCGATCACCCGGACGCCGAAGAGCTGCACCGACGGCTGACGGCCGGCCTCCCGGCCGAGGACCCGGCCGTGACCGGGATCGTGCACGGCGACTACCGGCTCGACAACCTGCTCACCGGCGACGACGACCAGATCAAGGCGGTCGTCGACTGGGAGATGGCGACCCTGGGCGACACCCGCACCGATGTCGCGCTGCTGCTCGTCTACGACCAGGTCGCCCAGATCTCCGGCGGCGCGCTGGTGGCCGACGTCAGCCGCG
>JAOPXG010000140.1 GCA_025965275.1 Nocardioides sp.
GGCCGGTGCGGATCCCGCCGTCGACGTAGACCTCGGCGCGCTCCCCCACGGCGTCGACCACGGCGGGCAGGCAGTCGGCGGTCGGCGCGGCCCGGTCGAGCTGGCGGCCACCGTGGTTGGAGACCCACACCGCGCTGGCTCCGGCCTGCACGCACCGCTGCGCGTCCTCGGGCCGCAGCACGCCCTTGACCACGACCGGCAGGCCGGTGCGGTCGGCCAGCCAGCCGATGTCGTGCGGGCCGAGGTCGAGCGCCTTCTCGGCGCCGGGCAGGTCGTCGTACCCGGGATCGAAGTTCACCCGCAGCATCGCCGGGTCCACCGTGTCCCACACGACCGGTGTGCCCAGGGTGGCGTACTTCGTCGCGACGACCGGGGTGTCGGCCGTCAGGACCACGGCCGCGGCGCCGGCGGCGACCGCGCGGTCGAGCATCGGCTCGGCGAGGGTGCGGTCGGCGGGCAGGTAGGCCTGGAGCCACCAGTGCACGCCCGTGGCGCCGATGTCAGCGAACGTCGATCCCGCGTTGCTCGACACGACCATCATCGACCCGGCCTCCGCCGTCGCCCGGGCCATTGCCACCTCCCCCTCGGGGTGGACGGCGCGCTGGAGCGTCGTCGGCGCGACCCCCCACGGGACCGCGCACTCGTGACCGAGCACGGTCACCGACGTCTGGAGGTGGGTCACGTCGTGCAGCACCCGCGGGAGGAACCGCAGCGCACGCCAGGCGGCCGCGGCCTCGCCGGCCGCCACCGACCCGCGAGCGCCCTGGAGCAGGTACTCCAGCAGCTCCGGCGCGAGGGACGCGCGGGCGCGCTCCTCCCACGACTCGAGCCGGCGCGATGGGTCGCTCATCGGCCCCTCACCGTCAGCGGACCTCGACGCCCGCGAAGTTCTTCTTGCCGCGGCGCAGCACCAGCCAGCTGCCACCGATCAGGTCGTCGGGGCCGGGGACCTGGTCGGGGTCCTCGACGCGGGCGTTGTTGAGGTACGCCCCACCCTCCGACACGGTGCGCCGCGCGTCGCCCTTGCTCTTCGCGAGCCCGGACAGCACGAGCAGGTCGACCACGCTCGGCAGTGGCTCGTCACCGTCGACGGTGGTCGACCCGGCCTCCCGGAGGGCCGCGCCCAGCGTCGCCGTGCTCAGGCCGGTGAGGTCACCGCCGCCGAACAGGGCCTCCGCGGCCGCGATGGCCTGCGCGGTCTCCTCGGCACCGTGCACGAGCGTCGTCACCTGCTCGGCCAGGGCGCGCTGACCGACCCGGAGGAAGGGCTTCTCTGCGTGCTGGGCCTCGATCTCCTCGATCTCGGCGCGGCTCTGGAAGCTGAAGATGCGGAGCAGCTCGCCGACCTTCTCGTCCTCGACGTTGAGCCAGAACTGGTAGAAGGCGTACGGCGACATCATCTCCGGGTCGAGCCAGAGGGCACCGCCCTCGGTCTTGCCGTACTTCGTGCCGTCGCTCTTCGTCACGAGCGGCGTCGCGAAGGCGTGGGCCTTGCCGCCGTCGGCGCGCCGGATCAGCTCGACGCCGCCGGTGAGGTTGCCCCACTGGTCGGAGCCGCCGAACTGCAGCGTGACGCCGTGGTCGCGGTAGAGGTTGAGGAAGTCCATCGACTGGAGCAGCACGTAGCTGAACTCCGTGTAGCTGATCCCGGCCTCCAGCCGGCTCTTCACGACGTCGCGCGCGAGCATCCGGTTGACCGGGAAGTGCTTGCCGATGTCGCGCAGGAAGTCGATCGTCGACAGGCTCGCGGTCCAGTCGTAGTTGTTGACCATCGTCGCGGCGTTGTCGCCCTCGAAGGACAGGAAGGGCTCGATCTGGCGGCGGACCCGCTCGACCCAGTCCTTGACGGTGTCGAGCGTGTTGAGGGTGCGCTCCCCGGAGTCTCGCGGGTCGCCGATCATGCCGGTCGCGCCGCCGACCAGGGCGTACGGCGTGTGGCCGGCGTCCTGGAGCCGCCGGGCGGTGACGATCTGCACCAGGTTGCCCATGTGCAGGCTCGGCGCGGTCGGGTCGAACCCGACATAGAAGCGCACGCTCCCCTCGGTCAGCGCCTCACGCAGCGCGTCGAGATCCGTCGAGTGGGCGATGAGGCCGCGCCACTCGAGGTCGTCGAGGAGAGTCGGGTCGATGGACACGGTGAGCCTTCCGAGCGGTGTGCGGTCGATTCTTGGTGGGTAATGCGGGGTCAAGCCTGCCGTATCCGTGGTTCCGACGCCCACTCGGTTGTCCTGGACCCGTCGCTAGGCTGGCCGGGATCTGGAGAGGGACGAGGCAATTGATCGCAGGCAGGTACACGCTCGACCGGGAGATCGGTCGCGGCGGCATGGGTGCCGTCTGGCTCGGCCTCGACGAGGTGCTCGGACGCCAGGTCGCGCTGAAGCGGGTCGGGATGTTCCCTGGCGGGAGCAGCCCCGACCTCGAGCGCGCCGAACGCGAGGCCCGGCTGGCGGCTCGGCTCAACCACCCCCACGTGGTCGCGGTCTACGACCTGGTCGAGGACGGCGACGTCCAGTGGCTGGTGATGGAGTACGTCGAGGGCGTGACGCTGGCGGAGTTCGTCCGGCGCGACGGCGCGCTCCTCCCGGACCAGGCGGCACCCGTCATCGGCCAGGCAGCGGACGCCCTCGCCGCGGCACACACGGCCGGGATCGTCCACCGCGACGTGAAGCCCTCGAACATCCTGGTGTCCCCCCACGGACAGGTGAAGCTGTCCGACTTCGGCATCGCCCGCGCCGAGGCGGACGCCTCGCTCACCCAGACCGGGCTCGTCACGGGGTCCCCCGCCTACCTGGCCCCCGAGGTCGCCTCGGGCCAGCAGGCCACGGACGCGAGCGACGTCTGGTCGCTGGGCGCCACGCTCTTCCACGCGCTCGCCGGCCACCCGCCGTACGAGGTCGGCGACAACGTGCTCGGCGCGCTCTACCGGATCGTCCACGAGGACCCGCCGCGGCTGCCGAACGCCGGCTGGCTCGGCCCGCTCCTGCTCGTGACCATGACCCGCGAGCCGGCCGACCGCTGGTCGATGGCGCAGGTGCGCGACTTCCTGGCCGCCGGCCCGTCGGCGTCGCTCCCGGCGCCCGTCCCCTCGCCGACACTGGTCGTACCGGAGGAGCCGGCGCGGACACGGGTCATGTCGCACGGCGTACCTCCGGTGCCTCCGGTGGTGGCGCCGCCGAACCCGCCCGCGCGTGGCCCCCGTCGACGGTCCGGACTCGCGCCGGCCCTCGCGGCGCTGACGGTCGTCGTCGCGATCGGCCTGATCTTCTGGGTCGCCCTCACCGGTGACGGCCCCGACGACAGCACCACCGGGAAGCCGGACAAGCCGGGCAGGACCAGCGCGTCTTCCACGACGAGCCCCTCCGCGAAGGTGACCGCCGACGGCATGGAGAACTTCGTCGAGGACTACCTCGCCACCGTGACGACCGACCCGGCGGCGGCGTGGGACCGGCTCACGCCGGAGTTCCAGGCGCAGAGCGGGAACTTCGGGCAGTACAAGAAGTTCTGGAGCGACTTCAAGAGCGCCGACATCGTGTCGTCGGAGGCCGACCCCGACACCCTCCAGATCAGCTACACGGTCGAGTACGTCCACCAGGACGGCCGGAAGACGAGGGACGACGTCACGCTGCAGCTCGAGGGCACCGACGGCGACTACCTGATCTCAGGCGAGAGCTGATGCCGGGCCCTATCGTGGGGCCGGGAGGTCCGATGGAGCTGGCGCCGCTGTATCGGGACATCGTCGAGAAGTCTCCGGACGGCATCTGGGTGTTCGACCTGGAGGGTCGGACGCTGTACGCGAACCCTGCCCTCCGCCAGCTCTTCGGGGTCGACGAGGAGCAGATGACACGGCTCACGGTCTTCGACTCGCTCAACGACCTCGGCAAGACGCAGTTCGCGGCCCACCTCGAGGACGTGCGCGCAGGCCGGATCAACGAGCACGACGTCGAGTCGATGTTCGTGCGCCAGGACGGGTCGTCGCTGTGGGTGACGGTCAGCGAGAGCGAGCTGCGCGGCCCCGACGGTTCCGTCACGGGCATCCTGCACCGGCTCAGCGACTACAACGACCGACGGCTGATCCTCGACGAGCTGACGACCAGCCGGCGCCGGCTCGCGGAGGCCCAGCGGATCGCGCGGATCGGCAGCTGGGAGTGGGACGTCGAGCGCGACGAGATCTGGGGCTCCGACGAGCTGTCCGCCCTCTACGGCCTCGACCCGGACTCGTTTCCCGCGCCGTACGCGTCGTTCCTCGACATCGTGCACGAGGAGGACCGCGGTGCCGTCGACGCCGAGGTCCACCAGGCGTTGGAGGACGGCGGCGAGTTCGTGTTCGTGGCGCGGGTGCAGGCCAGCGACGACCAGTGGGTGTGGACGCGGGGCCGCGGGGTCGCCCACACCGACGAGACCGGCCGGGTCGTCTCCATGTCGGGCACCCACCAGGACATCACCGAGACCAAGCAGGCCGAGGTCGCCCTCGAGGACCAGGTCCGGCAGAACGCCCTCATGCAGGCCGTGGCCTCGGCGGCCAACGAGGCACAGACCCTCGCCGACGTCCTGAGCCAGGCCCAGCACCTCGTGCTCCTGCACGACGACTGGGAGCGCGGCCGGGCGTTCCTGCCCGACCCGGACGGACCCGGGGTCGTCCCCCTGCACCTGACCGAGGAGGATGCCGCCGCGGACCTCGCGACCCCGGCCGAGTCCGCGCTGGAGCTGGCGCTGGCGAACCGCGCGTTCGCCGCGCGCGCGTCGGTGTGGGACGACGCGATGCTCACGATCGGCTTCCCGGTGTCGTACGCCGACGAGGTCGTCGCGGTCGTGACGATCAGGTCGGCTCCCCCGCTCTACCGCTTCGACATGATCCAGTCGATGGTCGAGCAGGTCGCGGTCCAGCTCGGCCGCGTGGCCGAGCGCGAGCGCGCGCAGCGCGAGCTCGCCGACGCCCGGGACGGCGCGATGGAGGCGTCCCGCCAGAAGTCCGAGTTCCTGGCGACGATGAGCCACGAGATCCGGACGCCGCTCAACGGGGTCATCGGTCTCAACGACCTGCTCCTCCGCACCGGGCTGGACGCCGACCAGCTCCGGCTCGCCTCGGGGGTCCAGGTCGCCAGCCGGGCCCTGCTGAGCGTCATCAACGACATCCTCGACTTCTCCAAGATCGAGGCCGGCAAGCTGGAGCTGGAGCGGCTCGACTTCGAGATCCGCCCGGTCTTCGACCAGGTCGCGAGCCTGCTGGCCGAGACGGCCCGGGCCAAGGGCATCGAGCTGATGGTGTCGTGCCATCCCGACGTGCCCGAGGTCCTCGCCGGCGACCCGACCCGGCTCGCCCAGGTGCTCACCAACCTCGGGTCGAACGCGGTGAAGTTCACCGACGGTGGCGAGGTCTACATCCGGGCGACGGCCGAGCCCCTGCCCGAGGGGCGGGTCCGGCTGCGGGTGACGGTCGCCGACACCGGGATCGGCGTGTCCGAGGTCGACGTGGAGACGCTCTTCGAGGCGTTCACCCAGGCCGACGCGTCGACCACCCGGCGGTTCGGCGGCACCGGCCTCGGCCTGGCGATCTCCCGCGAGATCGTCGACGCCCTCGGCGGCGAGATCGGGCTCGAGCCGAACCCCGGCGGCGGCAGCATCTTCTGGTTCACCGCCGAGTTCGACGCCCCGAGCGGGCCGGCGGTCGACCCGGACGACGAGTACGCACGCAGCTGGCTCGCGGGCCGGCGGGTGCTGGTGGTCGACGACAACGCCCACTACCGGCTGATCCTCGAGGAGCAGCTCGCCTGGTGGCGGGTGCGCTCGGCGACGGCCGCCGGCGCCGACCAGGCGGAGGCCGCCGTGGCGGAGGCTGCGGCGACCGGCGACCCGTTCGAGGGGGTGCTGCTCGACCTGTCGATGCCCGGGCGAGACGGCCTCGCCCTGGCCCGCGCCTTGCGGGAGAACCCGGCGTACGGCGCGCTGCGGCTGGTGATGCTGACCTCGGCCACGAACCCGGACCCCGACGAGCTCGAGGCAGCCGGAATCGTCGAGTGCCTCGTCAAGCCCGTGCTCGCTGCCGACATGCGCGGCGCGCTGCTGCGTCAGCTCGCCGGTGTCGGGCCTCGGCCGACCGCGCAGCCTCGGGCCGCGGCCGCCCTCGTTTCGAGCCGTCGCGTGCTCGTCGTCGAGGACAACCCCGTCAACCAGCTGGTCGCCGTGGGCCTGCTCGAGGCCCTCGGCTACACCGCGCAGACCGCCGATGACGGCATCGAGGCGCTCGAGGCCCTCACGGAGACGACGTACGACGCCGTCCTGATGGACGTGCAGATGCCCCGGATGGACGGCTACGCCGCGACCCGCGCCATCCGGGCCGCGGAGGACGGCGGCCGGCGGCTGCCCGTGATCGCGATGACCGCCGCCGCCGTGGAGGGCGAGCGCGAGCGCTGCATGGCCGCCGGCATGGACGACTTCCTCACCAAGCCGGTCGACCCGTCGGCGCTGGCCGCGGTGCTCGATCTCTGGATGCCGGACGGCGAGCCCGCCGCTGCACGTACCCTCTCGCTCGTGCCGACCCCGCCCCCGCCCGACCCGGAGCTGCTCGACGGCCTGGCCCGTGACCGCCTGGACGAGCTGCGCGACCTCGACCCCGGGAACACGACCTACCTCGACCGGGCGATCGGCAACTTCATCGCGAACACGCCCGGCACCCTCGAGACCATCCGCGCCGCCGCCGACGCGGGCGACGTCGCCGGCCTCAAGCAGGTCTCCCACAAGCTCGCCGGCGGTGCGCTCAACCTCGGTGTCACGGCCGCCGGCCGCACCGCCCAGGAGATCGAGCTGCTCGCCGACACCGGCACGACCGAGGGCGCCACCCCGCTGGTGGACCGGCTCGAGGCCGACCTGGCCCGCGGCCGGGAGGCCCTGCAGGCCTACCAGGCGACGTACTCGGGCTGAAGGGTTCGGGGCCGAGCCGACGGGGTACGACTCCGGCGCGGGGAAGCCAACGATCAGGGAGTCAGCATGAAGAGCATCATCGGGGTCATCGTCGTCGTGTGGCTGGTGGTCGGCGTGCTCGCCGCCTGGCAGCGCGGCTACTTCGGCGACGACCAGGACGTGAGCTGCAAGTCGGCGGGTGACACGTCGCTGACGATCCTGGCCGGACCGCTCAACTACTTCGGCGTGAACCCGAAGGTCGACTGCAAGAACGTCAACGTCCCCCAGCCCTCGAACTGACTCAGCGGTCCTCGTCCGGCGTCGACGGCGCCGACTCGTCGAGCGCTCCCTGGTTGCCGACGAAAGCCGCCACCGGCGGGATGATCGCGGCCACCACGCTCATCACGACGGCGGCCGTCGTGGACCACAGGCGCACGACGTTCCACGCGAGCAGGATGAGGACGAGGCAGGCGCCCATCAGCACGAAGTACGTGCGGTGCCGTCGGGTGCGCTCCATCCTCCGAACGTATGCCGGCGGAGGTTGATCGTGGTGCAAGGCTGAGTCCATGCGCTACGAGAAGCTCGGCAACACCGGACTCGACGTCTCCGTGGTGACCCTCGGCTGCATGAGCTGGGGTGACTCGAGCCGGGGCGGCCACCCGTGGGTGCTCGACGAGGCGGCCGCGCGCGGCGTCATCCGCGACGCGCTGGAGGCCGGCATCACGGTCTTCGACACCGCCAACGTCTACTCGGCGGGCAGCAGCGAGGAGATCACCGGTCGGGCGCTGCGTGACCTGGCCCGCCGCGAGGACGTCGTGATCGCGACCAAGGTGCACGGCCGGATGCGGCCCGGGCCGTACGGCGCGGGCCTGTCCCGCAAGGCGATCCTGCACGAGATCGACGAGTCTCTGCGCCGGCTCGGCACCGACTACGTCGACCTCTACCAGATCCACCGGTGGGACCCGGAGGTCCCGATCGAGGAGACCATGGAGGCGCTGCACGACGTCGTCCAGGCCGGCAAGGCGCGCTACCTGGGCGCGTCCTCGATGTACGCGTGGCAGTTCGCCAAGGCGCAGCACGTCGCCGCGATGAGCGGCTGGACGCCGTTCGTCTCGATGCAGAACCACTACAACCTGATCTACCGCGAGGAGGAGCGCGAGATGCTCCCTCTCTGCCAGGACCTCGGGGTCGGCGTCATCCCGTGGAGCCCGCTGGCCCGCGGTCGGCTGACCCGTGACTGGGACGCCGAGACGGCGCGGACCGAGACCGACGAGTTCGGCGCCTCCCTCTACCGCGACGAGGACCGCGCGGTCGTCGAGAAGGTGGCCGCAGTCGCCGCCCGGCTCGGCGTGCCGCGGGCGCAGGTGGCGCTGGCGTGGCTGCTGCACCAGCCGGCCGTGACCTCACCGATCGTGGGCGTGACGAAGCCGGAGCACCTCGCCGACGCCGTCGCGGCCGTGGACCTGTCGCTGTCCGACGGCGACCTCGAGGAGCTGGGCGCGGACTACGTGCCGCACGCGATCTCGGGCCACCGCTAGGCGGCCGATCATCACCCAGCGGTCACCCTCGAGCCGGTACCTGCTCGTGGCTCGGATGTCGACGACCGTCGGCACCCCGGTCGACCTCGGACAGGCGGCGCCGGCGGTAGCGGAAGGTGTGGGGGTGCACGTGGAGCGACTCGGCGGCGACGATCACGTCGCTCTTCCCCCACGGCTTCGAGTGGCCGGCGCGCCACGACGGCACCGCGTGGGGCGACTGGGACTTGAACCCAGGCATGGGCGATTATGAGTCGCCTGCTCTAACCAGCTGAGCTACCGCCCCTCGAGCGCTGGACGGGTCCAGGCCTCGGGTCGGCAGCCTAGTGGGTGACCTGCCCTCCGGCGTCACCCAGCCGGGAGCGGTTCCCCGGTCGTGACGAAGGTCCCGGCGCGACGCAACGTCCGACCGTGCCCCGCGCCGCGGCCGGCGACGAGGATGGCGCCCAGAGCCCGGGTCGGCGCCCGCTCGAACGAGCCGGTGCCACCGCGCCACCTCCTGAAGGCAGGTGTCCGGTGTTCGACACCGTCAACGGCATCCCGCTCCACCCGCTCGTGGTCCACGGCGTGGTGGTGCTGCTCCCGCTCGCGATCCTCGGCACGATCCTGATCGCCTTCCGGCCCCGGTGGCGCACCCGCTACGGCTCCCTCGTCGTGGGCGCCGCACTGCTCGCCACCGTGCTCTGCCCGATCGCCACCTCGAGCGGCGAGGCGCTGGAGGAGCGCGTCGGCGACCCCGGCGACCACGCCGAGCTCGGCAACCAGCTCGTCTGGTTCGCCCTGCTGCTCCTGATCACCTCGGCCGCCCTGGTGTACCTGGGGTGGCGGTCCGAGCGACAGGTCCTCGCGGACGAGGGCGGGCGCCCGACGCCCGTGCAGCTCAGGATCGTCGCGGGGATCGCCGTCGTCGCCGCGCTCGCCTGCGGCGTCCAGGTCTACCGCGTCGGTGACTCCGGAGCACGCGCGACGTGGGGTGACGCCTCGAGCCAGACCGTCATCCCAGCCGGTCGATGAGGCGGAGCGCGTCGTACGGCGCGAAGCCCTTGGCGTCGTTGTCGAAGTAGACGACCACGTCGGCCTCCCGGGACCAGCGGCGGCACCTGTCGGCCCACGCATCGAGCGCGGCGTCACCGTAGCCGCTGGCGTAGAGCTCCTGGTCGCCGTGCAGGCGGACGTAGACCAGGTCGCTGGTGACCTGGTCGGCCATCGGCCACCTCCCGGCCGTGTCGGCGACGACGCAGGCGACGTCGTGCTCGCGGAGCAGCGCGTAGGCGTCGTCGACGCAGAACGACGCGTGCCGGAACTCCAGCGCGTGCCGCACCGGCCGGTCGGCCTGGCCGCGGGGAGCCCGGGTGAGGGCCCGGTCGTCGGCGAGCTTGTCGTCGTGGCGCCGGGCCAGCGCGGCCGCCTCCCCCACCGTGCGCGGCAGCTGCGCGAAGAACCCGGCCAGCAGGTCGGCGTCGAACGTCAGCCGCTCCGGCAGCTGCCACAGCACCGGCCCGAGCTTCGGGCCCAGGGCGAGCACCCCGGACGCGAAGAAGTTCGCCAGTGGCGCCTCGACGTCGCGCAGCCGCTTCATGTGCGTGATGTAGCGCCCGCCCTTCACCGCGAAGACGAAGTCGTCCGGGGTCTGGTCGCGCCAGCCCTCGTAGGACGACGGTCGCTGCAGCGAGTAGAACGACCCGTTGATCTCGATCGAGCCCAGCCGCTCGGCGGCGTACGCCAGCTCCTGCTTCCGCGGCAGGCCCCGCGGGTAGAAGTCGCCGCGCCAGCCGGCATAGGTCCAGCCGGAGATGCCGACGCGGATCTCGCCCACGGGTCAGCCGCCGGCGCGCGCCGAGTCGACGACGAGGGCGAGCGTGTTGAGCCCGGCCCAGCCGAGGGTGACCGCGAGGACCTTCTTGCGGACGTCCTCGTCGTCGGTCTGCGTCGAGAGCAGGACCGCGTCTCCGAGGTCCATCGCGATCCGCAGCAGCATCGCCGCGCGGACGGTCCGCTCGGAGCGGCCGAAGACCCCGAGGCTGCTGATCGCCAGGTCGCGCACGCCGTACGTGCGGGCGAGCAGCTCGAGTCCCTCGCGGTTCTTGCGGTCGGCCCCGAGCGCCTGCCAGAGGTGGGCGGGCTGGGCGAGCGCGTAGCCGCCGTACGCGGCGGTGGCGGTGGAGAGGAGGCGGCTCAGTCGGTAGCTCATGTCCCCTCGTACCCGACCGGCGGTGGTTGTACCAGCGAGGCCAGCCAGTACGCCGCCGCAGACCCCCACTCGGCCAGCTCGGCGTCGTTCATCGGCGCGGTGCACCGGATCCACGACTCGACCCGCGCCAGCCGCCCGAGCTGCAGGGCGGCCGGCAGGACGGCCCGCAGCTCGGCGATCGGTGCGTGCTCGCTCCACACCTCCAGCGCCGCGTCGGCGACCCGGCGCAGCCGCGGGTCGTCGGACGGTGCCCGCAGCCGGGTCGCGAGCGCGTTGAGCGGGATCAGCAGCGCGGCGAGCGGCTCGGTGACCAGGGCGTCCGCGAAGTCGAAGAACCGCAGCTCGCCGCCGAGATCGAAGACGTGGTGGCCGTGCAGGTCGTTGTGGCACAGGGTGAGCGGCAGCCCGACCGCACCCACCTGCTCGGCCCAGTCGGCCACGATCGGCAGGTGGCCGAGGACCGCGGCCCGGTCCTCGGCGGGCATCGCGCGCGGGTCGTCGGCGGGCAGCCCGGCGAAGGCGTCGAGCTGCTCCTCGACGTACGCCACGGAGTCGCTCGGCGCCAGCACCGTCAGGCCGACCCCGACGAGCCGCTCGACGTAGCGCGCCACCTCGAGCTGGAGCTGGGCGCCCGCCGCCGCGATCCGGCACCACGCGCCGATGTCGTCGCC
>JAOPXG010000142.1 GCA_025965275.1 Nocardioides sp.
CACCAGGTGCGCAGCGACCGGGTCAGCTCGACCACGGTCTGGCGGAGCACGTCGGTGCCGATCGACGAGGTGCCGGGGAACATCTGGTGCTCGCCGCTCGCGCCGTACGAGATCGCCGGCGCCACCACCACGTCGTCACGCTGCAGCAGGCCGGCCACCCGGTGCGCGACGGCGACGGCGATCACGGTGTCGGTGTCGAGCGGCAGGTGCGGGCCGTGCTGCTCGATCGAGCCGACGGGCACCATCACCAGCGCCGACGGCGGCAGCGCCGGCGACCGGGACCCGCCGAGCTCGCGACTCACACCAGCGCGCCCAGCGTGCGGTGGAATCCCTCGGGGATGTCGAAGAGCTCGGGCTGCAGCTCGTCGATCGACGACAGGCCCATGCCGAGCAGCGCCGAGTCGATGCCACCGCGCAGGATGTCGAGCACGTTCTCCACGCCGGCCTGGCCGTTGGCCCCGAGGCCCCAGAGGTAGGCACGGCCGATCATCACCGACCGCGCACCGAGGGCGAGCGCCTTGACGACGTCCGAGCCGCGGCGGATGCCGCCGTCGAGGAGCACCTCGATCTGCTCACCGACGGCGTCGGCCACCGGCTTGAGCATCCGGATCGAGGCGGGGGTGCCGTCGAGGTTGTTGCCACCGTGGTTGGACACCGAGATGGCGTCGGCGCCGGCGTCGACGGCCCGCAACGCGTCGTCGACCCGGCAGACACCCTTGAGCATGAACGGCTTCCCGCTCATCTGCCCCCATTGCTCGCGCATCCACGCGACGTCCTCCCACGACGGCGGCGGGGTGGTCATCCACTCGTAGTAGGCGCCGAAGAACGTCGGCGCCGCGCCGCCGGGCGGAGCCAGGTTGGGAGCGGTGAGGTCGGGGATCTGACCGGTCCTGCCGAACTGGTAGAGCCAGCGCGGCTTCGTGGCGACCTTCGGCGCCATCCGGATCATCGTCTTCAGGTCGACCTTCTCGGGGATCTCCGGGCTCCCCCAGTCGCGCCCCATCGAGAACGACCAGTCCAGGGTGGCGATCAGGCCCTGGGCGCCGGCCGCGCGGGCCCGGTCCATGCGCTGGATCATCACGTCGCGGTCACCGGTCCAGTACATCTGGAAGAACGTGCGGTCGTTGACCGCACAGACCTCCTCGACCGACTTGCTGGCGAAGTTGCTCAGGCCCATCACCGTGCCCCGGGCAGCGGCCGCGCGGGCGACCGCGACCTCGCCGTCGGGGTGCACGGCCTGGACGCCGGTCGGCGAGATGACCACCGGCAGGGAGACGTCCTGGCCCATCACGGTGGTCGACATCGACCGCTCGGCCTGCTGCCCGGCGACGTGCGGCGCGAAGCCGATCTCGCCGAACGCCGCCTCGTTGTCGCGCAGCGTCAGGCCGCGCTCGGAGCCGGCGACCAGGGCGGCGTACACGGGAGCGGGCAGCCGCTTGCGCGCGCGCTGCTGCGCGACCGCGACCGACTCGAACCAGGGGTTCTGCTTCCAGGGGTTCTCGACCTTCACGAGCAGCAGCTCCCCTGGTGACCGGGCTCGAAGCCCGCGAGCGGGCTCTCGGCGCAGTCGCTCACCGGCGGGCGGGTCATCAGCTTCAGCATCACCGGCTGGTTGCGCGCCGGCGTGGACCGGGAGTGGTCCTGGCTGGCGGCCGGGATGGTCCGGTCGCCGGCCAGCGCGGTCTCGCCATATCCCTGCACGCACTCGGGGTCGGGCCCGTCGAGCGGCAGGCCGGTGAAGAACTTCGCCGCCATGCAGCCGCCCCGGCACGAGTCGTAGAAGGAGCACTTCGCGCAGGCGCCGCCGGTCTGCGGCGAGCGCAGGTCCGCGAACAGCTCGGAGGTCTGCCACACCTGCTGGAAGCCGCCGTCGGCCAGCAGGTTGCCGGCCAGGAAGTTGTCGTGGATCGCGAACGGGCAGGCGTAGACGTCGCCGACCGGGTCGATCAGGCAGACCACCCGGCCGGCCCCGCAGAGGTTGAGGCCGGGCAGGCTCTCGCCGAAGGCCGCGAGGTGGAAGAACGAGTCGCCGGTGAGCACTCCGCTCTGCCCATCATTGGCGTGGGCCATCAGCCAGTCGTAGAGCACGCGCTGCTGCTCCGGCAGCGGGTGCAGCTCGTCCCACACGTCCGCACCGCGCCCGGACGGACGCAGCCGGGTGAGGCGCAGCGTCGCGCCGAACCGGTCGGCCAGGGCCTTGAACTCGTCGAGCTGCCCGATGTTCTGCCGGGTGCAGACCACGGAGATCTTGGCGTCCTCGAAGCCCGCGTCCTGCAGGTTCTGCAGCGCAGTCAGCGCGGTGTCGTAGGAGCCCGGCCCGCGTACGTAGTCGTTGACCGCGGCGGTCGCCCCGTCGAGGGAGATCTGCACGTCGACGTAGTCGGTCGAGGCGAGGAAGCGGGCGCGCTCGGGGGTGATCCGCACGCCGTTGGTGGAGAACTTCACGCCGACGTCGTGGTTGACGGCGTACTCGAGCAGGTGCCAGAAGTCCGGGCGGATGGTCGGCTCGCCGCCGCCGATGTTGACGTAGAAGACCTGCATCCGCTGCAGCTCGTCGATGACCGCCTCGCACTGCTCGGTCGACAGCTCGCGCGGGTCGCGCCTGCCCGAGGACGAGAGGCAGTGCGCGCAGGACAGGTTGCACGCGTAGGTGAGCTCCCAGGTCAGGCAGATCGGCGCGTCCAGGCCGTACTCGAACTGCTGCACCAGCGAGCCGCCGCTGGGTCGCTGGGTGGGCCGCTCCTGCACCGCCGTCATGCCGCGACCTCCGCGGCGCGCGGGCGGATCATGTCGGTGGCCGCGAGGCCGCGCAGCGCGGCGGCGTACGCCGCCCACTGCTCCTCGGGCACGCCGGCGGCGCGCAGGGCGCCGCGGACGTCCGGGCTCTCGGCGAGCCCCCGCACGACCGCGACCAGCTCCGGCCGCTTGAGGAACGTGAGCTTGCGGTTGCCGAAGTGGTAGGCCAGCGCCCCGAAGGGCTCGGGACGCAGCGCCACCGACGGTGAGAGGCCCCAGGCCTCCTCCAACAACGGGTCCGGCATCAGTAGACGCCGCACATGCCGTCGATCGAGACCTCTTCGATCAGCGACTCGGCGGTCACCGGGGACTGGTCCTCGGCCGGGGCGGTGGTGGCGGTGTCGCGGGGCTCGGCGGTCATGGCTGCTCCATCTCGTCGGTGGTGTGGTGTGGGCCACACATTAATGGCAGCCAGTGCCAGAAAGGAAGGGTTCGGGCGATGTTGTTAGATTCCGGCCGTGACGACCAGCGCGGGCAGGCCTCGAGGGGCCGCAGTGGGACGGCCGGTCGTCACCACGCCCGGCGAGATCGAACAGGCCGCCTTCCGGCTGTTCGCGGCCGCCGGCTTCGAGGGCACGACGATGGCCGCGATCGCCGCCGAGGTCGGCGTCGGGCAGCGCACCCTCTTCCGCTACTACCCCTCGAAGAACGACATCCCCTGGGGCCAGTTCGACCAGACGCTCGGCGGCTTCCGCCAGATCCTCGACGACACCCCCGACGACGTCCCGCTGATCGACGCCGTCCAGCAGGCCGTGCTCCGGTTCAACGAGTACGACCCCGACGCCGAGCCCCCGCACCGCGACCGGATGCGGCTGATCCTGCGCACCCCGGCGCTGCAGGCCCACTCCGTGCTGCGCTACGCCGACTGGCGCGCGGTCATCGCCGCGTACGTCGCCCGCCGCCGCGGCCTGGCCGTCGACGACCTGTTCCCCCAGACCGTCGCGCAGGTCAGCCTGGCCCTTGCGCTGACGGCGTACGACGCGTGGCTCGACCATCCCGAGGCATCGCTCGCCGCGCTCCTCGAAGATGCGATGGGCGCTCTGCGCGACTATGTCGCAGGCTAGCCCGGCTCCTCCGCGTGGAGGAGCGCGTCGGGGTCCAGCCTCGGGGGCACGTGTGCGAGCGCCGTCTGCACCAGCGCCGTCCGCGCCTTGACCACGACCGCGCGCCGCAGCCTGCCGACGTCGTCGCCGACCGATGCGGCGACCGTCTCGCTCACCTGCTGCTCGGAGAACGTCGGCCGCGTGCCGGGCGCGACCTCGACGTCGGGCAGCGCCACCAGCACCGGCAGGATCTGGTCGCCGAGCGCGTCGAGCACATTGAACCTCTCGAGGCGGCTCATCGCCTCCCACGCCGTGTCGACGTCGACGACACCCTTGCGGACGTCCTTGCGCTGAGCCGTCACCACCGCCTTCGCCGCCCCGGTCAGGGCCGCGGTCAGCTCGTGCTCGGTGAATCGCATGCGCCCAGCATGGCGGACGGGCCCGCCACGGCGTCGACCGAGCCGACAGTCAGGACTCGGCTGCCTCGTGGAGGGCCGCGACGAACCCGCGCGCTCGAGCGATGGGTCGTCCGGAAGGACGAGCCGTCAGCCGCCGGACGGGGGTGAGAAGCTCACGATGGTCGTGGTGCCATCCTGCTCGACGGCTCGAAAGGCGCCCGCGTCCAGATCGATGTCGACCTCGCTCGGG
>JAOPXG010000157.1 GCA_025965275.1 Nocardioides sp.
TGCTGCGCACCGGTCGCGGGGCCTGCGGCCAGCCCGCGGCGGCCCGGTGCGCCGAGAGGGCGGCCCGGGCCGAGACGTAGGCCTGGCCGAGGTCACCGGTCACCGGGCCGACGACCACCGGGCCGTCACCGAAGAGGTGCGCGACCGCGGCCGCGGCCGCACGCGCCTCGGTGACGCCGCCGAGCACCACGACCTGCCGGTCGCCCTGGACGGCGCAGAGCGCGTCCATGCCCGCGGCGCGCGCGGCGCGTCGTACCTCCTCGAAGGTGTCGGACTCGCGGCGGTCGGCGGCCACGCTGCCGAGGACCACCGCGACGTCGCCGCGCCCCGCCCAGCCGAGCGCGCTGGCGCGCGAGAGGAGGGTCTCGTCGGCGTCCGACCGGAGCACCGCGTCGACGACCAGGGCCTCGAGGCGGGCGTCCCAGGCGCCGCGGACCTCCGCAGCCCGGGCGTAGACCTCGGCGGTGGCGAACGCGACCTCGCGGGCGTAGCGGAGCACCGCGCCCATCACCTCGGCCGCGTCCTCGGGGTCGAGGAGCTCCTCGACGTTGTTCTCGACCACATCGATCGACAGGCGGACCAGGTCGACGGTCTGCTGCAGGTTGATGACGCCGGCCAGGGCACGGGGCGCGGCCCCGAAGACCGAGGCGGCGAGGGCCGTGCCGCCGGGAGCGGGCTCGTCGCCCGCCTGGCGGTACCAGTCCACGAAGCTGCGGATGCCGGCCTGGACGATCTGGCCGACCCAGGAGCGGTCCTCGGCGCTGAGCTCGGGAAACCACGGCATGTCCTGCTCCATGCGCGCCATCGCAGCCGTGCTCAGCGCGCCGGTCGCCCGCTGGAGGGCGTCGGCGGCCCGCTGGTGGGGGGACGCGCCGGGACGAGGGGGCACCGTGCGACCCTAGTGCACCCCCGATCGCCAGGGGAGTCCGCGTTAAACCCCGGTAAACCAAGGGGATCCGGCTCCCGAACGAGAACGGGTAATGGTTGAATCGGCGTCTACATCCATCATGGGGAGGCGCCGGTGTCTGACCGGTACGACGTCCAGTTCGTCACCGTCCACGGCCATCGTCGCGCGTACGTGAAGACCGGGAGCGGCCCCGTCGTCCTCCTGCTCCACGGGCTCGGGTGCGACCACACGACGTGGGAGCCGGTGATCGAGTCGCTGAGCCGGCGCTACACCGTGATCGCCCCGGACCTGCTCGGCCACGGCCAGTCGGACAAGCCACGAGCCGACTACACGTTGGGCGGCTACGCCAACGGCATGCGCGACCTGATCACGGTCCTGGGGATCGACAAGGTCACCGTGATCGGTCACAGCTTCGGCGGCGGTGTGGCCATGCAGTTCGCCTACCAGTTCCCCGAACGGACCGAGCGGATGATGCTGGTCGCCTCCGGCGGCCTCGGGCCGGAGGTGAGTCCGGCCATCCGGGCCATCAGCACGCCCGGCTTCCACCAGGTGATGTCGGTGCTGACGTTGCCGGGCATCCGGCACGTGGGCGTGGCCGGGTTGCGCGCGCTGTCGGCCAGTCCGTGGAAGGTGACCCGCGACCTCGACGAGGTCGCCGACGTCTACGACTCCTTCAGGGACCCCCAGGCCCGGCACGCGATCCGGCACGTCGTGCGCGCGGTCGTCGACTGGCAGGGCCAGATCGTCACCATGGCCGACCGGGCGTACCTCACCGAGGAGATGCCGATGTGGGTCGTGTGGGGCCGCGACGACCGGGTGATCCCGGTGCGGCACGCCAGCTACGCCGCGGCGCTCGCGCCGAACGCGCGGGTCGAGGTGATCCCGGACGCCGGGCACTTCCCCCACAAGGACCACCCGCACCGGTTCGCCAAGATCGTGCACGAGTTCATCCGGACGACCGAGCCGGCGTCGTACAGTCGGGCGCGCTTCCGGGCGCTGCTCAAGGCCGGCCCGGCACCGGACGCGTCGGTGCTGCACGCCGTGGAGGACTCGGCGGGCTGACAGACGACGCAGGGCGGTGACCGTGCTGGTCACCGCCCTGCCTTGTCTTACGGGGTCTCGACACGGTTGCTAGCGCAACCTGCTCGACCAACGGTGACGCTAGGCGTCTCCACCCTCGCGTACAGCCGGGAGCCCGGTGGTTGAGGAGGTTGCGCAGCAACCGTCTCGAAACCCCGGAGGACGACGAAGGGCGGCGACCGTGGTCACCGCCCTCGTTCGTCTCACCGGGTCTCGACACGCGGGTCGCGACTTCGCAAGCTCAGTCGCGCCGCTCGCTCGACCACCATCAGCCGATCCGCTGCCGCGTCTCGGCTAGGCGTCTCCGCCCTCTTGCTTGACTCCGGAGACGGCCGTGGGGTCGTCGATCCGGTACTTCGCGAAGGCCTCCTCGACCTTGGACCGCTCGATCTGACCCGCGTCGGCGAGGGCCTGCAGCGTCTGCACGACCACCGACTCGGCGTCGATGTGGAAGAAGCGGCGGGCGGCCGGGCGGGTGTCGGCGAAGCCGAACCCGTCGGCACCGAGCACGCGGTAGTCCGCGGGCACCCAGCGGGCGATCTGGAGGGGTACGGCGCGCATGAAGTCCGACACCGCGACGACCGGGCCGGGGGCACCGGCCAGCTTGTCCGTGACGTACGCCGTGCGCGGGCTCTCGCCCGGGTGGAGCAGGTTCCACTCCTCGGCGGCGACCGCGTCGCGGGCCAGCTCGTTCCAGGACGTCACCGACCAGGTGTCGGCCCGGACGCCCCACTCCTCGGCGAGCATCTCCTGCGCCTTCTTGATCCACGGGTAGCCGACGCCGGAGGCGAGCAGCTGGACCCGCGGTCCTTCGCCCTCTCCCGAGATCTCGGGGGCCGACGACACGTGGTGGATCCCCTTGAGGATCCCCTCGACGTCGACGTCCTCGGGCTCCGCCGGCTGCGAGACCGGCTCGTTGTAGACCGTCATGTAGAAGATGACGTTCTCGGCGTCCTCGCCGTACATCCGCTCGAGCCCGGACCGCATCACGTGACCGACCTCGTAGGCGAACGCAGGGTCGTAGTGCACGACCGCCGGGTTGGTCGCCGCCAGCAGCGGCGAGTGGCCGTCGGCGTGCTGGAGGCCCTCGCCGGTCAGGGTGGTGCGACCGGCCGTGGCGCCGATGAGGAAGCCGCGGGCGAGCTGGTCGGCCATCGCCCAGATCTAGTCGCCGGTGCGCTGGAACCCGAACATCGAGTAGAAGATGTAGAACGGGATCATGTGCTCGCCGTGGGTGGAGTACGCCGACCCCGCGGCCGTCGCGGAGGCCACCGCGCCGGCCTCCGAGATGCCCTCGTGGAGCATCCGGCCCTGCGCCGACTCCTTGTAGGAGAGCAACATATTGCGGTCGACCGAGTCGTACTGCTGGCCACCCGGGTTGTAGACCTTCGCGCTCGGGAACATCGCATCCATGCCGAAGGTGCGGTACTCGTCGGGCGCGATCGGCACGATCCGCTTGCCGATCTCCGGGTCCTTCATCCAGTCCCGGAGCAGGCGGACGGCGGCCATCGTGGTGGCGATGGAGTTCTTGCCGGAGCCCTGCTTGAGCTCCTTGTACATGTCGTCGCCGGGGAGCGTGAGGTTCTTGGCCCGCACCACGCGTTTCGGCAGCGAGCCGCCCAGCTGCTTGCGGCGGTCGAGCATGTACTCGATCTCCGGGGCGTCGGCGCCCGGGTGGAAGAACGGCGCGCCACCGGTCTCCTCGTAGGAGCGCTCGAGGTCGCGGTCGGAGATCGGCAGGTAGAGGCGGTCCCGGAACTTCTTGAGGTCGTCCTGGGTCAGCTTCTTCATCTGGTGGGTGGCGTTCTTGCCCTCCAGCGCGTCGATCGTCCAGCCCTTGATCGTCTTCGCGAGGATCACGGTCGGCTGCCCGACGTGCTTGGTGGCGGCGTCGAACGCGGCGTACACCTTGCGGTAGTCGTGGCCACCACGCGGCAGCTTCTCGATCTGCTGGTCGCTCATGTGCTCGACCATCTTGCGCAGCCGCGGGTCGCCGCCGAAGAAGTTCTCGCGCACGTAGGCGCCGTCCTCGACCGAGTAGGTCTGGAACGCGCCGTCGGGCGTGGTGTTCATCTTGTTGACGAGCACGCCGTCGACGTCACGGGCGAGGAGCGGGTCCCAGCCCTGGCCCCAGACGACCTTGATGACGTTCCAGCCGGCACCGCGGAAGTTGGCCTCGAGCTCCTGGATGATCTTGCCGTTGCCGGTGACCGGCCCGTCGAGCTGCTGCAGGTTGCAGTTGATGACCCAGGTGAGGTTGTCGAGCTCCTCACGGGCGGCGATCCGGATCGCACCGAGCGACTCGGGCTCGGCCATCTCGCCGTCCCCCAGGAAGGCCCAGACGTGCTGGTCGCTGGTGTCCTTGATGCCGCGGTTGGCGAGGTAGCGGTTGAAGCGGGCCTGGTAGATCGAGTTGATGCCGGTGAGGCCCATGGAGACCGTCGGGAACTCCCAGAACTCCGGCATCAGCCGGGGGTGCGGGTACGACGAGAGCCCGGCGTGCGGGCCGTGCTGGACCTCCTGGCGGAAGCGGTAGAGCTGCTCCTCGGTCAGGCGTCCCTCGAGGAAGGCGCGGGCGTAGATGCCGGGGGAGGCGTGGCCCTGGATGTAGACCTGGTCGCCGCCGCCGGGCGCGTCCTTGCCGCGGAAGAAGTGGTTGAAGCCGACCTCGTAGAGGCTGGCCG
>JAOPXG010000161.1 GCA_025965275.1 Nocardioides sp.
GCTAGAGCAGGTTCATGCTCCTCGCCGCGGCCAGGGCGGCGCTGCGCCGGTTGACCGAGAGCTTGCCGTAGAGGCTCGAGACGTGGGTCTTCACGGTGTTCTCGGACACGTAGAGGTTGGCGGCGATGTCGGCGTACGTCGACCCGCGGGCCAGCTCGTTGAGGACGTCGCGCTCGCGGGGGCTGAGCACGGGGCGGACGGCGCCCGCCGCCAGCTCCGTGCGCTCCCGGGGCAGGGCGGTGCTCGGTCCGAAGTAGGTGGTGACCCCGGGCATGTCCGCCAGCCCGGCGGCGACTTCGAGGAGCCACGGCGTCGGTCGCAGGTGGATCATCCGGTCGAGCAGCTCGGACATCTGGCTCCCGTGCCGGCTCCAGCCCAGGAACGGTACGGCGTTGCGACGAACCTCCGTGGCGACCAGCGCCTGGTGCAGCAGGTCGAGCGCGACGGTCGCGTCGCCGAGGCTGTCCGAGAGCTGTGCGGCGGTCGCCAGAGCCAGCGCGCGGACGGCGGGCTGGCGGTACCGTGCCGTCGCCGCGGCCTCGGACAGCAGGGCGAGGGCCCCGCGCCGGTCCCCGGCGAGGTCGGCGCGCAGTGCCGCGACGAGGGCGGCCTCACCGCTGGCTGCCCGGTCCTCGAGGTCGCGCTGGAGCAGGAGGAGGGTCGGCCTGTCGGCGGCGAGGCCGGCGTGGAGCGCGCGATCGAGGAGGAGCGCGACAGCAAGGTGGTCGGGCAGCTTCGGCGTGTCGAGCGGGACGTCGAGTGCCTGGCCGGCGGCGGACACGGACCCGTGCGCCAGCTGGAGCCGGGAGCGCTGCATCCGGGCCCAGAACTTCGTGGTGAGGTCGGCCGCGTGCACCGGTGGCTCCGGTGTGGCGTCCACGTCGTCGACGTGGTGCCACGGCACGTCGGAGAGCGCGGCGAGCTGGCGGGCGAGCGTGACGCGGACCCCGGAGAACCGCGCCTTCCACGGCTGCTCACGGATCATCGCCAGGACCTCGTCGGCGATCTCGATGCAGGTGCTCTCCCGACCACGCATGTACTCGGTGAACGCCAGGTGCGAGAGCGCGATCGCGGTCAGCGCCGGCAGGTCGCGCGACCGGCCGAGCCGAGCCGCGGTGGTGAGGTTGACCTCGGCGCCGGGCAGGTCGCCGAGCCAGTTCTGGGTGATCGCGAGCTCGCAGAGCACGATCGCCACGAGCGCATCGTCGGTGTGGCGGTCGTGACGGGCCAGCACCTCCTCCGCGTGCCTGACCGCGGCGGGCATGGAGTCGAGGCCGAGCCGGGCGCGCATCAGGCGCACGCACGCCACCTGGAGCCTCGTGGTCGGGGTCTCGGGCAGCGGCTCGGCCATGATCCGGTCGAGCCAGTGCCGCGCACACGAGATCTCGTCGACGAACCAGCGCTCGATCGCGATCGCGAACCAGGCACCAGGCGTGGCCTCGATCGTCGAGGGGTGTCCGAGCGCGAAGGCGTTGATCCCCCCGCCGTGCCCGCGCAGGAGCAGGCTCGGCCCGTCGTCGGCCAGCAGCTGCGCTGCTCCGGCGTGGTGTCCCACGTCGACCAGGCGGCGGAAGGCGTGGGCCGTCGACCCGCGGGCGAGATCGAGCTGGACCGCGCGTCGGACGGTCGCGGCCGCGCGCACGACGTCGACGCCGCCGGCCGCCGTACGCCGGCGCACGACCTCGGCGAGCAGCGGATGGATCGTGTAGCGGTCGCGCTCGTCGGCGCCGTCGGTGTGCTCGTGGGCCCCCGCTGAGATCCGGGTGACCAGCAGGCCCATCGCCTCCAGGTCGGCGAGCGCCTCGCCCGCGCGGGGGTCGTGGGAGAGGTGGATCGCGAGTGCGGGTGTCACGACCGGCTCGTTGGCGACGCAGAGCAGCAGGTGCCGCTCGCGGGGCTGCAGGACGGCGAAGACCTCGCTGGCCACCCGGTCGGCGACCGACGCGTCGCCGTCGGCGTAGCGCCGGGCGACCACGAGCGGGTCCGGAGCGGCGGCGACGGCGCGCGCGGTGAGCACGGCGGCGGCGCACCAGCCCTGCGTGCGCTCCGCGATCGCGCGGGCGACCTCGACCGAGTTGGTGTGGGCGTGTGCCCGGACCAGGGCTGCCGACTCGGCCTCGTCGAGCCGCAGCAGCTCGCCGCGCAGCGACGTGAAGTGCCCGATCAGCTCGGAGGCGAGGCGCGTGAACGGCAGGTCCCAGCGCGAGATCAGCAGCACGCGGAACGAGTCGGGGGCGGTGTCGAGGCGCTCGTCGAGGGCGCGGACGGTGGCGATCGGGAGGCGGTGGGCGTCGTCGACGACCACGAGGCGGGGTGGGTCGTCCCGTCCGCCGGACCCCGGCTGGTCGAGCAGCCCGAGGAGCCGCTCGGAGGTCCAGGTCTCGTCGGCCTGCACCCAGGCGGCGGCCTCGGCGCGGCCCGTCTGGCGCAGCCACCCGCTCACCCCGAGCGTCTTGCCGGCACCGCCGGGGCCGACGAGCAGCGTGACGGCACCCTCGGTGGCGTCGTCGAGGTGTGCCCAGAGGCGCTCCCGCGCGACGTACGCGCGGGGAAGGCGAGGCACGTGGCCGGCGTTCGCCTCGGTCTGCTGACGCACCCTGCTTGCCATGGGCGGCCTTCCACGATCCGAGAGGAACGGGAGGCAGCGCACTCCCGTGCGCGGCCCATCCCGATGACGAGAATCTAGGACGCCCGGACCTGGTCGGCCTCCCCCGACCGGGGTGATAGAGGGGGTGATCTTGGGTCAGGTGTTGCGGATCAGGGTGGCGAGGGCCAGATCGTGAGGACGTCGATCGCGATCACCATGGTCAGCGCACCCAGGCTCAGGTGGATCCAGCCTCACCCGGAACGGATGACCGCAGCCGGTCAGATCAAGCCACGGGCGCGGGCCACCCGCAGTGCGTCGACCCGGCGGTCGACGGCGAGCTTGCGGAAGATGGACGCGAGGTGGGTCTTCACGGTGTTCTCGCTGACGAACAGCGCACGGGCCAGGTCGGAGTTGCCGCCGCCGAGGGCCAGCTGCTCGAGCACCTCCAGCTCGCGCGGCGTCAGCAGCCGGCGTACCTCCTTGTCGGTCGGCGGCGTCGATCCGTCGGGCCGGTGCGGCGTCTGGTCCGGGTAGGGGCGGCCCTGGGCGCGGAGGGCAGCGAGGGCCTCGCCCGCGAACGGGTGTCCGTCGGGCGCGGCCGCCTGCTCGGCGACCAGGTCGACGAAGCCCGGACTGATCAGGATCCCGGTGGAGAGCAGCCACAGCAGCCGCTGGGTCGCGACCCGGCTCAGCACGTCGGGGACGAGGTCGCGCGCCCGCCGGACGGCCTCGGGCGTCCCGATCCGCTGCAGGAAGGCGACCCGGAGGATGGCGCCCACGGTCGCCACGTCGGCGGGCACGTCGGCGGCTCCGAGCACCTCGTCGAGGCTGCGCGCCGCGCGCCGCTCGTCGCCGCCGAGCCCGAACGCGACGGCCTCGCCGAGCCGGGCGTTGGCCTCCATGCCCACCCTCCGCATCTGCCGCGCCTCGGCCTCGACCGCGCGCAGGTCACCCATGGCGGCGTCGGCCAGGAGCCGCAGCTGCCGGCTGGACCGTTCGGCGTACGCCGGCAACCGCTCGGGCACGTGCCCCCGGGTGGCGAGCTCCCGTCGGGCCTCCTCGATCCGTCCGCACGCGGAGAGGACGCCCGCCTTGAGGAGCCGCCCGTAGACGAGCAGCAGTGGCTCCATCACCTCGCGGGGGGCGGACTCGAACTGGGCCAGGCACGCGCGGGCCTCGTCGAGCCGCAGCTCCTGGAGCCGGCCCCAGCCCAGTGCGAGATGCGCCCGGGCGAACGCGAGGTCGGGGGGCGAGTTCTCGGCGCGCCCGAGGGCGAGCGCTGCCTCGGCCGACTCCGTCGACGCCTGGTAGGCCCCGGCGATCATCTCGATGGTCGCCCGGTGCGCGAGCGCGGCCCGGTGGAGGAAGGGCAGGTCGACCTGGAAGGAGTAGAGCATCACGTCCTGGACGTGGACGGCCGCGAGGCCGAGCTCGCCGCGCCAGGTCTGCAGCGAGGCCAGCTCCAGCATCAGCCAGGCCGCCTTGAGGGGGGACAGGCCGACCAGGTCGTGGGTGCTCACCTCCCGGTCGCAGTCGTGCCGGCAGCCCAGCGCCTTCGCCGCCCGGGCCAACGCCGGCTCCGCCTCGGCCCAGCCGTAACGGGCCTGCCAGAGCTCGAGCATCGCGAGCTGGGCGTCGACGTCGCGGTGCACGACGCCGCCCAGGCTGCGCACGTCGGCGGTCAACGCCCGGTCGGTGGCGACCTTCGCCGCGTCGATCTGGTGGAGGCTGCGCAGGACCGACGCGTGCAGCACCAGCAGCTCCTGGTGGCGCGACCGGATGTCGACCGGGATGTCGTCCAGCGCCGCGGCCACCAGGTCGGTCCGTCTCCGGCTCATCAGCTCGGTGGCGAACTCGCGCAGCACCCGGAGCTGGAGGTCGAGGTCGCCCGACAGGCGGGCGTGCCGGACGGCGCGCTCGGCGTCCCGGCGGTCGAGGTAGTGCTCGGTCGCGCGGTGGTGGGCCTCGACCACCCGCGGCCAGTCCGGTCCGGTCGGGGAGGTACGCCGGCGCAGCAGGTCGAGCAGCAGCGGGTGGTAGCGCCAGCGTGGCGTCTCGTCGTTCTCGGCGCGGTAGCCGGTGACCATGAAACCGGCCGCCGCGGCCTCGGCGAGCAGGCTCGCCGCCTCCGGGACACCCGAGAGGAGGATGGCCTCGTCGGGAGAGACGTCGTCCTGCTGGCAGGTGGTGACCAGGATCTGCACGTGGTCGGGCGGCAGACCCTCGACGACCTCGTGCAGGAGGTAGTCGAGCACGGGCTGCCGGGTGGCGATGAGCGAGGCCCGGGCGTCGGCGGTGTTGCCCGACCCGCGCAGCGCGCGAGACCCGAGCACGAGTGCGGCGGCCCAGCCGTCGCCCTGGTCGAGGACGGCGGCGACGTCGTCGGGTCCGGCGTCGGGGTAGTGAGCCCGCACCAGCTCGACGGCCTCGGCCTCGGTGAAGCGGAGGTCCTCGACCCGCAGCGACCGGACCTGCCCGGCGAGGACGACCGGCACGGGCACCAGGGGCAGGTCGCGTCTGCTGATCAGGAGGAGGCGGACGGAGTCGGGGTCCTCGGTCAGGACGGCACCCAGGGCTCGCGCGGCCCCCTCGGACATCAGGTGGGCGTCGTCGATGACGAGCACCTTGCGGGGCTGGCCGGCGACCGGCTCGCGCAGGCGCTCGAGCTGGTGGTCGAGGTCGTCGGTGCGGTCTCCCCGCAGCCAGGTCACGGTCGCGGCACCGGCGCCGCGTACGTCCCTGGTCCAGGCGGCTGCGGCCGCGGTCTTCCCGGACCCGGCCGGGGCGACGAGCAGCGTGACCGGCGTCGACATGACGTCGGCGAGGAAGGAGTCGAGCCGCGGACGAGGGACGAACAGACGCGGCGGCTGCGGTGTCGTCGGGGCGAGTCCCGGAGCGTCGGGCGCCACCGTAGGCAGCGGCACGCTCCTGCTCGCGGCTCCCATCGCGACCTTCCCGGTCCGAGACTCGGCGGACGTCATGTCCATCGGGACTGCGAACCCTCCCACCACGAGTGTCCGGGGCGATCGGGTCCGGATCAACTACGTCCGTATATCGGAGCGTCGACAGATCTGCCCCGGGCGAGGGGCCGCGCCCGTCACTCAGCGAAGACCTCGCGGAGCGCGGCCTCCTGCTCGGGGCTCAGGTTCGTGGAGATCAGCGCGGCCTGAGGGCCGTCGGCGAACGCGTCGTGCACCCGGTCGACCACGGCATCAGAACTCATCAGGAACAGCGCGGACGTGCCGGGCGTCACCTGGTCGCGGACCCGGTTGATGAACGCGTCGTCGATCCCGACATCGGTCAGCGAGCCGGCCAGGGCGCCGGTCGCGGCGCCGATCGCGGCGCCCAGGAGCGGCACGAAGAAGACCAGACCGAAGAGGAGCCCCCAGAACCCGCCTCCGAGGGCGCCGGTCCCGGCAGAGCCGGTCAGCTGGCGGGTCCGCGGCTTGTTCCGTCCGGGCTCCCAGACGACGGTCGCGGCGTCCTCGAGGACCACCAGGTCGGCACGGGCCAGACCTCGCAGGATCTCCGCGGCCTGCTCCGCGTCGTCGGTGGTGTCGAAGCGCCACACGGTCAGCGTCGACATCGGCTCTCCTCGGGTCGTCGGTCGGTCCCCTCGCGGTCGCGCCCGGCCGCCGCCCGCGGGTCGGCGGAGTCTGGGACACAGCCGCAGGCTAGGGACTGGACCAGCCCTCCGGGCTCGCCCGTTTCCGGTGAGGCAGCCGGGGCCCGCCCGGTCTAGCGTCGCCGACGGAGGTGGGGCCAGGCCATGACCAGGATGCTCATCCGCGTGGACGCGGAGCTGTCGGACGAGCTCTCGGGCGCCTTCCCACACCTGACCGCTCGTACGCAGCGGGCCACCACCACCCTGACCGGGGAGATGACCGACCAGCAGGAGCTCCAGGGTGTGCTGAACCTGCTCAACTCGCTCGGCATCTCGGTGGTCGAGGTCGTGACCATTCCCGACTGAGTCAGGCGGTCGAGGTCTCCGCCGGCGGGTCGTCGTCCTTGTTGGAGAGCAACGGCAGCACCCGTCGGTTCTCTGGATCGGTGTTGATGAAGAGCGCCTTCACGAGCAGGGGCATCGGGATGGCGAACAGCGGACCAGCGCGAAACGCGATCCCCACGACGATGAGGTAGGCCGCGACGATGCAGACCAGCGAGGCGACCCAGGACGGGACGTAGCGGTCCAGCCAGTTGCGCAGCGTGGGGCGACGATGGTCAGCACCAGCGCGAGGAAGGCCGGGCCTGCGTCCCGCAACGTCCATCGTGGTGACCGCGACGACCCGTCGGCTCACCCGTCTCGGGTGACGCTGGGCGTCGGGTTGCTCCCTACTGTGCAGGCACGAGTCGAGTCGAGTCGCGCGCGAGGAGAGGTCCGATGGAACGAGGTCCGGTCGAGGTGATGTTCGTGGCGTTCCCCGACGAGGAGTTCGCCGCCGCCACGCAGCGACTCCTCGTCTGACGGGGGTCGTTCATGCCGGCCTGGGTGGTGGCGCTGATCAGCGCCGCCCTCGTCGCGGCGAACCTCGCGATCGTCCTCTGCGCGCTCGTGGTCCTGCCGGGCGGTCGACGCCCCCAGACCGCGATGGCGTGGTTGCTGCTCATCCTGGCGATCCCCTTCCTCGGGTTCCTGCTCTTCTTGCTCTTCGGCCGCACGTCCGTCGGCAGGAAGCGGCGCGCCCAGCAGGCCGAGGTCAACGCGGCGATCCTCGCGGCCGCGCACCTCGAGGACATCGAGGACCATGAGCGCCGCCTCGGGCTGCCGCCCCTGGTGCAGAGCTTCGCCCGGCTCAACCGCCGGCTGGGAGTGCTCCCCCTGAGCTTCGGCAACACCGTCGAGCTGATCGACGACTACCGGGGCGGCATCGAGCAGATGACTCGCGAGGTCGTCGCAGCCACCGACTACGTGCACGTGCAGTTCTACATCTCGGCCTGGGACGAGATGACCGCCCCGTTCTTCGAGGAGCTCGTCCGGGCGACCGAGCGCGGGGTGAGCGTGCGTTTCCTCTTCGACCACATCGGCTCGAAGGGCATCCCGGTCTACAAGGACCTGCTCGCCCGGCTCGAGGACACGAAGATCCAGTGGGCGCCGATGCTGCCGATCCGACCGCTCCAGGGCGACATCCGGCGACCCGACCTGCGCAACCACCGCAAGATCCTGGTCGTCGACGGGCGGGTCGCTTTCAGCGGGTCGCAGAACCTGATCGAACCCTGCTACGACAAGCCGAAGAACCAGAAGCTCGGCCGCGCCTGGGTCGAGCTGATCGCTCGCCTCGAGGGCCCGGTCGTCCAGGAGCTCAACGTGGTGTTCGCGACCGACTGGTTCACCGAGACCGGCGAGGACCTGCGGGACGTGGTGGCGGCCGTACCCCCGGCCCCCTCCGTGCGACCGGGGGCGGTCACCGGGGTCGGGGTGCAGGTGGTGCCGAGCGGCCCGGGCTTCGCGACCGAGAACAACCTGCGGCTCTTCAACGCGATGCTCTACTCCGCCGAGCGGCGGCTGTCGTTGACCAGTCCCTACTTCGTGCCGGACGACTCGCTGCTGTACGCCGTCACGACGGCCGCGCAGCGCGGCGTCGAGGTGGAGCTCTTCGTCGGCGCGACGGCCGACCAGTTCATGGTCGCGCACGCGCAGCGCTCCTACTACGAGGCGCTGCTGACCGCCGGCATCCGGATCTGGCTCTATCCCGAGCCGTTCGTGCTGCACGCGAAGCACTTCTCGGTGGACGACCGGGTCGCCGTGGTCGGGTCGAGCAACATGGACATGCGCTCGTTCGCCCTCAACTACGAGGTGGTGATGATGATGACCGGCGAGGAGATCGTGTCGCGGCTGATGCAGGTGGAGGACACCTACCGCGCGCTCTCGACCGAGCTCACCCTCGACGAGTGGCGCCAGCGCACCCGGGGACAGCGCTACCTCGACAACCTGATGCGGTTGACGGCGACCCTGCAGTAGGGCGCACCCGATACTGGGCCCATGGGTGACCCGCGGTGACACGACGTGTCCGGACCTGGCTGCTGCTGGTCCTGCTGGTGGTCGTGGTGAACCTTCCGCTCGTGCACAGCACGTGGACGAGCTCCCGGGTCGACCGTGCGGGCATCGACGTGACCGCGCAGGTCACCCGCAACGAGGTCCGCGCCGGCGGGCACTGGATCGAGTTCACCCTCCCCGAGGGCGTCGACCCCGACCGGCGAACCTGGTCCGCCGAGCTGGACGAGTCGGCGTACGACAAGGCCGTCGCCGCGGGCGAGGTGGGTGTCCGGGTGCTCGAGGACGAGCCCGCGGCGTACCGGGTCGACGGCGCGGTGGAGGGCCACGGTGTCCTGGTCGTGACGCTGTCGGTCGACGCTCTGTTGCTGGTCGTGCTCCTGCTGCTGTGGCGCTTCCGTGGCCGATCGGGGCCGCTACGGACGGAGCTGAGGGCGGTCGCGCTCGGGGACGTGGTGCGCTGTCCCCCGGGCGCGGTCCTCGACCGGATCGACGGCGAGGACTACCTGATCCAGGGCGAGGTCGTCGAGCTGGAGCCCGGCACCATGGTGCTCGACGTCGGCGACCGGCGGGTGGTGGTGCTGCTCGACGGGCACGCCAACCCCGTCGGCTACCAGCAGCCGGCCCGGGTCCGGGCCCGGATGGTCGGCTCGTCGGTCAGGGGCTGAGGACTACGCGACGGCCGAGAGCTCGACGGGCTCGGTGACCAGCTCGTCGAAGGTCTCGGGAGAGGCCCCGCGGCGGGACAGCCCGGACACGAGCACGGCGACCATCAGCGTCGGCACCAGGAGCACGAACGCCGTCAGGCCGGCCATCAGCAGGAACGCGATCGTCATGATCGGTAGGTGTCCGCCGGGAACCCGATCGAAACCTGGGTGGACGTGTTCTACACAACACCGAGGGCTTCGGGGTCCTCGCAGGCCCGGGCGAACGCCGCGATCCGGGCCCGGATCTCGCGGCCCAGCAGCCACCGGCCGATCGGGTCGGCGACCGGCGCCAGCCACCCGGGACGTGCCGACCACGTGTACTTCCAGACCGCGCGGGTGCCGGCGACACCGGCCCGCTCCTCGGGGGTGAACCGCCAGCCGCCGCCGAACGACGCGAAGAACCACGGCCCCTTCTCCATCGTCATCCCGACCGAGGTGGGCGGGCGGTAGGAGACGTAGCGGCTGATCATCGTCGGACCGATCCGGGCCTTCGTCAGCGTGCGGACGTCCTTGCCCGGCGCCTCCGCGTCGATCAGGTGCTGGTGGCGGATGAACGGATCCCAGCGCAGCCGGACCTCGCCGGTCGTCTGCGACACGGCGAACGCGGTCCCGGGTGGCACCGGGACCCATGCTTCTGCTGTCACCTGGGGCATGGCTGCACCCTGCCACGGCCGGCGGGTGGGGGCGTCCTCGCGCTGTGGACCGGCTCACCTCTGCGTGTGATCGCGACGGCGCCGGGGCAGGCTGGCGCTCATGTCCGGACTCGCGAACTTCTCCGCCCGTGCCATCGACGGCAGCGACGTCGACCTGGCGACGTACTCCGGGGAGGTCGTGCTGGTGGTCAACACGGCGTCCCAGTGCGGCTTCACCCCGCAGTACCAGGGCCTCCAGCAGCTCCACGACGAGTACGCCGAGCAGGGGTTCGCCGTGCTCGGCTTCCCGTGTGACCAGTTCGGCGGCCAGGAGCCCGGGGACGACGCCGAGATCGCGGGGTTCTGCGAACGGAACTTCGGCGTGACGTTCCCCCTCTTCTCCAAGGTCGACGTCAACGGCGACCGCGCGCACCCCGTCTTCCAGTGGCTGCGCGCGCAGAAGGGCGGGCTGCTCGGCAGCAAGATCAAGTGGAACTTCACCAAGTTCCTGGTCGGCCGCGACGGCCAGGTGCTGGCCCGCTACGCGCCGACCACCAAGCCCGAGAAGATCGCCGGGGACATCGAGAAGGCGCTGGGCGGGTAAGGATCGGCCATGACCCGTTTCTCTGCTGACACCCGTGCCGAGGCTGTTGTCGCGGCATCACGCGCCGACATCTGGGCCGCGCTGACCGACCCGGCCCTCGTGGGCGAGATGACGCCGTTCGTGAAGAGCATCCGGGCCGACGGCGACCACTGGCTGTGGCAGATGAGCGGTCTCAAGGTGCTCGGCGTCGGGATCGCCCCGGCATTCACCGAGCTGATGGTCCTCGACGAGCCGGAGCGCATCGAGTTCCGCCACGACCCGCCGGACGGGACGACGGAGAAGTCGGGCGTCGAGGGCTGGTACGAGCTGACCGAGGTCGACGAGGGCACCCGCCTGGTCACGTCGCTGGAGATCACCCTCGACCTGCCGCTGCCCAAGGCGTCCGGCCGGGCCGTGAAGGCGACCATGAACGGCGTGATCGCCCAGATGGGCGAGCGGTTCTCGAAGAACCTGCTCGCCCACCTGGGTGCGTCGGAAGTCGCCTGACGGCTAGACCCGGACGGACTCCTCGTCCTCCAGCTCGGCCAGGTCCTCCTCGAGGGGACGGCCGACCAGGTGGGCGCGCTGGAGCTTCTCGCCCTCCACGTCGACGTTCGGCAGGATCCGGTCGAGCCACGCGGGCAGCCACCAGGCCTTCTCACCGAGCAGGTAGAGCAGGGCCGGGATCAGCACCATCCGCACGATGAAGGCGTCGAACACGACCGCGGCGGCGAGCGCGAAGCCCATCGACTTGGCGATGGCGTCGTCCTGGAGGATGAACGCCGCGAACACGGCGGTCATGATCGTCGCGGCGGCGGTGACGACCCGGGCGCTGTTGCGGAACCCGTCGACGACCGCCTCGCGGGTGGACATGCCGTGCACGTGCGCCTCGCGCATCCGCGACACCAGGAAGACCTGGTAGTCCATCGCGAGCCCGAAGACCACGCCGATCAGGAAGATCGGCATGAAGCTGACGATCGGCTGACCCTCCATCAGGCCGAACGTGCCCTCCTGGAAGATCAGCACGGTGGCGCCCAGGGTGGCGAGCACGCTGACCAGGAAGCCCAGCGTCGCGGTCAGCGGCACCAGGATCGAGCGGAAGACGACCATCAGCAGGAGGAACGCCAGCCCGATCACGATCGCGAGGTAGATCGGCAGCGCGCTGCTGAGCCGCTCGGACACGTCGGTCTGGATCGCGGTCTGGCCGGTGATGCCGATGTCGGTGCCGGTCTGCGCCTGGATGCCGGCCTGGCCGTCGCGCAGGTTGCTGAGCAGGCCTTCGGTGGCGGCGTCGTCCGGCCCGGAGGCGGGCGTGATCTGCACGAGCGCGCCCGTCGCCGGGGTGGTGACCTTGCCGTCGGCGTCGCGGACGGCGTTGGTGGCGACCACCTGCGCGTTGGCGACGTCGTCCTGACCGGCGGCCCAGCTCGCGACGTCGGTGAACGCCTGCCCGCGGGCCTCGTCGTCGGCGATGCCGCGACCGTCGACGACGGCCAGCAGCGGACCCTGGCGGCCGGGGCCGAACGCCTCGGTCATCAGGTCGGAGGCCTTGCGCTGGGTGGTGTCGCTCGACGCCGTGCTGTCGGTCGGGAACGCCAGGTGCAGGTCCTTGAGCGGGATCGCGAGGGCACCGAGGCCGACCACAACCAGGAGCGCGAGGGCCACCGGGCGCCTGCCCACGAACCGGGCCCACCGGACGCCGTTGTTGAGGATCCGGCCGTCCTCGTCGCGCGTCGGCTGGTAGCGGCGGACGGATCCGCCGAAGGCCTTCGACTTGAGCATGCCCAGCACGGCCGGCAGCAGGGTGAGCGCGACCAGGACGGCGAGGAGCACCGTCGCCGCGGCCGCGAGACCCATGGCGGTGAGGAAGGGGATCCCGACCACGGACAGCGCGGAGAGGGCGATCAGCACGGTGAGTCCGGCGAAGACGACGGCCGAGCCGGCGGTCCCGACGGCGATCCCGACGGCCTCCTCGCGGTCGTCGGTGTGGTGCAGCTCGTTGCGGTAACGCGCCAGGATGAAGAGCGTGTAGTCGATGCCGACCGCGAGGCCGATCATCGTCGCGAGGATCGTCGTACTGGAGCTGACGTCCATGAAGGCGGTGAGCGCCGTGATGCCGGTGAGGCCGACGCCGAGGCCGAAGACGGCGCTGACGATCGGGAGGCCGGCGGCCACGAACGAGCCGAAGGTGAGCAGCAGCACGATGAGGGCGATGGCGATGCCGATGAGCTCGGAGGCGCCGCCACCAATCTCCTGGGTCTGCGAGCCGGAGCCGTTGGCCTCGACGGTGAGGCCGGCGTCGCGGGCCTGGTCCATCGTGTCGGTGAGCGCGTCGATGGTGGCGGGCTCGACGTCGGCGACGGTGTCGACGTCGAAGGTGAAGCTCATCGTGCCGACCCGGCCGTCCTTCGACAACGGGGACAGGGCGTCGGCGTTCGCCTGCGCCTCCGAGGGCGGGGTGCCGCTCTGCTCGGCCGCGTCGAGGATCTGCCGGGTCTGGGTCCGGGCGGCCTCGACCGGGTTGGCGATCGGCGCGTCGGCAGCCATCTGCGGCAGGGCGCCCAGGTCGCTGACGAGGGTGTCGACCGCCTGCGAGTACTCGGGCTCGGAGAGCCGGTGTCCGGCGGGCGCGGCGACGACGACGGAGACCGAGGCCTCGTCGAGGGCGTCGGCCGAGCCCGGGAAGAGCTCGGACTGGAGGTCGGCCGCCTTCTCCGACGGGATCCCCGGGATGGTGAAGGAGTCGGTCATGGGCTTGGAGAAGCCGGTCGCGACGGTGATGACGGCGATCAACAGCACCAGCCAGCCGGCGATGAAGTACGGCCAGCGCCGGTAGGCGGTCTTGCCGAGTCGGTGGAGCAGGGTGGCCATGGGTGGGGTCCTGGTTCTCGGGTGAGGAAGGGTGGGTGAAGGTTCAGCCGAACAGGGAGCGCGCTTCGCGCATCTGCTCGTCGAAGTGGTCGCGGATGGTGCGGTCGCCGTCGTCCTCACGGAACGCCATCAGGGCGGAGTCGAAGATCCCGACCAGGATCCGGAGGGCCAGCTGGGCCCGGCGCGGGCTGAAGTCGGCGCCCTCGCGGTCGGTGATCAGGACGACGAACTGCTCGGTGATCTGCTCGAAGCGCTCGTGGACGGCGACGAGGAGCCGGGGGTTCGTGGTGAGGACCTGGTGGCTCAGCCGGAGCGTCTCGCGGTCGGGCTCCTTGACCCCCACGAGCGCCTTCGCGAGCTCACCGAGGTCGTCGAGGAGCTTGCCGTGGGGACCGCCGGTGTGGAACGTCGCGAGGGCCGCGGGCGGCAGGTCCGGGACGGCGCCGAGCACGGCGTCGACCTTGCCGGGGAAGTAGTTGAACAGGGTGCGCCGCGAGACCTCGGCGGACTCGGCGAGCTCGTCCATGGTGAAGCCGTCCAGGCCGCGGTCGAGGGTCAGCCGGAGCGCGCACGCGGTGATCCGGTGGCTGGTGTCCCAGCGCTTCTGCTCCCGGAGGCTTGTTGCACTTTCCCTCATGGAGTGCATTCTTGCACTATCGGCCAATAAGTGCACATCAGTGGCGGGCGTCACACCTCCCGCGGGCCGACGGGAGGGAGGGGCGATGCCGACTTGCTGGTAACCGAGCCTCGGGAGGAAGGTGCAGCACATGGCCGCCACCACCTCGTCGTACTCGATCACCATGCGCCTCCACACCGCGCCCGACCACGGCATCGTCGGGGCGGTGGCGACCGCGATCGCCCAGGCCGGCGGCATCGTCACCGCGATCGACGTCGCGGAGTCCAGCCACGAGCGGCTGGTGGTCGACGTGACCTGCTCGGCCAGCGACGCCGACCATGCCAAGGAGCTGGAGAAGGCCGTCGACGCGGTCGACGGCGTGAAGGTCTACAAGACCAGCGACCGCACCTTCCTTCAGCACCTCGGCGGCAAGATCGAGGTCGCCTCGAAGGTGCCGATCAAGAACCGCGACGACCTGTCGATGGCCTACACCCCGGGCGTCGGGCGGGTCAGCATGGCGATCTTCGAGCACCCCGAGGACGTCTGGCGGCTGACGACGAAGGGCAACACCGTCGCCGTCGTCACCGACGGCTCGGCCGTGCTCGGCCTCGGCAACATCGGTCCGGGCGCAGCGATGCCGGTGATGGAGGGGAAGGCCGCGCTGTTCAAGCGATTCGCCGACATCGACGCCTGGCCGATCTGCCTGGACACGCAGGACACCGACGAGATCGTGCGCGCCGTCGAGATGATCGCGCCCGGCTTCGGCGGCATCAACCTCGAGGACATCGCCGCGCCCCGCTGCTTCGAGATCGAGCGCCGGCTGCGCGAGAGCCTGGACATCCCCGTCTTCCACGACGACCAGCACGGCACCGCGATCGTCGTCCTCGCTGCGCTGACCAACGCGCTGCGGGTGGTCAAGAAGGAGCTGACCGACGTCCGCATCGTCGTGTCCGGCGCCGGCGCGGCGGGGACCGCGATCGTGACGCTGCTGATCGCGGCCGGCGTGCCCGACATCGTGGTCTGGGACCGCGAGGGCTGCCTGTCGAGCGACGACGACTCCCTGCCGCCGGCCAAGAAGCAGCTCGCCGACGTCACCAACCCGCGCCGGGTCCGCGGCACGCTGCGCGACGGGCTCCGGGGTGCCGACGTGTTCGTCGGGGTGAGCGCGCCCAAGGTGCTCGATCCCGAGTGGATCAAGGACATGGCCGACGACGCTGTCGTCTTCGCGCTCGCCAACCCGGACCCCGAGGTCGACCCGGCCGAGGCGGAGAAGTACGCCGCGGTCGTCGCCAGCGGTCGCTCCGACTACCCGAACCAGATCAACAACGTGCTGGCCTTCCCGGGTGTCTTCCGGGGCCTGCTCGACGCCCGGGCCTCCGAGATCACGATCGACATGCTGCTGCGCGCGGCCGCGGCGATCGCGCTCGTCGTCAAGGACGAGGAGCTCAACCCGAACTTCATCATCCCGACGGTCTTCCACCCCGACGTCCCGAAAGCCGTGGCGGCCGCGATCAGGGGGAGCTGAGCTCCTGGTGCCCGGTGCAACAGATCAGCTGGACTCGGTCGCGTAGAGCGCGGCGCCGACCACGCCGGCCTTGTTACGCAGCTGGGCCGGGATGATCTCGGTCTCGAGGTCGAGCAACGGCAAGAACGCGTCGGACTCCTTGCTCACCCCGCCGCCGACCACGAAGAGGTCGGGGGAGAAGAGCATCTCGAGGGTGCGGTAGTACGTCGTGAGCCGCTTCGCCCAGTGCTCCCACGACAGGTTCTCGCGGGTGCGGGCGCTGTTGGCCGCGCGCGACTCGGCGTCGTGGCCGTCGATCTCGAGGTGGCCGAGCTCGGAGTTCGGCACCAGCACGCCGTCGTTGACCATCGCGGAGCCGATGCCGGTGCCGAGGGTTGTCACGATGACCAGCCCGCGGCGGCCCTTCGCGGCGCCGTACCGCACCTCGGCGAGGCCCGCGGCGTCGGCGTCGTTGACGACGTGGACGTCGCGACCGGTCGCCTTCGTGAAGAGGGCGTCGGCGTCGGTGCCGATCCAGGCCTTGTCGATGTTGGCGGCCGAGTGGACGACGCCGTGGCGGACGACGCCGGGCACGGTCACGCCCACCGGGCCCTGGCAGTCGGGGAACTTCGCGAGCAGGTCGACGAAGATCTGGGCGACGCTGTCGGGCGTGGACTTCTCGGGGGTCCGGAACCGCTCGCGCTCGGCGGCGAAGTCACCGAGCACGAGGTCGACCGGCGCCCCCTTGATGCCGGTGCCGCCGAAGTCGATGCCGAAGGGTTGCTCTGCCATGGGCCCAACCTACGACGCGCCGGCGGTCCACGAGCTCACGGCTGCGGGCCGGACCGGTCAGCCGCGGTCGCCCTTCGGTGCCGCCGACTTCGCGGTCGCCTTCTTGGCCGTCCGCTTGCGCGCGGGCGGACGGGCGGCGACCCGCACCCGCGGCTGGCCGCCGGTCGGGTGCTCGAACTCGAGGTAGTCCTGCCCGCTGACGAGCAGCCCGAGCCGGGAGAAGCCGTAGTGCCGCGGGTCGAACGCGGCGTACGCCTTGCCCAGGTAGTTGCTGACGCCGCTCAGTGACGACCAGCCGTCGTCCTGGGCGGTCGCCTTCACGGCTGCTTCCAGGATCTGGCGCAGGTCGGGAAGCGAGTCACCCTCGTCGCGGCCGTCATCCTCGGGCGCGGCCTCGTCCTGCAGCACTTCGAGGAAGATGAACTTGTCGACCGCGGCCTGCAACGACGCGGGCGTCCGCCGGCGACCGAGCCCGTAGACCGTCTTGCCGGACTCGCGGAGCCGGGTGGCCAGCCGGGTGAAGTCGCTGTCGCTGGACACGATGGCGAAGGCGTCCAGGCTGCCCGAGTAGAGCAGGTCCATCGCGTCGATGATCAGCGCGGAGTCGGTCGAGTTCTTGCCCACGGTGTTGGCGAACTGCTGGATCGGCTGGATCGCGTGCCGGGAGAGCTCGTTCTTCCAGCCGGTGAGCTGCTGGGTCGTCCAGTCGCCGTAGGCGCGCTTGACCGTGGGCACGCCGTAGCGCGCGAGCTCCGCGAGCAGGGCGGCGGAGTGGGTCGCGGAGACGTTGTCCGCATCGATGAGGACGGCAAGACGGATGGCGGCAGGCTCGGTCACGCACCACTCCTACCACTCCTCGGTAATCCGGGTGCCGCCCGCCGCGAGAACTGTCACGCTCGTCGGGTGCCCACCGAGCTCCCGATGACCCGTCACCTCGACGGCCTGCGCGCCGCCATGGTGGCGTTCGTGCGGTACGCCGACCGTGCCGGGCTGCGGGCGCCGGTGCCGACCTGCCCTGACTGGACGGTCCGCGACCTGGTCGCGCACCAGGGCATGGTGCACCGCTGGGCCGCGGCGCTGGTGCGCGGCGAGGCCGACGTCGACCCGGACGCGTTCGAGGCCGCGGGCCGCGATTGCGTCGACCCGCTGGAGTGGCTGCGCGACGGGGTCATCGACCTCGCGGAGGCCCTCACCCGGGCGCCGGAGGACACGAAGGCCCTCGTGTTCCTCGACGACGCCCCGGCGCCGCGCGAGTTCTGGGCACGCCGCCAGTGCCACGAGACGACCGTGCACGCGGTCGACGCGCTGTCCGCGGCGCTCGGGCGGATGCCGCGGGCCGACGAGACCTGGATCGAGACCGATCTCGCGGTCGACGGCATCGACGAGCTGCTCGGCGGCTTCCTCACCCGCCCGCGCTCGCGGCTGCGGTGCAAGGACGACGGTGCCCTCGTGGTGGCGCCCGACGACGCTCCCGACTGGTGGCGGGTCGACATCGGCCCGCGGCCGGCGGTGACCTCGCGCCGTACGGGCCCTCGCGAGGCGGGCTACTACGACTGGGAGCTGGAGGGAACCGCGGTCGACCTCTACCTCTCGCTGTGGAACCGCACCGGGCGCGAGGCCCTCGACGGCGCCTGGCGCGAGCGCGCGGCCGTCACCTGGAGCTGAGCCGATGAGCTCGACCCCCGGCTTCCTCGGCCCGAACGGCGCCGCCACCCGGAACCGGCGACGGCGGGTGCACGTCCGAAGGGCATGCAGCCTCTCGGACGCCTCGCCGTCGCCGCCGTCACCGGGTCGCTCGCCGGCGCACTCGTCCTCACCGGATGCTCCGGCTCCGACGACATCCGGCCCACGCCGCCGCCACCGGGCATCACCAGCCGCGGGATCGACGCGGCGTCGTACGTCGAGGACTACCCAAGCTCGCAGACCGAGGACGACGCCAGCGGGTCGATGAGCGGCACCGCGCCGATGCCCCTGTCGGCCTCGGTCCGCGGCGGTGGACCGGCGATCCCGCACATCGGCCCGGTCACGCCCGGCCCGCTGGACGCCGACACGTTCGTCGACGCCGGCACCAGCGGCTTCGTCGACACCGCCGCCGACGCGCTGTCGACGTTCTCGCTGGACGTCGACACCGGGTCCTGGGGCGTTGCCCGGACCCTGCTCCGCGACGGCTACCTGCCGCCCCCCGCGTCGATCCGCGTCGAGGAGTGGGTCAACGCCCAGCCGTCCGACCTGCCCGAGCCCGACGGCACCGTCGGTGTGAGTGCGGACTCGACGCTCGCGCCGTCCCTGACGGACGGCACCCAGCTGGTGCGCGTCGGCGTGAACACCCGCGCGGCGACCGAGGCCGACCGGCGGCCGGTCAACATCACCCTGGTGGTCGACCGCTCCGGCAGCATGGACATCCGCGAGCGGCTCGGCCTGGTGCAGTCGTCGCTGGCGCTGCTCGCCGACAGCCTGCGCGACGACGACACCGTCTCGGTCGTGTCGTTCGAGGACGAGGCCACGCCGATCCTCGAGCCGACGCCGGTCTCGGACACCGACGCGATCCTGGCCGCGATCGACGAGCTGAAGCCGGGCGGCAGCACCAACCTCGAGGCGGGGCTGCGGCTGGGCTACGCGGAGGCGCGGAAGTCGTTCCGTGACGACGCCACCAACATCGTGCTGCTGGCGTCGGACGGCGTCGCCAACGTCGGCCGGACCGGGCCCGGCTCGCTCGTCGACGAGATCCGGTCGGAGGGCACGAAGGGCATCCACCTGGTGACGGTCGGCTACGGCATGGGCAACTACAACGACCACCTGATGGAGCAGCTCGCCGACCTGGGCGACGGCTTCTACTCGTACGTCGACGACTTCGCCGAGGCCGAGCGCCTCTTCCGCGACGAGCTCGCGACCTCCCTGGTGCCGGTCGCCGCGGAGGCCCGGGCGCAGGTCGAGTTCGACCCGGACGTCGTGTCGTCGTACCGGCTGGTCGGCTACGACAACCGTGACATCGCGGACGAGGACTTCGACGACCAGTCCGTCGACGCAGGTGAGCTCGGTGCCGGGCACCACGCGACGGCTCTCTACGAGGTGCGGCTGGTCGACGGCGTCGACCCGGGGGCGCCGATCGGCACCGCGACCGTGCAGTGGACGTCGGTCGAGGACGGCGACACCGAGCGGACGAGCACGGGGCTCGTGGCCGCGGGCGACGCGCAGCCGGAGGGTGGTCTCGCGCTCGAGGCGGCGGTGGCCGACCTGGCGCAGCTGCTCAAGGGTGCGGCGCCGTACGACGAGCGGGACGTGACGCTCGGCGACCTCGCCGAGCGGGTCGACGCGCTGGTGGAGGCCGACGTGCCGGGCGCCGCGGGCGTCGCCGCGATGATCCGGCTGGCCGAGCGGGGCCGCTCCGCGCCGGCGCAACCGGGGGACGGGCCGCCGCTCCGCTGACTTTACAAACTCGCCCCTCTTGTCAACGTGGTGTACAAACGTTACGGTCCTGTAAACCACTCTTGGAGGGTGACACATGGACACCGTCGTCAACAGCACCGTCCCCCAGGGCTCGTCCGACTCCTGGAAGGACAAGAAGCGCTACCTCTGGCTGATCGGCCTGGTGGTGCCGTCCCTCGCGTTCATCGGCTACGGCATGTGGGCGCTGACCGGCTGGGGCATCTGGTTCTGGATCGGGCCGGTCGTGATCCTGGTGGTGGTCCCGGCCATCGACCTGCTGGCCGGGCTCGACCGGTCCAACCCGCCCGACGACGTGATCGAGCGGCTCGAGCAGGACCGCTACTACCGGTGGATCACCTACCTCTTCCTCCCGATCCAGTACCTCGGGTTCGTGGGCGCGCTGTGGCTGATCGGCGGCGGCGCCGACCTGACGACGTTCGACAAGATCGGCCTCGCGGTCTCGGTCGGCTGCATCGGCGGCATCGGCATCAACACCGCGCACGAGCTCGGCCACAAGCGCGAGGCCAACGAGCGCTGGCTCTCCAAGATCGCCCTGGCGCAGAGCTTCTACGGCCACTTCTACATCGAGCACAACCGCGGCCACCACGTCCGCGTCGCGACGCCCGAGGACCCGGCGTCGTCGCGCTTCGGTGAGAACTTCTACCAGTTCTGGCCGCGCACGGTCGGCGGCTCCCTGAAGTCGGCCTGGCGGATCGAGAAGCGCCGCTACGCCCGCAAGGACCAGCACCCGTTCCGGATCGGCAACGACGTGCTCAACGCGTGGCTGATGTCCGTCGTGCTGTGGGCCGCGCTCACGGTCTGGCTCGGGCCCGAGATCCTGCCGTACCTCGTGATCCAGGCGGTCGTCGGCTTCTCGCTGCTCGAGGTCGTGAACTACATGGAGCACTACGGGATGCTGCGCCAGAAGGTCGGCGTCGGGGAGCGGCAGCGCTACGAGCGGGTCGACCCCACCCACTCGTGGAACTCCAACAATGTCGCGACCAACGTCCTGCTGTACCACCTGCAGCGTCACAGCGACCACCACGCGAACCCGACCCGGCGCTACCAGTCGCTGCGCGACTTCGAGGAGTCGCCGGTGCTGCCGACCGGGTACGCCGGGATGATCGTGCTCGCGATCGTGCCGGCCGTCTGGCGCCGGGTGATGGACCCGCGGGTGCTCGCGCACTTCGACGGCGACCTCAGCCGCGCGAACCTGTCGCCGCGCAAGCGGGACAAGATCCTCGCGAAGTACCCGCCGCCGGCGTCGACGGTCCCCGGAGGTTTCGAGACGGGCGCCGGAGCGCCTTCCTCGACGATGGGGGACGACGAGGTGCTCGCGGCGCGTTGCCCGGGCTGCGGCTACACGTACGACGTGGCGGCCGGCGACGAGCACGAGGGATTCGCCGCCGGCACCGCCTGGGCCGACGTGCCTGACGGCTGGTGCTGCCCCGACTGCGGCGTCCGCGACAAGGCGGACTTCGTGCCGCTGACCGAGGCCGTGGCCTGACGGTCGTCCGTGTTCTCCCGGCCGGCGGCGTTCCCCCGCACCGCCGGCCGGGACCGCCTTCCTAGGATGGTGGTCGTGACCACGACCCCGCCGCCGACGATGCGCGCGCGGATCGTCGAGGCGGCGGCCGCGATGACCGCCGAGTCCGGATGGTCCCGGGTCACGATGGGCGCGCTGGCCGAGCGGGTCGGCGTCAGCCGGCAGACGGTCTACAACGAGATCGGCACCAAGCCGGGGCTCGCCGAGGCGATGATCCTGCACGAGCTGGACCGGTTCCTGGGCGCCGTCACCCGCGCCTTCGACGAGCACCCGAGCGACCTGGTCGACGCGATCCGGGCCGCGTCCGCCGGCGTGCTCGAGCTCGCCCAGGACAACCAGCTCCTGCACGCGGTCGTCTCGGCCACGCACGGCGCCGACACGGAGCTGCTGCCGCTGCTCACCACGCACGCCGAGTCGCTGCTGGCCGCCGCCAAAATGGTGGTCGCCGAGCGGATCACGCCGTACGGCGTGGGTCTCGACGCGCGGCACCTCGACGCCGCGATCGACATGGTCGTGCGGGTCGTGCTCAGCCACGTCATGCAGCCGTCGGCGCCTCCCGCCGACACCGCCGACGGGATCGCCTGGATCGCGGCGCGGGTGCTGCGGAGCTGAGGTTGACGGGCAGAACTGGACGTTGACGGGGGATCTTCTGCCCGTCAACGTCCAGTTTCCCCGGTCGGCCGGGGAAACCGCCCCCCGCTACGCCGCCTTCCGCAGCCGGGCGAGCTCGACGGCGTCACGGAAGGCGCGGGCGACGTACGGCGGGACCCGCAGGCCGCGGTGGTGGGCCCAGAGGAGGTCGTGCTCGACGCGGGAGATCTGGCGGGCGAAGTCGTCGACGTCCCGGTCGATGCCGAGGGTGTGCAGCATGTCGCCGAAGTCGGCCTTCTGGGTGGCGTCGTTGGCGCCGACCGGGGCGAAGGAGAAGCTCCGCATCCGGCGGACCATCCAGCGCTGCCACCCGGTGAGCTGCGCCCACAGCCCGCGCGCGGACAGCTGGTAGAAGGCGTAGTGGCCGGGCTCCTGGCGGCGGATCGGCGCGATCACGGTCTGGGCGACGGCGTCCTCGCCCATGTCGCGCACCCCCTCGTACAGCAGGTTGTAGGCGAGCACCGCGGAGCGCTCGGTGGCCATGCCGGTCAGGTAGTAGAGCATCCGGCAGACGTCCTGGAAGGCGTCGAGGTGGGCGAGCGCGCCGAGGACCTTCATCTTGACGCCGAGCGACGTCAGGTCGGGCTCCGCCGCGGGCCGGCCCAGGTGCACCTGCAGCTCGTCGAGGATCAGCCCGTGCCGGATCTCCTGCGGCTGCCAGACCTCGGCGTAGAACCGCCGGTCGACCTCGGGCGGGTCGGGCAGCAGGGTCGTCAGCTCGAGCACGTTGCGGTCGACCTCGAGCTCGACGCGGGCCATGTAGTCGAGGACGTGGCCGTAGCGCTGGTTGAACTCGAGGGGGCGGCGTACGTCGTAGTCCACCGAGGCGAGGTCGATCGGCGGGTGCTCCAGGCCGAGGCGGTCGACGTGCGCCACCAGGCGCGCGTCGGTGTCGGACACGGTCGGCATTGCGAAATCCTAGGGGGCTGGTCGGGACGGTCCTGTATCGGGGAAGACCCCTAGGCTGTTCGTCGTGAGTGGGGGCCCCGGATCGGGTGGCGTACGTCTCGGTACGGCGACGGGTCGCGCGGTGGTCGCCGCTGCGGTCCTCTTATCGGGCATGACGATGCTCGACGGCACCGTCGTCAACGTCGCCCTCCACACCATCGGCGAGGACCTCGATGCGTCGCTCGCCCAGCTGCAGTGGATCACCAACGGCTACCTGCTCAGCCTCGCCAGTCTGATCCTGCTCGGCGGGTCGCTGGGCGACCGCTACGGGCGACGCAAGATCTTCGTGGTCGGCACGATGTGGTTCGCGCTCGCGTCGATGCTCTGCGGCCTGGCCCCCGACCCCGAGGTCCTGATCGCGGCCCGGGTCCTCCAGGGCGTCGGCGCCGCCCTGCTGACCCCCGGCAGCCTCGCGATGATCCAGGGCGCGTTCGCCCGCGACGACCGGGCGCAGGCGATCGGCGCCTGGGTCGGGCTCGGCGGCATCGCGGCGGCGATCGGCCCCTTCGTCGGTGGCCTCCTCGTCGACTACGTGAGCTGGCGCTGGATCTTCCTCATCAACCTCCCCATCGCCGTGGTCACGGTGGTGATCGCGCAGCGGACGGTGCCCGAGACCCTCGACCCGAACGCCCCGCGGCGCCTGGACTTCACCGGTGCCCTGCTGGCCGCCGCGGCGCTCGGCGGGCTGACCTACGCCCTCATCGAGTGGGGCGGCGCCGGCGCGCCGTGGGCGATCGGTGTCGCCGTGGTCGCCGCGATCGCGTACGTCGTCGACGAACGCCGCAGCACGCATCCGATGCTGCCGCTCGGGATCTTCGCCGATCGCACCTTCACCGCCGCGAACGCGATGACGCTGGTCGTGTACGCCGCCCTCGGCGCGGTGCTGTTCTTCCTCGTCCTCCAGCTGCAGACCGTCGGCGGCTACTCCGCGCTCGAGGCCGGCATCGCCACCCTGCCGCTCACGATCTGCATGCTGCTGCTCGCGTCGAAGGGCGGCCAGCTCGGCAGCCGGATCGGACCGCGGATCCCGATGACGGTCGGCCCGATCGTGATGGCGGGCGGCGCCCTGCTCCTGATGCGCGTCGGCGCGGACGTCGACTACTGGACCGAAGTGCTGCCCGGCCTGACGATCTTCGGCCTCGGTCTCTCGCTGATGGTCGCGCCCCTGACGGCGACGGTCCTGGCCGCCGCCCCCGACGAGCACGCGGGCCTCGCGAGCGGCGTCAACAACGCGGTCGCGCGGGCCGGGTCGCTGCTCGCCGTCGCCGCGCTCCCCGTCGCCGTGGGCCTCGGGGGCGACGAGTACGCCGACCCGGTCGCCTTCGACTCGGCGTTCGGTTCGGCGGTCCTGATCTGCGCGGTGCTGCTCGCGCTCGGCGGCGCCATCTCGTGGGTGACGATCCGCGACCCGGGGGTCTAGACTCGAGGCTCTCGATGCGCATCACGAAACGAGTTGCTCAATGCGCAACAAGGTGTCGACCGCTCAGACCATGGTCCGGCTGCTGGAGCAGGCCCGGTACGAGGTGCTGCCCACCGCGACCACCGAGGACAAGGTGCTCGCGCACGTCCCCCGCGACCTGGCCGTCACGGTCACCGCGTCGCCGAGCAAGGGGCTCGAGGCCACGCTCGACCTGGCCGAGCGACTGACCGGGCACGGGTACGCCGTGGTGCCCCACCTCGCCGCCCGGATGATCAGCGGCCGGGCGGAGCTCGCCGAGATCTGCGCCCGGCTGACCGGCAAGGGGATCACTCGGATCTTCGTGCCCGGCGGCGACGCCGACCCCGCCGGCGACTACCGCGACGCGCTCGGCCTGCTCGAGGACCTCGCCGACCTGGGCCGACCGTTCTCCCACGTCGGGATCACCGGCTACCCCGAGTCGCACCCGACGATCCACGACGACCTGACCGTGCAGTCGATGTGGGACAAGCGCCACTACGCCACCCACGTCGTCAGCAACCTGACCTTCGACCCCGCCGTGATCCGCGACTGGGTGCACCGGATGCGTCGCCGCGGGATCGCCATGCCGCTGCTGCTCGGCATCCCCGGCCCGGTGGACCGCACCAAGCTGCTCTCGATGGCCACCAAGATCGGCGTCGGCGAGTCGACCCGCTTCCTCGCCAAGCACAAGGGGACCTTCGCCCGGCTGGCGGCGCCCGGAGGCTTCACCGGTGAGCGCTTCCTCGAGAAGTGCGCACCCACGCTCGGCGAGCCGACCGCGCTCGTCGAGGGGCTGCACGTCTTCACGTTCAACCAGATCGCCGAGACCGAGGCCTGGCGCACCGACCTGCTCGACCGGCTGCGCCGTTAGTCGGTCAGGCGCCGCACCGACGGCGGCACGGGCAGGTCGGCCGACCACGGCGCCGGTACGGCGGGGTCGAGGACGGTGCGCACCGGGACCAGCCCGCTCCACACGCCCGGGTCGGCGTCGGCTTCCTCGGGAGTCGCGGGCCAGCCGTCGGCCACCTTGAGCAGCCAGCCGCCGTCGGTGATCGGCAGCGCCAGGGCGAGGGTCGCGGCGAGCTCCTTGCGGCTGGAGGGCCGCACCTCCGCCGTACGACCCGGCACGACGACCTCGGCGAACCGGTCGAGCGCGGCCTCCCGGTCCTCGTCGGAGAGCGGCGTCAGCGCGCCGCGGACCGTCGCCGAGCGGTAGTTGACCGAGGACTCGAAGGTCGTCGGGGCGACGACGAGGGCGTCCAGCGCGAAGACGGTCAGGACGGCGGGCGCGCCGGCGGCCACCTGGCGCAGTGCCCCGGCTCCGGTCGAGCCGTGGATCAGGAGCCGGTCGCCGTCGCGCGCGTAGAGCATGGGGACGGCGAGCGGCCGGCCGTCGGCGACCGTCGAGAGGACTCCCACCCACTGGGAGTCGAGGAGCGCGTCGAGCGCGGCCCGGTCGGTCACGCCGTACTCGGGCAGGCGGTGCAGCTGGTCCACGCGGTCATCAGACCATATTCAACCGATGAGTTGAAGACGAACCGGGAGTCGTACTGACATGGGACGAGTCAACCTGAATGCCGCGGTGTCGCTGGACGGCTACATCGCGTACGACGACAACACGGTCGGACCGCTGTTCGACTACTACTGGAACGGCGACGTGCCGTTCTCCTTCGACGACCGCGAGCGCCTCTTCAGTGTCACGCCGCAGACCGCCGAGCTCCTCACCGAGGTCGCCGGCAACTGTGGTGCCACCGTGATCGGGCGGGTCCTCTTCGACTTCACCAACGGCTGGAACGGAGTGCCCGCTGCCGGTGACCACGTCTTCGTGGTGACCCACGAGCCGCCGACGGACTGGGAGTTCGCCGACACGGCGCCGTTCACGTTCTGCGGCTCGGTGCGCGAGGCGGTCGAGAGTGCGCGGGCGCACGCCGGCGACCGGGACGTCGCGGTCGCGGCGGGCGAGGTCGGCGCCCAGGCGCTGCGTGAGGGCCTGGTCGACCAGGTGCTGCTCAACCTGGTGCCGGTCGTGCTCGGGTCGGGCAAGCCGTTCTTCGGCACCGGGACCACCGAGGTGGTGCTGGAGAACCCGAGCCGTGTGGTGCAGGGCGACCGGGTCACGCACCTGCTCTACGACGTCAGGCGCTGAGGTCGAGGGTCAGGTAGGTGCTGTAGTCGCTCAGGGCGTAGGCGCCGAACGGCGCGCACGGCTCGAACCCGACACTCGCGTAGAGCGCGCGGGCCGGGGCGAACGGCTCCGGCGTGCCGGTCTCGAGGCTGACCCGGGTCATCCCGAGTTCGCGGGCCAGGCCGACCAGGTGCTCGACCATGGCGCGGCCGATGCCGCGGCCGCGGGCGGCGGCGGTGGTGTGCATCGACTTCAGCTCGCCGTGGCCGTCGCCGAGGTCCTTGAGCGCGCCGACCGCGAGCACCTCGTCGTCGACGCGGTAGCTCAGGAAGGTGATCGCCGGGTCGACCAGGGCGTCGACGTCGAGGGCGTGCACGTCCTCGGGCGGGCTGTGCGCGTTGCCGAACGCGAGATGCGTCGCGAGCAGCCGGCGTACGTCGGGCGCGCGCGGGTCGTCGGCCGCGATCACTCCCTCCATGGGAGGAACGTTAGTGCCGTCGGTCGAGCAGTGAAGGCCCCTGGGGGCCTGAACGTGTCGAGACCCCCGCACCCGTGCGCGGCCGGTGGGCACGGCCCTGCCTTTTGCTTTCGGGGTCTCGACACGGTGGCTGCGCAACCTGCTCGACCAACGGAGTTGGCGGTCACCGCCCTGCCGGGGTCTCGAGAGCGACGATGTCGGCCAGTGCGGCCTCGAGCCGGGTGTCGCCGGTCTCCACGACGGTGAGCGGCAGGCCGATGCGGTCGGCCGCCTGTTCGGCGAGCGCACGCAGCTCGTCGTCGGGCTGCTGCGCGAGCCAGACCACCCGCGTGTACTGGCCGAAGTAGGTGTCGCGCAGGTCCGGGTAGCGGTCGAGGCCGAGCTCCTGGATCACGGTGCGCGCGAACGAGCGGACCAGGAAGTCGGTGAGCAGGTAGGTGCCGGGTTGGTCGGCGAAGAAGCGCTCGACCCGCGACGGCCCGGCGTACAGGTCGTAGCAGTGCAGGCCGGGCAGCCGGGCGAGCCCGAGCTCCTCGCAGACGGCGTCGAGCGCGCCGTAGGTGCCGCAGTCGGCGTACCCCACCACGACGGAGGCGTACGACGCGCCGAGGTCGGTCGCCATCCGGCGCACCTCGCCCGCGATCCGCTGGGGTTGGTTGTGCAGCAGCGGCGGCAGCGGGTGGACGTCGACCGGCCAGCCGTGGCGCTCGACGATCTCCTTGCAGGGCTGGGCGATCGCGCCGCAGGCGACCAGGGCGACGCGGTCAGAAGGAGAGCTGGTCGACGAAGCGGTCGTTGAAGTCGGGGCGGTCGGAGAGCTCGACATACGTCACCTCCTCCAGCAGGGCCTGGGCTCCTGCACGCTCGCGCACCGAGAGCAGGGCCATCTTCGCGCCCTCGCCGGCGACGTTGCCGGCGGCGACGATGCGCAGCACCGGCAGCTGGGGCACCAGCCCGATGCGGACGGCGGAGGCCGCCGACAGGTAGCTGCCGAACGAGCCGGCGAGCAGCACCTGCTGCACGTCGCGGTGCTCGAGCCCGAGCTCCTCGAGCAGCAGCGTCCAGCCGGTCGAGATCGCGGCCTTGGCGAACTGGAGCTCGCGGACGTCGCGCTGCGACAGCACCACGCAGTCCTCGAGAGCGGCGTCGGGCGTGGGGCGATGGAGTACGAACACCCGCTCCTGCCCGATCATGGTCAGTCGGTCGGAGAGCGCGGGGCTGAGCTCGGCGGCGGTCTCCTCCGGGATGAACCGGCCGGACGCGTCGAGCAGCCCGACCCTCACGAGCTCGGCGACGATGTCGACGAGCCCCGAGCCGCAGAGGCCGCGGGGCTCGACGTCACCGATGACGCCGAGCTCGACCGGGTTGTCGGGGTCACCCAACTTCACGGTCTCGATCGCCCCGTCGGCCGCACGCATGCCGCAGCGGATCGCGCCGCCCTCGAACGCCGGCCCGGCGGGTGCCGCGGTGGAGAGGATCCGGTCGCCGTCGCTGACGACGATCTCGCAGTTGGTCCCGACGTCGATGAAGAGGCGGGTGCGCTTGTCGCGGTCCATGCCGGTCGCGAGCATGCCGGCGACGATGTCGCCGCCGACGTACGCCCCGAGCGCGGGGAACATCGCGACCCGGGCGCGTGGGTGGAGGGTGAGCCCGATGTCGGTGGCCAGGCAGGTCGGCGGCTGCGCCGACGACATGATGAACGGCGCGACGCCCAGCGGCTCGGGGTCGATGCCGAGGACCAGCGCGGTCATCGTGGCGTTGCCCGCGATGGCGACCTCGTAGACCTGCGCGAGGTCGACCTCGGCCTCGCGGCAGACCTGCTCGGCCAGCTCGGCCAGGGTGTCGGACGCCGCCTGCTGCAGCCGGCCGAGGGTGTCGGGGTCCATCATCACCGCGCTGATCCGGGTGATCACGTCGCCGCCGTACGGCTGCTGCTTGTTGAGCATCGACGCCACCGCCATCGGCGTGCCGGTGCTGACGTCGAGCAGGGTGGCGACCACGGTGGTGGTGCCGAGGTCGAAGGCGATCGCGTACTGCACGCCGGTCGTGTCGCCGGGCTCGACGTCGATGAGCGCCTCGTCGACGATCACCGCGGTGACCTTGAAGTCGGCGGCCCGGAGGACCGCGGGCAGCCGGCGGAGGAGGTGCAGGTCGGCCACCGGCTCGAGGTCGTCGATCGCCTCGAGCAGCCGGGCCAGGTCGGTGCGCTGGTCGGCGAGGTGCGGCTCGTCGAGCTCGACGTACCGTTTCTGGATCGCCGGCCGCAGGATCACCTGGCGCCCGACGCCGACGGTCGCGGCCTTGGGCCGGGTGGTGAGCGGGGGTACGTCGACGGACAGGTTGCGGGTGGCGTTGACCAGGCAGGCGAGCCGCCAGCCGGCGTCGAGCTGGTCGCGGCTGAACGTCTTCACGTCGTGGCGGGTGATCGGGTTGGTGCCGTCGATGCGCACCTTGCACTTGTGGCAGGTGCCGTGGCCGCCGCAGGTCGAGTCGATCGCGATGCCGTTCCACGACGCGGAGTCGAAGACCGTGACACCCGGCGGCACCCGGACCTGCCGGTGCGCGGTGCGCGCCGGGTCGGCGTCCTGGACCGTGAACGACAGCTCGACGCGGCCGGTGCCGTCGTGCACCGGCACGTCGGCGCCGGGCGTCGGCAACAGGCCTTCGCGGCGTACGTCGTCGAGGTCGAACACGTCGAGCGGCTCGTCCGTCACGCGGTGCTCATGCCGTGACGGTCTGCCGGGCGCGGTGCGCGGCGATCCAGGCCCCGCCCCACTCGTCGTGGCCGAGCAGCAGGTCGGCGGCCTTCACCGACTCGACGATCTGCGGGGTGCGGGTGTCCATGATCGCGGAGGTCAGGCCGGCGGTCATCGCCATCGGGAGGAACGCGGCGCCGAGCGCGTGCCGCGACGGCATGCCGAACGACACGTTGGAGGCGCCGCAGGTCATGTTGACGCCGAACTCGTCGCGGATCCGGCGCATCGTGTCGAGGGTGACGTTGACGACGTCCTGGTCGGCGCCGATCGGCATCGCGAGCGGGTCGATCACGATGTCGGCGGCGGCGATGCCGTACTCCTTCGTGGCGACCTCGATGATCTTGCGGGTCAGCACGATCCGCTTCTCGGCCTCCATCGGGATCTCGTCGGCGTCGTTGGGCAGCGCGATGATCGCGGCGTCGTACTTCTTGACCAGCGGGAGGATCTGCTCCATCCGCTCGTCCTCGGCGGTGATCGAGTTGACCAGCGCGCGGCCCTGGTAGACGGCGAGCCCGGCTTCGAGCGCCTCCACGACGGAGGAGTCGATGCAGATCGGCTTGTCGGTGAGCTTCTGGACCATCGTGATCGCCTTGGCGAGCAGCTCGGCCTCGTCGGTGAGCGGCACGCCCATGTTGATGTCGAGCACGTCGGCGCCGCCCTCGACCTGCGCCTGCACGTCGCGCTCGATCGCCGAGAGGTCCCCGGCGCGCAGCTGCTCCTGGAAGATCCGGCGGCCGGTCGGGTTGATCCGCTCGCCGATCAGACAGAAGCGGGTGTCGTGGCCGATCACGACCTGCTGGGTCGCCGACCGGAGGACGGTCTCGAGGCGGGGAGCGGGGGTCATTGGGGGTCCCCGGGGCGTTGTTCGGTGGAGGAGCGAAGCGGGGGAAGCGAAGAACGGCTTGGGGTAACCATCAGGCCGGGACCTTCGCGCGCTTCTCGTGCAGCAGCGCCTTGGCGCGCTTCACGGTCTGCGACGCGTCCGCGGCGTAGCCGTCGGCGCCGACCGCGTCGGCGTACTCCTGCGTCACCGGGGCGCCGCCGACCATGACGATCACCTCGTCGCGCAGTCCGGCCTTCTCGAGCGCGTTCATGTTGGCCTTGAACATCGGCATCGTCGTGGTGAGGAACGCCGAGAAGCCGACGATGTCGGGCTGGTGCTCCTCGATGGCGGCGACGAACTTCTCCGGCGCGACCTGCACGCCGAGGTCGATCACCTCGAAGCCGGCGCCCTCCAGCATGATGTTGACGAGGTTCTTGCCGATGTCGTGGACATCGCCCTTGACGGTGCCCATGAGGAACTTGCCGATCGTCTGCACGCCGGTCTCGGCGAGCAGCGGCCGCAGCCGCTCCATGGCGCCGGCCATCGCGCGGCCGGCGATCAGCATCTCCGGCACGAAGAAGTCGCCGCGCTCGAAGCGGGCGCCGACCTCCTCGAGCGACGGGATGAGAGCGTCGAAGAGCAGCGTCTGCGGCTCCATGCCGAGCGTCAGGCCGTCCTCGGTCAGCTCGAGGACGGCGGGGGCGTTGCCGACGAGGGTCTCGTCGTACAGCCCCTGCAGGATCTCCTCCGGTGTCATGCAACGCCCTCCTTGGTCACGGGGTTCGGGGTCCGGCCGCGCAGCAGCGTGGAGAGCTG
>JAOPXG010000169.1 GCA_025965275.1 Nocardioides sp.
CGCGCGCCGCCTCGCCGGCGGTTCGCCGCGCGCTGACCAGCTGGGCGAACGCGTCCGCGGCGGAGGTGGTCGGGTCGGTGCGGGTCTCGAGCTGGTGGCGGAACAGCTCCTGGTCGACCTCGTCGGACGCGGCGCGGGCGAAGCGGCGCCCGCGGCCGTGCTCGCGGAACCGCTTGAGCACCTCCGCCGAGCCCGGGGCGACCGCGCGGGTCCCGGGGTCGAGCAGCAGGAGCTCCTCCTCGATCCCGAGCGTCCGCACCATGACGGCGGGGTACCCGCGTCGCGCACCCGGCACGCCTCAGCCGGGATCGGTGCCCGCACCGAGCCCTCCCCGCCAGTCCCAGTCGGCCTCCCAGCACTCGGGCGGCAGCGCGCTGGTGAGCGCGTGCGCGACCAGCCCGGCCAACGAGTAGTCCTCGTCGGCCTCGAGACAGCGGTCGAGCGCACACCAGGCCAGCGCGCCCTGCCCCGAGAGCCACGAGGCGAAGGCCAGCAGGGCGGCCGGGGCGGCGAGCAGCGGCGCGGGCGTGCGGCGTACGACGTCGGTCCAGAACCGGACGTGGTCGGGCGAGCGCCCCCTGCTCATCGGCGACCACGCCGCGTCGCGCACGTCCAGCTCGAGCATGCCGCGCAGCAGCCGGGCCACCTCGTGGTCGTCGGGCACCGTGCCGTCCTGGGTGTGCCGGTCGACCAGGTCGGCGGCCCAGGCGCCCTCGTCGAGCACCGGCGGCGGGTCGCCCGTCAGCGCGGCCAGTGCGGCCACGACCCGCCCGATCCGCAGCGGGTCGCCGGCCAGCGTCGCCCGGAGGCCCTCGCGCGACGGGTGGGTGACCCGCCCCTCGACGACCGACTGCGCGACGAACGGGTGCGCCGAGACGTCGTAGGGCACGCCCCACGCGGGGACGCCGGGTCGCCCGAGCGGGGCGTACCACCGTGCGCCGTCGGCGCGGAGCACGTCGACCACGTCGACACCCGCGCGCTCGAACCCGCGCGCCAGGGCCCGGGCCAGCGCCCCGGACAGCCGCGGGTCGTCGGAGTAGAGGACGAAGAACGCTCGCCGGACCCGATGGAACCGGGCCGGCTCGAGGAGCGAGGTGACCGCCTCGGGGATCTCGACGCGCGAGGCCGGGAGGTCGACGCGGGCGTGGAACGGACGGGGCGCGCCGAAGGTCAGCATCGCGACGGACTCGTGGGGGACGAAGCCGAGCACGACCGGGACGAGCGCGAGCACGTCCTCGGGACAGCGGGCGGTGTAGCGGATGTCGGCGGGTGCGGGTGGGGTGCTCATGCGACGAACCTCCCCACGGGGACGGACAGTCGGGCCGGTCCCGGGAGGTGCCTGGGGAAAGGCGGGTCGGAGCGCCGCCTGTGGACGCCTGGTGGGCCGGACTGTCCGCCGCACGGGGTAGTTTGCGCCCGTGCGGTCGGATGCGTCGGTCCTCCATCTCGACCTCGACGCGTTCTTCGCCGCGGTCGAGCAGCGCGACAAGCCCTCCCTGCGCGGCAAACCGGTCGTCGTCGGCGGCATCGGCGGGCGGGGCGTCGTCTCGACCGCGTCGTACGAAGCGCGGGTGTACGGCGTGCGGTCGGCCATGTCGACGCGCGAGGCGCGCGCCCGCTGCCCCCACGCCGCCTTCCTGAGCGGCCGGTTCCACGCCTACCACGACACCAGCGCCCGGGTGATGGGCCTGCTCCGCTCGGTCTCGCCCCTGGTCGAGCCGCTGTCGCTCGACGAGGCGTTCGTCGACCTGGCCCGCGCCGACCTGCCCGACCTGAGCGTCCCCACCGTCACGGCGTTCGCCGACGAGCTGCGGGCGCGGGTGACGGAGGTGACCGGCGGGCTGACCGCGTCGGTCGGCGTCGGCACGTCCAAGTTCATCGCCAAGGTCGCCAGCGACCTCGACAAGCCCGACGGGCTGGTCGTCGTCCCGCCGGGCACCGAGGTCGAGCTGCTCCGCCCGATGCGCGTCACCGTGATCCCCGGCGTCGGCCCCGCGACCGCCGAGCGGCTGCGCCGGGCCGGCATCCAGACCGTGGCCGACCTCGAGTCGGTGAGCGAGGTGGAGATGGTCCGGCTGCTCGGCAAGGCCAGCGGTGCCTGGCTCTACCACCTCGCCCGGGCCGAGGACGACCGTCCCGTGGTCGCGGAGCGGGAGACGAAGTCGGTGAGCGTCGAGGGCACGTACGACACCGACATCACCGACCGCAAGCTGATGGAGGGCCTGCTCACCCGGCAGGCCAGCGACGTCGCCGGCCGGCTCCGCAAGCACGGCATGTCGGGGCGCACGGTCACGATCAAGGTCCGGCTCCACGACTTCACGACCCTCAACCGGTCGAGCACCCTGTCCTCCCCCACCGACAGCCCCGGCACCATCGCGCGGCTCGCCCGCAGCCTGCTCACCGACCTCGACACCTCCGGCGGCGTCCGGCTGCTCGGCGTCGGGGTGTCCGGCCTGGCCGACTGGGTGCAGGAGGACCTCTTCGGCGAGACCGGGGACGAGGACGAGGAGGAGCTGCTGCCCGAGGCCGACATCCCGCGCCACTCCCGGAGCACCTGGGCGCCCGGCATGGACGTCGTCCACGCCGAGATGGGCCGCGGCTGGGTGTGGGGCGCGGGCCGCGGCGTCGTGACGGTGCGCTTCGAGACCGCCGAGTCGCCGGCCGGCCCGGTGCGCAGCTACCCCGACGACGACCCGGCTCTCAGCGCGTGGCGGACCCCGGAGCCGGAGGAGCCGGTCTCCGGCTGAACCTCACCGTCTCGCCCGGACGCAGCTGCGCGCACTGCCAGAGGTCGTCGGGGTCCACGACCCCGATCACGGGATAGCCGCCGGTCGTCGGGTGGTCGGCCAGGAACACCACGGGCCGCCCGCTCGGCGGCACCTGGACGGCGCCCAGCACCATGCCCTCGCTCGCCAGCTCGCCGGTCCCGCGGCGCTCCAGCGGCGGGCCGTCGAGCCGCAGGCCGACCCGGTTGGAGTCGGGCTCCACGACGTACGGCGAGCCGCAGAGCACGTCGAGCGCGTCGTCGGCGAACCAGTCGGCCCGGGGTCCGGGCGTGACCCGCAGCGGACCGGGTCGGCGCGATCGCGGTGTGTCGAGCGGCTGCGGCTCGCCGTACGACGGGCCGACCGGCAGGACGGCGCCCACCTCGACGCGTGACGGGCCGACCCAGGCGAGGGTGTCGGTCGAGCGCGAGCCGAGGACCGGGTCGACGGTGATCCCGCCGGCGACCGCGACGTAGGACCGGACGCCGGCCGCCGGCCGGCCCAGCGTCATCGTGCCCCCGGCCGGGACCCACTCGGCGCAGGCGTGGGCGCGCGCCTCCCCCGCCACCCACAACGGGCTCGGCGCGCCGGTCACGGCCACCCAGCAGCCCGCATCGGTACGCGCCGTGAGCCCGCCGAGCAGCACCTCCAGCACGGCCGCCTCGGGGTCGTTGCCGACGAGGCGGTTCGCGAGCGCGGCGGCGGGCGCGTCGAGGGCGCCGGCCCGCGGCACCCCGAGATGGGCGAGCCCGACGCGGCCGCGGTCCTGCACGGTCACCAGCGGCCCGGTCCCGACGACGTGGAGGGTCATGCCACCACGAACGTCACGCGGGTCCCGGGCGGCAGCAGGGCCGGCTGCTCGCGGGTCTCGTCCCACAGGGTGGCGTCGGTGCGGCCGAGCAGCCGCCAGCCGCCGGGCGACGCGGTCGGGTAGACGCCGCACCACGCGCCGGCCAGGCCGACCGACCCGGCCGGGACCTTCGCGCGCGGCGACGCGAGGCGGGGTACGGCCAGGTCTGCGGGCAGCCCGGCCAGGTAGGAGAAGCCCGGCGCGAACCCGCAGAACTCCGCGACGTACTCCACCCCGGTGTGCCGCGCGACCACGCCGTCGCGGTCGGTCCCCCACGCCTCGGCCACGAAGTCGAGGTCGGGACCGTCGTACGTCACCGGGACCTCGACCAGCTCGCCGGTGACCGACGTGGCCGCGGGCGACCACCCCTCCAGCGCGGCGGCGAGCGCGCCCGGGTCGGCCACCCCGTCGAAGAGCACGGTCTCGGCGGCGGGCACCACCTCGACCGCGTCGACGCCGGCGGAGCGCGCCCAGGTCGCGAGCGCGAGCGCGGTCGCGGCGTCGCCCACCTCGACCAGGGCGGCGGTCCGCCCGACCGGTCGCAGCCGCACGGTGCCGGGATCCATGGGCCCAGTCTGCCGGGAGGTGGAGTTCACACCGGAGTCACTCGCGCAGCGTTGCCACGACGGGCGATCCGGGCGAGCATGGGAAATGGTGAAGGGCCCCCGGCGGTATGAGCGCCAGGGGCCCTTCGGCTGTCCGGAAACGGTGACGCCCGGACCACCGGACCAGTCCTCCGACCTCGCCGCCCCCGTCACCGGGCCGACGCGGCGAGTTGCCTCGCCGTACGGGTCTTCGTTCCTGTCCGATCCCCAGCCCCCCGCACGCGGTGGGCTGGTAGGGAGAGTTCTACGTGGGCCGGGTCACACCTCGCAAGGGATGCCCGCCAACCCACAGGGTCGTCCACAGGAGGGGCCCGTTCATCCACCACAGGAGTGCACACTCCACAGGAAGCGGTCCAGACCTGTGGAATCAGGACGTGATCGTGACGTTGCCGTCGAGGTCCTCGATCGCGACCGTGACGTCCTGGCTCTGGTCGCCCTTGGTGAGCGTGCAGGTGAACGACGTCTGCGGGTCCTGGACGACCACCGCAACGCCGCCGCAGTCGACGGTCACGCCGGCGAGACCCTGCTTCTCCATCTGGGCCTGGATGATCTCGACGGTCTTCGCGACCGACACGATCGCCTGCGCGGGGGCGATCTCGAACTTCGCGTGGCCGTCCTCGACCGACGTGACGGTCACGGTGTACGGCGCCTTCACGCCGTCGATGGCGACCGAGCAGTCGATCGTCGCCCCCTTCTCCAGGTCTGCGTCGCCGGGACAGGTGGCGTCGGTGACCTCGAGGTCGGGCGTGGCGTCCTGCTGTGCCTTCTGTACCTGCTTCGCCACGGCGTCGGCGTCGTAGCCCGAGCCGGTGGAGACGCTGGCGTTGCAGGCGCCGACGGCGGACAGGACGGGGACGAGGAGGGCAGCGGCCAGCGCCGCGCGCTTGGTGGGGGTCACGCCCTGATCCTTCGCCACGGACGACCGCTCCGGGTGCGAACGGGCGGTCAGAACGTGTGAAGTACGTAACCCGCGGCCTCGAGCGCTCGCCGTACGGCGACCGCATGGGCGACCGCGCCGGGCGAGTCGCCGTGCAGGCAGAGGGAGTCGACCGTCCCGGCGAGCGCGAGCGCCTGGGCGACGATGCCGTTCTCGTCCTCGATCAGGGCGCCCGGCTCGGAGCGCGGGACGAGCCGCCCGTCGGGGGTGTAGCCCCGGTCGGGGAACCCCTCGTGGAAGATCGTCCGCCCGGCCGCGGCCGCGAGCGTCAGGAGGACGCCGGGCATGCCGAGCACCGGCAGCTGGTCCGACCCGGCCAGCACCGCCGCCGCCTGCTCCTCGTCGTCGGTCGCCCGGTGGTAGAGCGCGCCGTGCGGCTTGACGTAGCGCACCGACGTCCCCTCGTCGGCGGCGATCGACGCGAGCGTCCCGACCTGGTCGGCGACCTGCTCACGCAGGACCTCGTAGGCCACGTCGTGGGCGACCCGGCCGAAGTTCGCCCGGTCTTTGTACGACACCTGGGCGCCGACCGCCACGTGTCGCCGAGCCGCTTCCGCACACACCGTGCGCATGATCGCCGGGCTCCCGGCGTGGTAGCCGCAGGCGACGTTCGCGCTGGTGACGACCGCCAGCAGCGCCCGGTCGTCCGTCACCTCCTCGCCGAGGTCGGCGTTGAGGTCGATCGTCCGTCCGGACAAGGGGGTGTCCACACCCCGACGCTATCGTCGCTCGCATGCAGCCGCCCGTCGCCGACAAGCGACCCACCAGCACCGTGATCCACGGCCACACCCGCACCGACGACTACGAGTGGTTGCGCGAGAAGGACTCGCCCGACGTCACGGCGTACCTCGAGGCCGAGAACGCCTACACCCAGGAGCGGACCGCGCACCTCGCCGACCTGCGCCAGTCGATCTTCGACGAGATCAAGGCCCGCACCCTCGAGACCGACCTGTCGGTGCCGACCCGCAACCGCGGCTACTGGTACTACGGCCGCTCCTTCGCGGGCAAGGAGTACGGCGCCAGCTGCCGCGTCCCGGTCGCGGACCCGGACGACTGGACCCCGCCGAAGCCCGCCGAGGACACCGACCCGGACAAGCCGGCCCTCCCCGGCGAGGAGGTGCTGCTCGACCTCGACGCGCTCGCCCAGGGCCACGAGTTCTTCTCGGTCGGCGGCTCCGCGGTGAGCCCCGACGCGACGCTGCTCGCCTACTCGACCGACGTCGTGGGCGACGAGCGCTACACGATCCGGGTCAAGGACCTCACCACCGGCGAGCTCCGCGCGGACGAGATCGTCGGCGCGCTCGGCGGCGCCACCTGGGACCGTGCCGGCGAGAACTTCTACTACACGACCGTCGACGACGCCTGGCGCGCCGACAAGATCTGGCGACACCGGCTCGGCACCACCCAGGCCGAGGACGAGCTGGTCCACCACGAGACCGACGGCCGCTTCTGGGTGGGCGTCGGCCGCACCCGCAGCGACCGCTTCCTGGTGATCGCGTCCGGCTCCAAGACCACGTCGGAGTACCGCTTCCTCGACGCCGACTCCCCCGACGACGGCTGGCGGGTGTTCGCCGAGCGGCGCGAGGGGCTCGAGTACTCCCTCGACCACGCCGTCCTCGGCGGCGACGACGTCTTCCTGGTCCTGCACAACCACACCGGGCCCGACTTCGAGCTCGGCACCGCGCCGGTCGCGCCGACGGCCGCCGAGGACTGGGAGCCGCTCGTCGCCCACGACCCCGCCGTACGCCTCGAGGACGTGGACGCCTTCGCCGGCCACCTCGTCCTCCACCAGCGCAGCCAGGGCCTGACCCAGCTGCGCATCCTGGAGCTGGGTGACCAGGGGGTCGACGACGACTACCTCGTGGAGTTCGACCAGGAGGTCTACACCGTCGGGTCTGCGGGCAACCCCGGCTTCCACCAGCCCGTCGTCCGCCTCGGCTACACGTCGATGGCGGTGCCCTCGTCCGTGTACGACTACGACGTCCGCTCCCGCGAGCTGACCCTGCTCCGCCGGGCGCCCGTGCTCGGAGGCTACGACCCCGCCGACTACGAGGAGCACCGGCTCTGGGCGACCGCCGACGACGGCGTGCAGGTGCCGATCTCGATCGTCGCGAAGCGCGGCTCCCGCGAGGGGGTGGGCGGCGGCACCGGGCCGGTCCCGACGCTGATCTACGGGTACGGCGCCTACGAGACCTCGATCGACCCGTACTTCTCCATCGCCCGCCTCTCCCTGCTCGACCGCGGCGCGGCGTTCGCCATCGCGCACGTGCGCGGCGGCGGCGAGATGGGCCGGCGCTGGTACGACGAGGGCAAGCTCTTCTCGAAGCAGAACTCGTTCTCCGACTTCATCGCCTGCGCCCGGCACCTGGTCGACACCGGCTGGACGACGCCGGACACGTTGGTCGCCGAGGGCGCGAGCGCCGGCGGGCTGCTGATGGGCGCGGTCGCCAACCAGGCGCCGGAGCTCTTCGCGGGGGTCGTCGCGGGCGTGCCGTTCGTCGACGCGCTGACCACGATGCTCGACGCCACGCTGCCCTTGACCGTCACGGAGTACGACGAGTGGGGCAACC
>JAOPXG010000171.1 GCA_025965275.1 Nocardioides sp.
GACGTGCTGGTCGAGCAGGCGCACGTGATCGTGGCAGCGGTCGAGCAGCTCCCCGCCGACCTCGACCCCGGCCTGGTCGAGCAGGCCGAACGATTCCTGATCGAGAAGGCCACCCAACACGACGCCAAAGAACTCCGCATCCTCGGTCGTCGCCTGTTCGAGGTCATCGCCCCCGACGAGGCCGACGAACGCGAAGCAAAACTCCTCGAGAAGGAGGAACGTGAGGCCGAGGCGGCGGTGCGGCTCACGATCGTCGACGACGGCCACGGCCGGATGCACGGCCGGTTCACCCTCGACACCCTCACCGGGGCGATGCTCACCAAGGCACTGCTCGCGATCGCCGCACCCAAACACCAAGCCGCCACCCAGGGACCGCTCGGTGAGCGCCGGCCCGGTCCCGAGCGGATGGGCAGGGCGTTGGTCGAGCTCATCCAGCGCTACCCGACCGACCGGCTCCCCAAGGCCGGTGGCCTCAACGCGACCGTGGTCGTGATGATGACCCTCGAAGCCTTGGAGGGCAGGCTGCAAGCAGCCCAGCTGGACACCGGGGAGCGGATCTCCCCCGGACTCGCCCGCCGCCTGGCCTGCGGGGCCGGGATCATCCCCGTCGTCCTCGGCGGACCCTCGGAGGTGTTGGACGTCGGCCGCAAGGCCCGCTTCCACACCACACCCATGCGGATCGCGCTCACCGTCCGCGACCGCGGCTGCACCACCCACGGCTGTGACTGGCCACCCGGCCTCTGCCACGCCCACCACGCCACCCTCTCCTGGGCCAAAGGCGGCACCACCTCCGTCAAGGACGGCCGCCTGCTCTGCCCCAAACACCACGCCCGCGCCCACGACCCGAACTTCACCATGACCAACCTCCCCGGCGGGAAGATCAGCTTCACCCGACGCATATAGGCCGAAGACGCCCCACCGGTGGTCGAGCAGGTCTCGACAAGCTCGACCACCGGACGGTGGTTGCCGCGCTGGTCCGTAGGGTTCGCGCATGGGCTCAGCGACCAGCGGACGGTTCACCTGGACGACGGTGGCTCCGATCCTGGCCGCCGTCGTACTGGTCGCTGCCTGGGGGCGGCACCCGGGTCCGGCGGTCGCCACGATCATCGCGGTCTTCCTGGTGGCAGCCGTGCTCGCGGCGGTCCACCACGCCGAGGTGGTCGCGCACCGGGTGGGCGAGCCGTTCGGGTCGCTGCTGCTCGCGGTCGCGGTGACGGTGATCGAGGTCGCGCTGATCGTCACGCTGATGGTCACCGGCGACAAGGACACGTCGACGCTGGCGCGGGACACCGTGTTCGCGGCGGTGATGATCAGCGTCAACGGCATCGTCGGCCTGGCCCTGGTGGTCGGCGCCGTGAAGCACCACCTGGCGGTCTTCAACCCCGAGGGGACCGGATCGGCGCTGGCGACGGTGATCGCACTCGCGAGCGTGACGCTGGTGCTGCCGCGGTTCACGACCAGCTCGCCCGGTGCGGAGTTCACGGCGTCGCAGCTCGCCTTCGCGGCGGTGGCGTCGCTCGCGCTGTACGGGATGTTCGTCTTCACCCAGACCGTGCGGCACCGCGACTTCTTCCTGCCGGTGGACACCGGACCCGGGCCGCGCGACGACGACCACGACGGCCACGCCGACCCGCCGAGCAACCGCGCGGCGCTCACCAGCCTGGGCCTGCTCGTGGCCGCGCTGATCGCCGTCGTCGGCCTGGCGAAGGTCGAGTCGACGCCAATCGAGGACGCCGTCGCGGCGGTCGGCTTCCCGCACGCGTTCGTCGGTGTGGTGATCGCGCTGCTGGTGCTGCTGCCCGAGTCGATCGCCGCGGTGCGCGCGGCCGCGCGCAACGACGTCCAGATCAGCCTCAACCTCGCCTACGGGTCGGCGATGGCGTCCATCGGGCTGACGATCCCCGTGATCGCGCTGGCATCGATCTGGCTCGACGGTCCGCTGGCGCTCGGCCTCGAGCCGATGCAGATCGTGCTGCTCTTCATCACCGTGATCGTCGCGGTCCTGACCGTCGTGCCCGGACGCGCGAAGCCGCTGGCCGGCGGCGTGCACCTGGTGCTGCTCGCGTCGTACATCTTCTTGTCGATCAAGCCCTGAATCCGGTAGTTATCGTTTATCGTTGTTATCGAACGTCGATAACAACGGGAGTGAACATGGCCGTCGGCATCACCCGGACCCAGCGGGTCCTCCTGCGCGGAGCCCTGCGCTGCATGGTCATCTTCGGCCTGCTCGTGGTCTTCCTCCAGGTTGCGAACGCCGTGGGCGACGGAGTGCTCAGCCGCTCGATCGACGTGGCCGACGGGGACAGGGTGGGCCTCCGGCAACGCGGTGTGCACGTCTACGAGAGCGCCATCCGGGTCGACCTCGAGCGCGCGTCCACCCAGCTCTGGCTGGAGTCCCTGCTCCCGACGGTGCTGCTTGCGCTCGCCGTGGCGGTCATCGGGTTCATGCTGCTGCGTGTCTTCCACGAGACCGACGCCGGACAGCCGTTCTTCGACTCGAGCGCGCGCCGCCTGCGCGTGGTCTCGGCGGTGATCGCGGTCGCCGCGATCGTCGTGCCCCTCTCGTCTGCCTTCGCGGACGAGGCGGTGCTCGCGGTCGCGCAGCCCCGCCTCGAGACCAACGGACCCGACTTCGCCGCCGTCGCCCTCTGGCTCGTCATCGCGCTGGTCGTGCGGGTCATCGCCGAGGCGTTCCGGATCGGCACGCAGCTGCGCGACGACACCGAGGGCCTGGTCTGATGCCGGTCGAGGAGCCGCACCGCATCGTCTGTCGCCTCGATGAGCTGCTCGCCGCGCGCGGCATGACGCTGACCGCCCTCGCCGACCGGATCGGCGTGACGATCGTCAACCTCAGCATCCTGAAGAACCAGCACGCGAAGGCGGTGCGCTTCTCGACGCTGACCGCGCTCTGTGAGGCCCTGGACTGCCAGCCGGGCGACCTCTTCGTGCTCGAGCAGCGCTAGCGCGACGCGAGCACCCGCACCGGCATCGTGTAGCGGGTCGGGAGCGTCGCGGTCGAGCGCAGGTGGATGTTCTGCAGCAGGCCGATGGCGAGCATGCCGGCGAACATCGAGCTGCCGCCGTACGACACGAAGGGCAGGGGTACGCCGGTCACCGGCATGATGCCCAGGCACATCCCGACGTTCTGGAAGGCCTGGAAACCGAACCAGCAGGCGATGCCGGCCGCGGCGAGGCGGCCGAAGACGTCGTCGGTGTGGGAGGCGATCGTCAGCGCGCGCCAGATCACCACGGCCAGCAGGGCGATCAGCACGCCGGCGCCGAGCAGGCCGAGCTCCTCCCCCGCGACGGTGAAGACGAAGTCGGTGTGCTGTTCGGGCACGAAGCCCGCGCGGGTCTGGGAGCCGTCGAAGAGGCCCTGCCCGAAGAGGCCGCCGTTGCCGACGGCGATCCGGGCCTGCTCGACGTTGTAGCCGGCGCCGCGCGGGTCGAGGTCGGGGTTCGTGAAGGCGAGGAACCGGTCGACCTGGTACTGCTTGAGCACGCCAGCCGCGATGGCTGCCGCGGCCGCGGTCACGCCGCCGGCCGCGAGCAGCGCCAGCCAGCGGCGGGGGGCGCCGGAGACCGCGAGCACGCCGAAGACGGTCGCGGAGAGCACGAGCATGGTGCCCAGGTCGGGCTGGAGCAGGATCAGCGCCGCCGGCAGCCCCGCGATGGCGAGCATCCCGATCACGTCGCCGGCGC
>JAOPXG010000175.1 GCA_025965275.1 Nocardioides sp.
GCGGCGGCCTCGCTGACCAGCTCGGCGACATCGCGCATCCCAGACATGGGGGGATACTTCCACACCCGCCGACGTGCCCCCGACGGTCTGGTGGTTGCCGCTGGAGGTTCGTCGGAGGTGGCCCGCGCTCCGGGTGCGTGCATCGCAAGGCGCCGGAGCGAAGCCGTACTTGGTCGTCCCGCGAGCGACGGTAACGCCGCGAGGCGCGTGCCTGGGGTGCGGGACACTCGACAAATTTCCGGTGGCGACCACTAGCCTGCCCCTGTGACCCCGCCTGTCGACAAGCGAGCCCGGCCGCGCAACCTGCAGGCCCGGTCCACGCTCGCCGGCGAGGCCGCCGCCGCGGCCGCCGAGGTGGAGTCCGCGCTGATGGCGCCCCTCGACCCCGAGGCCGCCGCCTTCTTCGACGTCGACAACACGGTCATGCAGGGCGCGAGCATCTTCCACTTCGCGCGCGGGCTGCACCGGCGCAAGTTCTTCACCACCGGCGAGATCCTCGGAGCCGCCTGGAAGCAGGCGTACTTCCGCCTGGTCGGCGTCGAGGACCCGGAGCACGTCGCCGAGGCCCGCGCCTCGGCCCTCAGCTTCATCGCCGGGCACACCGTGACCGAGCTCCAGGAGCTGGGCGAGGAGATCTTCGAGGAGGCGATGGCGCACCGGATCTGGCCCGGCACCCGCGCCCTCGCCCAGATGCACCTCGACGAGGGGCAGCGGGTCTGGCTGGTCACCGCCGCGCCGATCGAGATCGCCACGATCATCGCCCGCCGTCTCGGTCTGACCGGGGCGATGGGCACCGTGGCCGAGCACGTCGACGGCGTCTACACCGGCCGCCTGGTCGGTGACATGCTGCACGGCCCCGCCAAGGGCGAGGCGGTCAAGGCGCTCGCCGCGCGGGAGGGGCTCGACCTGCACCGCTGCTCGGCGTACTCCGACTCCTACAACGACCTGCCGATGCTCACGCTCGTGGGCGATCCGTGCGCGATCAACCCGGACGCGAAGCTCCGCGCCCACGCCAAGGAGCAGGGCTGGCGGATCCACGACTACCGCACCGGCCGGAAGGCGCTGCGCGCCGGGATGCTCGTCGGCGCGGTCGCGGGCGCCGCGACGGGCACCGTCGCGGCCGGCCTGGCCCTGCGGGGCCGTCGTCGCTGACCGGTCACCGGAGCGCTCGGCCGCCCTTTTGCCGGACACGGTTCCCAGAGGAGTAACTCGCGTTTACGATGGGAAGGCTTCGGGGGAAGCACCAGGGAGGGGTTCCATCACCATGTCGAGGGACGGGCACGACCTGACGCGCGGGCTCGACGCCCTGCGCGCGCTCGTGGCCCAGATCCTGCTCATCGAGCAGCCGGCGACCGCCGGTGGCCCGGTGCCTCCGCGCGTGTTCACCGAGGCCGTCGCCAGCGGCCGAGCGACCGAGTCGACCTCGGCGGCCGGCGGGCCCCACGGGTACGACGACGCCGAGCTGGCCGCCTCCTCCGAGGAGGACGAGGCCGACCGGACCCGCCTGATCGCCCTGGTCGAGCTGGCCCGCAAGGGCGACTCCGAGGCGTTCGGCCTCCTCTACGACCACTACCAGTCGTCGGTCTACCGGTTCCTCTTCTACCGGACCCGCTCCAGCACCCTCGCCGAGGACCTGACCTCGGAGACGTTCTTCCGCGCACTGCGGAGCATGAACAACTTCCGGTGGCAGGGCAAGGACTTCGGCGCCTGGCTGATGACGATCGCGCGCAACCTCGCGACCGACCACTTCAAGGCCGGCCGCACCCGCCTCGAGATGACCACCGAGGACATGGGGTTGCACGACGACGCCACCGAGGGCCCCGAGTCGATGGTGCTGGCCGGGCTCACCAACGAGATCCTGCTGAAGGCCCTCACCGAGCTCCCGCCCGAGCAGCGCGACTGCCTCGTGATGCGGTTCCTCCAGGGCATGAGCATCGCCGAGACGGCCGCCGTCCTGGGCCGCAGCGACGGGGCCGTGAAGCAACTCCAGTTGCGCGGGGTCCGCAACCTCGCGAAGTTGATGCCGGAAGGACTCCGGGACTGATGCGCACTCTCGACGAAATCGTTTTCGCAGCGTCCCGTACGCCCGTAACTTCGCCGCCTCACACCTCGTTGAGGTGGACATGACATGGGGTTCCAGGGCGCAGCGTCGCGCTGACCAGTTCGACGCCCTGGTCGAGGGCATCTCGACCGCTGACCCGCGCGACGCGCGGGATGCCGACCTGCTCGAGCTCGTCGGTGCGATGCGCGGCGTGCCCGCGGTCACCGCCCGCCCCGAGTTCGTCGCCAGTCTCCGTGAGCGGCTGATGGCCGAGGCAGACACCGCGCTCGTGCCCGCCGATGTCTCCCGACTCACCCTGCCGGTGCGCCGCACCGGCCGCGAGCGCCGCCTCGCCGCCGTCGTCGGTGGCATCGCCATCGTCGGCGCCACGACCTCGATCGCCGTCGCGTCCCAGTCCGCCCTTCCGGGCGACTCGCTCTACCCGATCAAGCGCGTCATCGAGCGCGCCCACACCGGCCTCTCGGTCGGCGAGGGCAACAAGGGCACCACGATGCTGGCCAGCGCCACCGACCGGCTCGACGAGGTCGACGCCCTCGCCCGCCAGGACGACTTCGGCGACGACGTCCGGGTCGCCGACACCCTCAACGCCTTCACCGAGCAGGCGACCGCGGCGTCCGACCTACTCATCGCCGACTACACCCACACCGGCAACACGTCGTCGATCGCCCACCTGCGCGACTTCGCCTCGTCCAGTCTCGACCAGCTCGCGGCCCTCGAGCCGTTGGTGCCGGCCGACGCCCGCGACGAGCTGATCCGCGCCGCCGGCGTGCTCACGACCATCGACGCCGAGGCCGCCCAGCGCTGCCCCGACTGCGGTGGCACGCCGATCGAGTCCATCCCGCCGGTGCTCGCGTCGAGCGAGCTGATCACCGTGCCCCGGGCTCCGGCGACGACGCCACGCGCCGACGACGTCAAGAACGCCGGTGGCAAGAGCGCCGGCGGCAAGGGCAAGGGCGACGACACCCACCTGCCGGACGTCAACGGCAACGACCTCGGTCCCGGCAGCATCCTCGACCCGGGCAACACGCTCCCGAGCGGGAACAGCCAGACCGGCGGGTCCAACCCGCTCGAGGAGCTCGCCCACACCCTGACCGGCGGCACCACCGACAGCGGTCCCTCGGGCACGCCGTCGGTGCCGTCCGTCGGTGCCGTCACCCAGGGCGTGCACGAGCTCCTGCACGGCATCATCGACCCGATCACGGGCGAGACGAAGGTACCCAAGACTCCCTGAGTGGCGGAGGATTCACCGGTGCACCGGTGCATCCTGCACTTATCGGCCGTTGCAACGCCTGAGAAGTGCAGCGACTGCCCGAGAAGTCAGCCCGTCAGCGAAAGACGGAATGCCGCTTCATCAGCAGCGAGTAGAGCGTCTGCTGGATGGTCTCGCGGACCTGGTCGGTCACGTTGAAGACCAGCATCGGGTCATCGGCCGCGCCCGCGTCGAACTCGTCCGTGCGGATCGGCTCGCCGAACTCCAGCAGCCACTTCGACGGCAGCGGCACCAGCCCGAGCGGGCCGAGCAGCGGGAAGAACGGCGTGATCGGGATGTAGGGCAGCCCGAGGAGCCGCGCCAGGGACGGCACGTTGCCGACCAGCGGGAAGATCTCCTCCGCGCCCACGACGGACAGCGGGATGATCGGAACGCCGGTGCGCAGGGCGGCGGAGACGAAGCCGCCGCGGCCGAAGCGCTGGAGCTTGTAGCGCTCGGCGTACGGCTTGCCGATGCCCTTGAAGCCCTCGGGCCAGACGCCCACCAGCTCGCCGCCGCGGAGCATCCGCTCGGCGTCCTCGTTGCAGGCGAGCGTGGCGCCGCTCTTGCGCGCCATCGTGCTCACGAACGGCATCTTGAAGACCAGGTCGGCGCCGAGCGGGCGCAGGAAGCGGCCGGTGTGGTCGTGGATCGAGACCAGCGTCATCAGGCCGTCGACCGGGACCGTGCCGGAGTGGTTCGAGACCACCAGCGCACCGCCCTCGGCCGGGATGTTCTCGGCGCCGCGGACCTCGACCCGGAACCACTTCTCCGCGATCGGGCGCAACGTCGCCATCAGGAACCGCTCGGTGATCTCGCGGTCGAAGCCATACTCGTCGACGGCGAAGTCGCCGGTCACCCGGCGCCGGAGGAAGGCGAGGAACTGGGCGAGCTGCGGCTCCCACTGGTCACCGAAGACCTCGCGGGCGCCGTGGTTGATGGCGGAGAGCCAGTCGGCCGCGGGGATGCCGGACATCGGGCCGCGGTCGCGGGTCGTGGTCGGCGCGCGCTGCACGTCGGGGGGCAGGTCGACGGCGGCGGGCTCGGCCGCCTTCTTCGGCGGTGCTGCCTTCTTGGGCGGGGCCTTCTTCGCGGGAGCGGCCTTCTTCGCTGCGGTCGGGGCAGCAGGCTTGCTGCCGGCGGCGAGGTTGCGCGCGGCGGACGAGGGCTGACTGCTGCCGGTGCCACGACCCGGTCGGCCGCGGGTCCCGATCGGGATGATCTCGGCGTCACCCATGGTCGACTCCTCCCAGGACGGAGTGCGGCAGGGTGGACGGCACCCGCGAAGGCTCGGGCAGGCTGCGCGCCATCCGGGCCAGCACCTTCTCGGCGCGGCCACCGGTCGGCGTCAGGGGGAGGCCGAAGTCGGCGAAGGCCTCGGCGGTCGTGAAGGCGGGCTCGAAGCCCAGGCCGGTACGCATCCGGGTCGTGTCGACGCCGCGACCGTAGGTCAGCAGGTCGATCTGCTCCGGGGAGAAGTCGGCGAGCCGGGCCGAGCGGAGCGCCGAGCCGACGCCGCCGACGGCGAACGGCGGCAGGCTGACGGTCGGCCGCTGGAGGCGTCGTACGGCCTGGGACAGCATCAGTATCCCGTCGCCGGCGACGTTGAAGGTGCCGGCGATGTCGTTCACGGCGGCGTGCCGCAGGACGTCGATGAGGTCGCGCTCGTGCAGGAACTGCAGGCGCGGGTCGTGGCCCAGCACTGTCGGGATGACCGGGAGCCGAAAGTACGACGTGAGCGGGCTGGTGACGTGCGGGCCGATCACGTTGGCGGCGCGCAGGAGCGTCACCGCGACGTCGGGACGGCGGCGGGCGAACCCGCGCACGTAGCTCTCGACCTCGGCGACGTCCTTGGCGTAGCCCGCCCGGGCGGCGCGCCGCGGCTCCATGTCCTCGGTGAACATCGCCGGGTCGCGACTGCTCGCGCCGTAGACCGTCGTCGTCGACTTGACCACGAGACGCTCGAGCCCGGGCGCCTTCTGACAGGCCGCGAGCAGCTGCATCGTCCCGATGACGTTGAGCTCCTTCATCGTGTTCCGCCCGCCGGCACTGCCGGGGGTGGCGATGACGCTCATGTGGACGACGGTGTCGACGTCCTCCTTGACGATGACCTTCGCGATGACCGGGTTGCGGATGTCGGCGCGCACGAAGGAGACGTCGCCGATGTCGCCGTGCGGAGGCACGGCGTCGACACCGATGACGCGGCCGACCGCAGGGTCAGCCGCCGCAGCGCGCGCAAACCTGCGCCCGAGGTCGCGCGAGACCCCGGTGACCAGGACGACCCTGCCGGCGCTGCCCATGCGGCGTGCGGCGCGCTTACTTGCCGAGCTTGCGACGCTGGACGCGCGTCTTCTTCAGCAGCTTGCGGTGCTTCTTCTTGGCCATGCGCTTGCGCCGCTTCTTGATGACAGAACCCACAGGGAAACCTTTCAACAGCCGTACCGCTGCCCCCGGATCGGCCCGGAGGACCGAACCAGCCTATCCGCCGTACGCGGACACGCAGAATCGGCCGTCCGAAGTGGACCCGGTGCCGTCGCGCGGCACCGTCGCCGCGGGTCAGCCGGCGTTGTAGAAGCTCTTGCGGAGGTACTCGTCCACGTCGGTCTCGAGGACGCGGAACGAGCGCCCCACGCGGACCGCCGGCAGCTCGCCGTTGTGGACCAGTCGGTAGACGGTCATCTTGGAGACACGCATCATCGCCGCGACTTCGGCGACGGTCAGGAACTTCGACTCGGGGTTGTCCCCGGAGTTGCTAGCCATCGTGCACCGATTCTTTCTGTCTGACGCGCCGCCGGCTTCCCCACCGGTGAGTGCACGCGTCGCGCTCAGTGAGAATAGAGCCTGATGTGACTCGTGGGGAAGGGGTCAACCAAAGTAGCTCGAGCGACTTCGGCGTGTCCGCTTGCAATCGGGGCGTGCCGAGGTCACGAAACCCTCTCCCGGCGGCCCACTCTGCCACGTTTGCGCAGGTCAGGGCAGGGGGTCGAGCCCGTGCAGCGGGAACGCCGCCATCCGGGTCGCGTGGATGGACCGGTCCAGCCAGGTGTCGGGGTCGTAGCCTTCGGACCAGTCGCGGTACGCCGGGGTCCGGCCGTCGGTCATCCGGTGCGGCGCGACCCGGCCCAGCGACGTACGGACGTGGTCGCGCCAGCCGTCGGGTGTCTCGGTCGCCGGGTCCAGCGGCCGCCCGCCGACGATCGACAGCAGGTGCGTCCACGCCCGAGGCACGACCTCGACGAGCGCGTAGCCGCCGCCGCCGGTCACCACCCAGCGCCCGCCGCAGAGCTCGTGGGCCAGATCGTGGAGAGCCAGGTAGGTGTCGCGCTGGCCGTCGACCGTGAGCATCAGGTGGGCCAGCGGGTCCTCGACATGGGAGTCGCAGCCGTGCTGCGTCACGAGGACCTCGGGCGCGAACTCGCGCAGCAGCGGCGGCACCACCGCGTGGAAGGCCCGCAGCCAGCCGCCGTCGGCGGTGCCCGGGGGCAGCGGCACGTTGACCGCGCTGCCGAGGGCGTCGGGGCCGCCGAGGTCACCCGAGAAGCCGGTGCCGGGGAAGAGCATCTGTCCGGTCTCGTGCAGCGAGATCGTCAGCACCCGCGGGTCGTCCCAGAAGATCCGCTCGACCCCGTCGCCGTGGTGGACGTCGACGTCGACGTACGCCACCCGCTGCGCGCCCTGGTCGAGGAGGTGCTGGATGCCGACGGCGACGTCGTTGTAGATGCAGAAGCCGCTGGCCCGGTCGGGCATCGCGTGGTGCAGCCCGCCGGTGATGTTCGCCGAGTGCAGCGACTCCCCCGACCACACCTGGCGGAAGGCCTCGACGCTGGCGCCCACGATGTGCGCCGTGGCGTGGTGCATGCCCGCGAAGATCGGGTTGTCGTCGGTGCCGAGCCCGTGCTTCTCGTCGAACCCGCTCCCGGCCTCGCCGGCCCGCTTCACGGCCTCGATCAGCTCGGGCCGGTGCACGGTCGCGATCAGGTCCTCGGAGGCCATCGGGGCGTCGACCAGCCGCAGCCCGGCACTGCCTCCCGTCGCGAGCACGCCGAGCTCGTCGGCGAGCCGCATGGTGAGGTCGACCCGCAGCGGCGACATCGGGTGGGCCGGTCCGAAGTCGTACTCGGTCAGGCTGCGGTCGAAGACGACCGTGGCCGGTCCCTCGCAAGCGGGCATGACTCGGACGCTACCGCTACGCTGGTCGGGTGCTGACGACCCGTTCCACCCAGTGGTGGCCCGCCTGACCGGCGGACCCTGCTCGAAGCACACCCACTTCCACCTCGGCCGCCCACGGGCGGCCGATGCGCATTTCCGGACCGGCACGACCCGTGGGCTCTCACCTCAGGAGATCCCATGAACCGCACGCTGTCCCTCCTCACCCCCAGCGGCCACCTCACCCTCGGCAACCTCCTCGGCGCGCTGCGCCCGATGGCGGCCGCACAGGGCGACGCCGACTGCTACTACGGCATCGCCGACCTGCACGCGATGACCACCCCGCACGACCCGGTCCGGCTGCGCGCGCTCGTGCACGAGACCGCGACCCTGCTGCTCGCGGTCGGGCTCGACGAGTCCACGCTCTTCGTGCAGAGCCGGGTGCCGGCGCACGCCCAGCTGGCCTACCTGCTCGAGTGCACGGCCCACACCGGTGAGCTGAACCGGATGATCCAGTTCAAGGAGAAGGGGCGCGGCGTCGACTCGACCCGGGTCTCGCTCTACACCTACCCGGCGCTGATGGCGGCCGACATCCTGCTCTACCGGCCCGAGCGGGTGCCGGTCGGCGACGACCAGCGCCAGCACGTCGAGATCACCCGCGACCTCGCCCTTCGCTTCAACCGCACGTACGGCGAGGTCTTCACGGTCCCGGAGATCACGGTGCCGGCCGCGGGCGCGCGGGTGCGCCTGCTCAGCGACCCGACCCGGAAGATGGGCAAGTCCGACCCCGACGCCCAGGGCGTCGTCCACCTCCTCGACAGCCCGGACGTCGTACGGCGCAAGGTGGCGCGGGCGGTGACCGACTCGGACACCGGTCCGGACGCCGTGCGGTCGTCGCCGGACAAGCCGGGCGTCACCAACCTGCTCGACATCCTCGCCGCGTGCGGCGGCTCGGCGGACGGCATCACGACGTACGGCGCCCTCAAGCGGGCGGTGACCGACGCGGTGGTCGCCGAGCTCGAGCCGGTCCAGAAGCGGTACGCCGAGCTGGCCGCGGACCCGGCGTACGTCTCCGGCGTCTACGAGACGGGCGCCGCGCGCTGCCGCGAGGTGACAGCGCCCGTGCTCGCGGCGGCCCAGGCGGCGATGGGGTTGGGCTGACCTCAGCCGGCCATGAAGTCGCGGACCACCCGTCCGAGCTCGGTGCCGGCGTCCTCCTGGAGGAAGTGGCCGGCCCCGGCGATCGTCGGGTGGTCGAGCCCGGCCGTGCCCGGGACGAGCTTGCGCAGGATCGGCGCCATCGCGCCGGTGATCGGGTCGCTGTCGGAGAAGGCGACGAGGAACGGCCTGTCCCACGCGGACAGCACCTCCCACGCGGCACGGTTGGCGTCGCTGGCCGGGTCGTCGGGGTGGGTGGGGACCAGCGTGGGCATCGCCCGCGGTCCGGCCTTCGACTCCTCGTCGGGGAACGGCGCGTCGTAGGCCGCGCGCACCTCGTCGCTCATGCCACGGGCGCACCCGGACGCGACCAGGCGTCCGACGTCGAGGACCTCCGCGGTCTCGACCGCCCTGCGGAACTGCCACCAGATCTCCGGCATGTCGAAGTCGCCGGTCGGCAGGCCGGTGTTGGCCGCGACCACCCGGGCGAACCGGTCGGGGTGCTCGGCGACCAGGCGGAGCCCGATCAGGCCACCCCAGTCCTGACCGACGAGGGTCACGTCGCGCAGGTCGAGGTGGTCGAAGGCCAACGCCCGGGTCCACGCGACGTGACGGGCGAACGAGTGGTCCTCGGGGCGGGTCGGCTTGTCGGAGCGGCCGAACCCGACCAGATCGGGGGCCACCACCCGGATCCCCGCGTCGGTGAGCACCGGGATGACGTGCCGGTAGAGGAACGACCAGGACGGCTCGCCGTGCAGCAGCAGCGCGACCGGGCCGTCGGCCGGGCCGGCCTCGACGTACGCGATCCGGAGGGTGCCGCCGTCCGTGTCGTCGGGATCCGGGACGTCGGCGTACGCCGGCTCCCACGTGAAGTCGGGCAGGTCGGCGAACCGGTCCTCGGGCGTGCGGAACGTCTGCATCGGTCCAGTCTGGCAGGTCACCCCACCGACACTTGAACATGTTCAAAACTTGTCGTACGGTCTCCCCATCACCTCGGATTGAACGCGTTCAACTCTTCCGGATGGAGATCCACCCATGACCTGGACCGTCGGCACCTACGTCGTCTACCTGCTCATCACCGTCCCGCTCACGATCTGGGTGGCGACCACCCTGTCGCGCAACGGCCGCGTCTTCCTCGAGGACGTCTTCGCCGGGGACGACGCCCTCGCGAACGCCGTGAACAAGCTGCTCGTGGTCGGCTTCTACCTGCTCAACCTGGGCTTCGTGGTGCTGTTCCTGCGGATCAGCGACCCGGTCGAGGACCTGGGCGGGCTGTTCGACACGCTCAGCATCAAGGTCGGCGTGGTGATGCTGACCTTGGGCGTCCTGCACTTCTTCAACGTCTACGTCTTCAACGCGATCCGCCGCCGGAGCCGGATGGAGAGCCTGCGCAGCGCGCCGGTGCCGCCCCAGGGCAACGTCTCGCCCGCGCCGGCCTACCCGCGATGAACCGGCTGACCGTGCTCACCGACCCGGGCTGCCCGCTGTGCGTGCACTTCGCGGACTGGCTGCAGCGCCAGCCGCTGCTGGTGCCGCTCGAGCTGGTGCCGGCCGGGTCGCGGGAGGCGCGCGAGCGGTTCCCCACGCTCGACCACGAGCGGACGCTGGAGGAGATCACGGTGGTCGGCGACGACGGCGCGGTCTGGACGCACGAGCGCGCCTGGGTGATGTGCCTGTGGGCCACGCGCCACTACCGCGGCATGGCCGAGCGGCTGGCCCGGCCGTCGATGCTCCCGCTGGCCCGCGGCGCGGCGTACACCGCGGCCGGGATCCGGCACCTGCTGGCGTCCTCGACGGGCCCGAGCAGCCCGGCGGGAGGTGACTACGCTGATGACTGTGCCGGAACCTGCCGCCCGCTCCCCCAAGGCTGAGCAGACCCGACGGGCGATCGTCGACTCGGCGATGCGGCTCTTCCGTGACAAGGGCTACGGCAAGACCACGATGCGCGCCATCGCCTCCGAGGCCGGCGTCTCGCTCGGCAACGCCTACTACTACTTCGGGTCGAAGGAACACCTCATCCAGGCGTTCTACGACCAGATGCAGGAGCAGCACGCCGAGGCGGCGGGCGCCGTGCTCGCCCGGGAGACGACGTTCGCGCGGCGTCTCGAGGGCGTGCTGCTCGCCTGGCTGGACGTGGCCGAGCCGAGCCACGAGTTCGCGGGCCAGTTCTTCAAGAACGCCGCGGACCCGGCCAGCCCCCTGTCGCCGTTCAGCCTCGAGTCCGCCCCGGCCCGCGACGCGAGCATCGCACTGTTCGGGTCGCTGGTGGAGGGTGCCGACCTCAAGCTGGCGCCCACCCTGCGCCAGGAGCTGCCCCAGCTGCTGTGGCTGATGCAGATGGGCGTCGTGCTCTTCTGGGTGTACGACGCCAGCCCCGGCCAGGCCCGGAGCCGGATGCTCGTCAGCCGGATCGTGCCGGTCGTGGACCGGCTCACCCGGCTGTCGCGGCTGCCGGTCGTGCGCGGTGTCGTCGACGACGTCGTCAGCCTCGTCGGCGCGCTGCGGTCGTGACTACGTCCGGGATCCCGCGATGGTGGCCGGTCGGAGCCGTCTACGTGCTCACGGTGGCGGCGATCGCGGCGTACGGCTTCACCACCGAGTCGACGGCCGCGATCCTGCTTGCCGGACTCCTCGCGCTGCCGACGAGCGTGCCCGCCGTCATCGGCTACTACGTCGTCTACGGCCTGCTCGCGCAAGTCTCCGGGGCGAACCCCGACAGCAGCAGTGGGTCCGTGTCGTGCTCATCAGCCGGGGCCTGCCACGGGTCGGTGACCGGCGAACCTGCGACCTGGTTCCTGCTTCCCACCGACATCACCGGGATCCTCGCGCTGACCGTCGCAGCGGTCGTCAACGTCGCTCTCGTCCGGCTCGTCATCCGGCCTCGGCGAGCTTCTTGAGGGTGCGCAGCTGCTTGCGCATCATCACCAGGTCGCCCCAGGCGAGCGCCCGCGACCGGACCCAGTTGACCGGGCCGTCCTGCGCCACCGCGAGCCGGCAGACGATCCGGGTGCTCTCGCCGCACGGCTCGGCGGCGTAGGTCATCGCGACCGGGCCGAAGAGCCGCCGGCCGCGCTCGGTGGTGAGGGCCGTCCAGTGGTGCGGCGCGTCGAAGGCGACCAGCTCGAAGACCACGGCCATCCGCTGCCCGAGCACGAGGTGGTCGGCGCCCGGCGTCAGCGTGCGAGGGCTGCGGTGGCCGCGGTTGTCGATCCAGTCGTAGGAGTACGGCGCCACGGCGATCTGGCACAGCCACCGCCAGGTGACCTCCTGCGACGCCTCGACGGTGATGCCGCGGGTCATCGACAGCATGGTCCCGTCGACGAGGTGGTCGGCGGCGTACGGCCGGCGCGCCTCCGCCCGGGTCACTCCCCAAGTCAGCGGCAGCGCCATGTCGTCGGGGTCCTCAGCTGCCTTCGGCCAGTTCCCGGGACCGGTCGCGGGCGGCCTCCATCGCGGCGAGGAACGCCGCCCGGACCTTGTGGATCTCGAGCTCGCGCAAGGCGGCCGCGGTCGTACCGGCCGGGGAGGTGACCTGCTCGCGCAGGACCACCGGGTGGGTGCCGGTCTCGCGGAGCATCTTCGCGGAGCCGACGACGGTCTGGATGACGAGCTCGGTCGCGGTCGCGCGGGGCAGGCCGAGGTGGACACCGGCCTCGATCATCGACTCGACGACGAAGAAGATGTACGCCGGGCCCGAGCCGGAGATCGCCGTGACGGCGTCCTGCTGGCGCTCGGGGATGCGCAGCACCTTGCCGACCGACGCCATCAGCGCCTCGGCCTCGGCGAGGTGCTCCTCGCCGCAGTGGGAACCGGGAGAGATGGCGGCCATGCCCTCGTCGACGAGCGCGGGGGTGTTCGGCATGACCCGGACCACGGCGATGCCCTCGGGCACGCGCGACTCGATGAACGCGGTGGTGATGCCCGCGGCCAGCGACACGACCAGCTGGCCGGGCCGCAGCACGGGGGCGATCTCGTCGAGCAGGTCGCCCATGTCCTGCGGCTTCACGACCAGCGCGAGGGTGTCGGCCTTGCGGGCCGCCTCGACGTTGCCGACCACGGCGACGCCGTACCGCTCCTCGAGCTCCCTGGCCCGGTCGCCGCGCTTCTCGCCGACGAGCAGGTTGTCGACGCGCCGACCCGCGCGGACCAGCCCCGAGAGCAGGGTCTCGCCCATGACTCCGGCGCCGAGGATGGCGGTCTGCGACACGTTAGCTTCCTCCACTGGATTTCGACCCGCCCGTCGCGGCCTCGTTCCTCGGCCGCGGGGCTTGCTCAATCTTCACCCGCGACGCGCCCGCTCCTTCGTCGCGGCCGCTGCGGTCTCACTTCTTCGAGACGAGGGACTTCACGAAGAATGACAGGTTCTGCGGGCGCTCGGCGAGCCTTCGCATGAGGTACCCGTACCACTCGGTGCCGTAGGGCACGTAGACGCGCACGGTCTCGCCGGACTCGGCCAGGCGGCGCTGCTCGTCGGGGCGGATGCCGTAGAGCATCTGGTACTCGTACGAGCCCTGCGACCGGCCGTAGCGGCTCGCGAGCGACGACGCGATCTCGACCATCCGCGGGTCGTGGCTGGCGATCATCGGGTAGCCCTCGCCGGCGAGCAGCACCTTGAGGCACCGCACGTAGGACTTGTCGATGTCGAGGCGGTCCTGGAAGGCGACGGCCTCGGGCTCGAGGTAGGCGCCCTTGCAGAGGCGGACCCGGGAGCCCTCGTAGGCGAGCGCGCGACAGTCGGACTCGGTGCGGTGCAGCGCGGCCTGGAGCACGGCGCCGGTCTCGGGGAAGTCCTTGCGCAGCTCGCGCAGGATCGCCAGCGTCGAGTCGGTGGTGGTGTGGTCCTCCATGTCGAGGGTGACCGTCGTCCCGGCGTTGCGCGCGGCACGGCAGATGGTGCGCGCATTCTCGAGCGCGATCTTGTGGCCGTTGTCGGGCAGGAACTGACCGATCGCGCTGAGCTTGACCGACACCTCGGCGTGGCGGGTCAGGCCGCGGGCGCCGAGCTGCTGGAGGAGGTCGAGGTAGGCCGTGACCGTGGCCTCGGCCTGCTCGGCGTCGAGCGTGTCCTCGCCCAGGAAGTCGAGGGTCACGCGGAGGCCGTGGTCGACGAGGCCGGAGGTCGCCTCGACGGCGGACTCGGTGGTCTCACCGGGCACGTAGCTGCGGACGATGCCGGCCGAGACCGGCATGGTGCTGACGAGCTTCTTGACCGCCGAGCTGCGCGCGAGCAGCAGGAGCGGCTGACGGAGGAACATCATGGCGTTCAGGCTACGTCGGGGGTGCCGAGATCTCCGACTTCAGGGTGTCCGGCGGCGCAGCGTGGCCGCGCCGAGCGCCAGACCGCCCAGGGCGAAGGCCGCCACCACGGCGAGGTCGCGCCAGACGTCGCCGGTGCTGGTGGAGGTCGTGAGGGTCTGCATGGCGTCGACGGCGTAGCTGAGCGGGAGCACGTCGCTGACCGTGCCGAGCACGTCGGGCAGCCGGTCGCGCGGGACGAAGAGCCCGCACAGCAGGATCTGCGGGATCACCAGCGCCGGCATGAACTGCACGGCCTGGAACTCGGTCTGGGCGAACGCGCTGACGAAGAGTCCCAGCGCCGTACCGAGGACCGCGTCGAGGACCGCGACCACGAGCAGCAGCCAGACCGGACCGCGGACGTCGAGGCCGAGCAGGCCGACGCTGAGCGTCACGGCCAGCGCGGACTGCACGGCGGCGACGACACCGAACGCGAGGCCGTAGCCGACCAGGAAGTCGAGCTTGCCCATCGGCATCGCGAGCAGCCGCTCGAGGGTGCCGCTGGAGCGCTCGCGGAGCGTGGTCACGCTGGTCACCAGGAACATCACGATGAAGGGGAACATCGCGAGCAGCGCCGGCCCGACCTGGTCGAAGACCGGGGTGTCCTCGAACATCCACCAGAGCAAGGTGATCAGGAGGCACGGCAGCACCAGCAGCAGGGCGAGGGTGCGGTGGTCGCGACGCAGCTGGATCAGGACGCGGCCGGCGACAGCCAGCGTGATGCGCGGGGTCATATTGCCGCCCCTTCCACGATCGCGAGGAACGCCGACTCGACGTCGTCGGCGCCGGCCTTCTCCGTGATCTCGGCCGGGCTGCCGTCGGCGATGATCCGGCCCTCTCGCATCAGCAGCAGCCGGTCGCAGCGGTCGGCCTCGTCCATGACGTGGCTGGACACGAAGACCGCGGTGCCCGCGTCGGCGAGCCGGTGGAAGAGCGCCCACAGGTCCTTGCGCAGCACGGGGTCGAGACCGACCGTGGGCTCGTCGAGCACCAGCAGGTCGGGGGTGCCGAGCAGCGCGACAGCCAGGCTGGCCCTGCTCCGCTGGCCGCCGCTCATCCGGCCGACCACCTGGTCGCGGTGGTCGTCGAGATCGACGGCCGCGACGACCCGGTCGACCTCGGCGCGGTCGACACCGAGGACGCGGGCGAAGAAGCGCAGGTTCTCGGCGAGGGTCAGGTCGTCGTACACGCTGGCGGCCTGGGTGACGTAGCCGACCCGGTCGCGCAGTCCCCTGCTGCCGGCCTCCTCACCGAAGACCGTGACCGTGCCGCCGGCGATCCGCTGCACGCCGACCAGGCACCGCATCAGCGTCGACTTGCCGCAGCCCGACGGCCCGAGCAGTCCGGTCACGCCGCCGCCGATGGTGATGTCGAGGTGCTCCAGGACGGTGTGCCGCCCCCGGACCACGTGCAGGTCCCGGACCTTCACGGAGTTATTCACCATATGTTGAATTATGCTCCTGGCTCCCCGCAACGACAAGCACGCAGCAGAGCCGAGTCGGCGAGCCACGTGGGGCCCGCCGGCGGCCCGCGGACCGCAACCAGCGCGGGTCTGCTTGCAGCTCAACCACGCAGGAGGAAACTGGCGCCGACTCGGCGGGCCACGTGGGGTCCGCCGGCGGCCCACAGACCGCAAGCACTGAGGGTTGGGGGTAGAGCCCTACTGAAGGGGTCCATCCAGGTACCGCTGCAGGGTGGGCGCGTACGTCGCGACCAGCCGGTCGCCCGGCATGGAGGCGAGCGGCTCGACCTGGACGATGTAGCGCAGCACCACGATGCCGACGAGCTGCGAGGCGACCAGGGCCATCCGCTGCTCGGGCTCGTCGATCCCGAGAGCGGCGGCCAGCGGGCCGAGGACCATCCGCATGAAGCCGTCGCGGGCCAGCTGGGCACCGGTCGGCTCGACGATGCCGCGGAAGATCCCGAGCAGGGGCAGCCGGGTGTCCTCGTCGTCCCAGACCGAGAGGAACACCCGGAGCAGCCGCTCCCCCGCGCCGTCGACGCCGCCATCGGCGACCGGGGCCAGCACGACCCGCGGGTCGACGCGGACCTCGAGTGCAGCGAGGAAGAGATCGTCCTTCGTGCCGAAGTAGTGGTGCACCAGGGCCGCGTCCACGCCGGCGGCCGCGGCGACCGCGCGGATCGTCGTACCGGCGAAGCCCGAGGCGGCGAAGAGCTCGCGCGCGGCGACCAGGATCGCCGCGCGGGTGTCGGGCGCCCCCGGACGGCGACCGCGCCGGGGCGCGGTCGAGGTCACGGCGTGCCCACCGCCAGGTGCTGGCGCGCGAACTCGAGCGACTCGCGCAGGTCGGCCTCGCGGTCGGCGGCGTCCTTGCACTTGCGGGTGTTGATCTCGAGCACGATCTCGCCGTCGAAGCCCACCTTGGTGAGGTGTCGCAGGAACGCCGCCGCGCCCATCGCCCCGCGCCCGGGCACCAGGTGCTCGTCCTTCGCCGACCCGGTGCCGTCGGTGAGGTGGATGTGGCGCAGCCGGTCGCCGAGCCGCTTGGCCATCAAGATCACGTCGGACTGGGCGATCGCGGCGTGGGAGAGGTCGATCGTGGTGTTGGCGTAGTCCTCCGACGAGGGGTCCCAGCCGGGGAGGTACATCTCCATGCCGCGGTTCGAGGCGCGCCACGGGTACATGTTCTCGACGGCGAAGGCGAGCCCGGTCGACGCCTCCAGGGCGGCGATCCCGTCGACGAAGTCGCGGGCGTAGGTCTTCTGCCAGCGGAAGGGCGGGTGGACGACGACCACCTCGGCGCCGACGGCCTGCGCCATCTCGGCGGAGCGCTCGAGCTTGCCCCACGGCTCCGTGCCCCAGACCCGCTGGGTGAAGAGCAGGCACGGCGCGTGCACCGCGCAGACAGGCATCGCGTGGTGGTCGGAGAGCTGCTTGATCGCCGACGTCTGCTGGCTCAGCGAGTCGATGCCGACCATCACCTCGATGGCGTCGTAGCCGAGCGAGGCGGCGTACGAGAACGCGTGTGCCGACGACTCGGGGTAGACCGAGACCGTGGAGAGTCCGACGCGTGGAGCCATGGCGTCCTCAGCCCAGCGCCGTGATCTGGTCGAGCCGCTCGAGGATGACGCCCTCCCGCAGCGCCCAGGGGCAGACCTCCAGCTCGGCGAGCCCGAAGATGTCCATGACCGCCTCGGCCACCAGCGCACCGGCGACGATCTGGTGGCTGCGGCTCGCCGAGACGCCCGGCAGGTTCGCGAGCCCGGCGGGCGTCATCGCCGCGAGCTTGGGGATCCACTGGGTCAGCGTGACGAGCGGCAGCGTGCGCGGGACGAGCGGGCCCTCGCCCGAGGGTGCTGCGCCACAGATCCGCGCGAGCGAGCGGAAGGTCTTGGAGGTCGCGGCCGCGTGGTCGGGTGCACCGGCGCGCAGCATCAACCCGGCGTCGCGGGCGATGTCGGCGCGGATCTGCTTGCGCAGCAGGCGGAGGGTCTCCTCGTCGGGCACCGCGCCGCCGAAGTGCTGGCGCGCGAGCCGGGCCGCCCCGAGGGGCAGCGACCAGGCCACGTCCGGTGCCTCGTCGGCGCCGCCTGCGATCTCCAGCGAGCCGCCGCCGATGTCGAAGACGGAGAGCCGGCCGGCCGACCAGCCGAACCAGCGTCGTACGGCGAGGAAGGTCAGCCGGGCCTCGTCCTCACCGGAGAGGACGGCGATCCGCTGGCCGGTGCGCTCGTGGACCTCGTTGAGCACGGCCTCGGAGTTCTCGGCGTCGCGGACGGCCGAGGTCGCGAACGCGAGCATGTCCTCGCTGCCCTTGTCCTCGGCGACGCGCAGCGCCTGGGACGTGAAGCTCGCGAGGGCGTCGATCCCCTGCTGGGTCACGGCTCCCGTCTCGTCGAGGTGCTCGGCGAGGCGGAGCGGCTCCTTGTAGGAGAAGGCCGGCAGCGGGGCCGCGCCGCGGTGCGCGTCGACCACCAGCAGGTGGCCCGTGTTGGACCCGATGTCGAGGACGCCCAAGCGCATGGGTCCAACGTACTAGGGCACCCCGCCCCCACCTGACCACGGACGTAGGCTGGGCGGGTGCCCGAAGTAGATCTGGTGTTCCCGCGCGCGTTCGTCGAGTTCGTCAACCCGGCCGACGAGTCCGAGGTGATGCGCTGCGACCTGACCTGGCTCACGTCGAGCTACACCTGCATCTTCGGCCAGGGCTGCCCCGGCATCTACGCCGACGCCCCCGACGTCGGCTGCTGCACGCTCGGCGCCCACTTCGCCGACAAGACCGACGAGAAGCGGGTCGCCGGCTACGTCGAGATGCTCGACGACAAGCTGTGGCAGCAGAAGCCGCAGGGCCGGCAGGTCCGCAAGAAGGACTGGATCGAGCTCGACGAGGACGGCGAGCGCAAGACCCGCACCACCGTGGTCGACGGCCAGCAGGCCTGTGTCTTCCAGAACCGGCCCGACTTCCACGCGGGGGCGGGCTGCGCCCTGCACGCGCTGGCGTACGTGCTCGGCAAGAACCCGCTCGAGACCAAGCCGGACGTGTGCTGGCAGCTGCCGATCCGTCGTACGTTCCGCAACGTCGAGCGCCAGGACGGGACGTCGTACACGGAGGTCTCGATCACCGAGTACGACCGCCGCGGCTGGGGTCCTGGTGGGCACGACCTCGACTGGTACTGCTCCGGCAACACCGAGGCGCACGTCGGCGTCGAGCCGGTCTACGTCTCCAACGAGGCCGAGCTGACCGAGCTGATGGGCAAGGCGGCGTACGACGAGCTGGTGCGGCACTGCGAGGCGCACGTGCGCTCTCGCTCGGCGCTCGCGCTGCACCCCGCCGATCCCCACTAGCACCGCTCCGGCGCGGCCCGGCTGGGATCTGCCGCAGAAGTCTCGACGTCAAGAAACCCGGACCCCGCTGTCCGGCACCCGCGAGAGGACGCCGAGAATCTCTCCATGCGCCTGGACCATCTTTCTTTCGCAGCAGGACCGGATGGCCTCGCCAGCACTGCCCAGCGCATCGGGGGACTGCTCGGCAAGGACTTCGTCGACGGT
>JAOPXG010000195.1 GCA_025965275.1 Nocardioides sp.
CCCCGCCTCGCCGAGGCCGTCGCCGACCCGGACCTGACCGACACGATCCCCGACATCGTCGCCGACGGCGGCTACTCCGGCATGCAGACCTTCGACCAGCACCTGGTGCGGCTCGTCCTGGACGGCACCGTCTCGGTGCCGGACGCCAAGCTGGTCAGCTCCAACACCCACGACTTCACCGTGATGCTCAAGCGCGCCGGCGTGGACCCGGCGCTCGTCGACGCGGAGCCCGGCCCGTGAGCACCGAGCCGCGCCGTCACACCGTCACGTCGTCCGTCCCGTCGGAGGAGCTGGCGGCGCTCGACCTCGTCGGCCTGCGGGACTACCGGCACCGCCTCGAGGCCGAGGAGGACCGGGTGTCCTACTGGCGCCGGCTGGTCCACGCCCGCCTCGACCTGCTCGCCGCCGAGTCGGCGGCCGACCACACGCTGACGGTCGACGACCTGGTCCGGGTGCTGGGCGACACCGGCACCGGGCACTCCCGACGGGCGCTGGTCAGCATCCGGGCCGCCGACCCGTTGCCCGACCTCCCCGAGCTGACCGAGATGTGGGCGACCGAGGTCGACACGCACGACCCGAAGCAGGTGGACGACGCGATCGACCGCCTGACCCGCGCCGAGCAGCAGCTCACGGACTACCGTCGTGCGCTGCACGAGCGCATCGACGAAGCCACCGGCGAGCTCATCCTGCGCTACCGGGACAACCCCGTCGCCGCGCTCGCCGTGATCCCCGAGGAATGAGCGTGCGACCCATGACGTCCGGCGACACCGTCCGCGCCCTGCTCGAGAACGCTCAGATCACCCAGCAGCAGCTCGACGAGGCGAGCCGGATCGCGACCGAACGCTCCCAGACGGTGCTCGAGGTCCTGCTCGACAGCGGATGGGTGGACCGGTCGACCGTCATCCGGACCGCCGCCACCTCGGCCGGTCTGGAGTACGTCGAGCTGTCCGAGTTCACCGTCGACATGGGCGCGGTGAGCCTCCTGCCCGCCGACTTCGCCCGCCGGGCCGGCGTACTCCCGCTGAGCCGGGAGAACGGCGAGCTGGTGGTGGCCGTCAGTGCCAGGCGGGCCGGCGACATCGAGCTGAAGGACGACCTGGGCCGGCTGACCCGCAGCCGCATCCGCTTCGCAATCGCCAACCGCGCCGACATCGAGGCGCGGATCAACCAGGTGTACCGCGCCGAGGGCGAGATGCACGACCTCACCTCCGACCTCGCCCCCGAGGACGAAGGTGAGGACCTCTCGACCCTCACCGAGGTGTCCGACGAAGCGCCTGTCGTCCGTTTCGTCAACCTCCTGATCAACCAGGCCATCAGCGACCGCGCCTCCGACATCCACATCGAGCCGACCGAGCGCGACATGCGGGTGCGCTACCGGATCGACGGCGTCCTGCACGACGCGCACCGGTCCCCCAAGAACATCCAGAACGGCGTGATCTCGCGGCTCAAGATCATGGCCGACATGAACATCGCCGAGCGGCGCGTGCCGCAGGACGGGCGGATGTCGGTCACCCACGACGGCCGGCGGATCGACCTGCGCGTGGCGACCCTGCCGACGGTGTGGGGCGAGAAGGTCGTGCTCCGGATCCTCGACACGAGCAACACCCAGCTCAGCCTCGACGAGCTGGACTTCAGCCGCGACAACTTCGAGCGCTTCCAAGCGTCGTACACCAAGCCCTACGGGATGATCCTCGCCACCGGGCCGACCGGTTCGGGCAAGTCGACGACGCTCTACGCGACCCTCAACCTGCTCAACCGCACGGACGTCAACGTGATCACCGTCGAGGATCCGGTGGAGTACCGGCTGCCCGGCATCAACCAGGTGCAGACCAACGCGCGCGCCGGTCTGACGTTCGCCTCGGCGCTCCGGTCGATCCTGCGCTCCGACCCCGACATCGTGCTGATCGGCGAGATCCGCGACCACGAGACCGCCCAGATCGCGATCGAGGCGGCGCTCACCGGTCACCTGGTGCTTTCCACGCTCCACACGAACGACGCGCCGTCGGCGGTCACCCGGCTCATCGAGATGGGGATCGAGCCGTTCCTGGTCGGCTCCGCGCTCGACGCCGTCGTCGCCCAGCGGCTCTGCCGCTCGCTCTGCCCGCGCTGCAAGGAGTCCTACCAGCCGGAGGCGCAGGAGCTGCTGCGGATCGGCTTCCCGTGGGAGGAGGGGCAGGAGGTGCCGGTCCTCCATCGGGCGGTCGGATGCTCGGCCTGCTCGCACACCGGGTATCGCGGACGGATGGCGCTGCACGAGGTGATGACGGTGACCGAGGAGGTCTCCCGGCTCGCGGTGGCGCGGGCATCGACCGACGAGGTCACCCGCGCAGCCCGCGAGCAGGGCATGACCACGCTCAAGGTCGATGGTTGGCTCAAGGTCGCTCAAGGGCGGACGTCGATCGAGGAGGTCCTGCGGGTCGTCGCCTGATCGGTCCTGGCGAGTTCGGGACCCGGCCTCAAGTGGAGGTCGCCGAGGACCGATGACAGGGATGGACAGTCTCGCCCTGCTCGGAGGACCCCACGTGAACGACGTACCCCACCACGGCTTCGGCCTTCCCCTCGCCGGCGACCGGCGGGCGGCGCCTGCCCCCGTGGGGACGGCGACCCAGGTGGTCCCTCCAGTGACCCCGGTGGCACCGGTCGCCCACGTGTCTCCCCAGGCATCCTCTGCGACCGCGGACGCACCGCGGGCTGTCCACGTGGTCCTCGACGACCTCCTGCTCCACGTGCTGAGGCTCGGTGCGTCCGACCTGCACCTGACCGCGAGCGCGCCGCCCACCGTGCGGCTGCGCGGCGAGATGGAGGTCATCGAGGGCTACCCCCCGCTGACCCCCGAGCAGCTGCGCACCACGCTGTACGGCGTGATGACCGAGCGGCAGCGCAAGGTCTTCGAGGAGGTCCACGAGCTCGACTTCGCCTACGCGGTCCCGGGACAGGCCCGGTTCCGCGTCAACGTCTTCCAGCAGCGCGAGGCACTGGGTGCCGTCATGCGTCTGATCCCGTGGGAGATCCTGCCCCTGGATGACCTCGGGATGCCCGAGGTCATCGCCAGCTTCACGGAGCTGAAGCGAGGGCTGGTCCTCGTGACGGGACCCACCGGCTCGGGCAAGTCGACGACCCTGGCTGCGATGATCGACCGGATCAACCGGTCGCGTCGCGGGCACATCATGACCATCGAGGATCCGATCGAGTTCCTCCACGAGCACCGCGGCTGCCTGGTCAACCAGCGCGAGGTCGGCGCCGACACCCACGACTTCCGCACGGCGCTCAAGCACGTGCTCCGCCAGGACCCCGACGTCATCCTGGTCGGGGAGCTGCGCGACCTCGAGACGATCTCGGTCGCCCTCACCGCCGCGGAGACCGGACACCTGGTGTTCGCGACGCTGCACACCCAGTCCGCGCAGGACACGATCACCCGCGTGGTCGACGTCTTCCCGGCCGACCAGCAGCAACAGGTCCGCACGCAGCTCGCCGCCACGCTGCAGGGAGTCGTCTGCCAGACGCTGGTGAAGACGGTCGACGGCAAGGGACGAGCTGCCGCGGTCGAGGTCATGGTCTGCAACTCCGGCATCCGGGCGATGATCCGCGACGACAAGCTGCAGCAGATCCAGGGCTCGCTCCAGGCCGGCGCCAAGGACGGTATGCAAACCCTCAACGCCCACCTGGCAGCACTCGTCAAGACCGGGCGGATCTCCTACGAGGCCGGCCTCGAGCACTGCACCAACCGCTCCGACTTCGACACGCTCGTGGGCTCCACCGTCACTCGCGCGCCCTCAGGGTGGCAGTGACGATGGCCGGAACCACGCAGTACAGCTACAAGGTCCGCGACGCCCGCGGGAAGTTCACCGAGGGCAAGGTCGAAGCCGTCTCGGAGGCCGCCGTCGCGGAGCGGCTCCGGTCGATGGGCTACGTGCCGCTCGAGGTGCGCGCCTCGAACCTCGGCATGCAGCGCGAGATCAAGCTCGGGTTCAAGAAACGGGTCAAGACCAAGGACCTCGCGGTCTTCTCGCGACAGTTCGCCACGATGATCGACGCCGGCCTGTCCATGCTCCGGGCGCTGACGATCATGGCCGACCAGACCGAGAATCCCGAGCTCCGTCGGGTCCTGCGCGGGGTGAAGCAGGACGTCGAGGCCGGCAACAGCCTGTCTGCGGCCTTTGCCAAGTCCCCTCAGGTCTTCCCGCCGCTCATGGTGAGCATGACCAGAGCCGGTGAGGCCGGTGGCTTCCTCGACGTGTCGATGCGCCAGATCGCCGACAACTTCGAGGCGGACGTCAAGCTGCGCGGCAAGATCAAGGCCGCGCTGACCTATCCGATCGTCGTCTTCTGCCTCGCGATCGTGATGTGCATCGGGCTGCTGGTGTTCGTCGTCCCGGTGTTCCAGGGCATGTTCATCGACCTCGGCGGGGAGCTGCCGCTGCCGACCAGGATCCTGGTGTTCCTGTCCCGGGCGATGCGCTTCCTGCTGCCGGTCCTCATCGTGGCGCTCGTGGTCTTCGTATGGCTGTGGCGCAAGTACGGCCACACCCCGCAGGTGCGCAAGGTGGTCGACCCGCTGAAGCTGCGGATCCCGGTCTTCGGCAACCTGTTCCAGAAGCTCGCTCTCGCCCGGTTCGCACGCAACCTCGGCACCCTGCTCACCTCCGGCGTGCCCATCCTCCAGTCCCTCGAGATCGTGTCCGAGACGACCGGTTCCGTCGTGATCTCGCGCGCCCTCGACGAGGTCGGTCAGTCGGTGCGCCGCGGCGAGTCGATCGCCGGTCCCCTCGCGGACCACGACGTGTTCCCCTCGATGGTCGTGCAGATGATCGCTTCGGGCGAGGAGACCGGTGCCATCGACCAGATGCTCAACAAGATCGCGGAGTTCTACGACCAGGAGGTCGAGTCCACGACCGAGGCCCTGACCGCACTGATCGAGCCGCTGATGATCGCCTTCCTCGGAGCCCTCGTCGGATCGATGATCATTGCCCTCTACATGCCCATCTTCAAGGTCTTCGACCTGATCAAATGACGATGCGCACCCACTCCCGGAGAGCCGCTGGCCGGACGGCCCGCGACGACGGCATGACCCTCATCGAGGTCGTGGTCGCGTTGGGGTTGTTCGCCGTGATGAGCACCGCCGCGCTGTCCGTCCTGGTCTCGGCGATCATCACCACCAGGGACGACAAGGCCCGCATCGAGGCCGTCAACCTCGCGAGCCGCGAGCTCGAGATCGTGCGTGACACGTTCAGCTCGGTGCTCCGCGGGCCGGACGGCGTCGGCGATGCCACGAATCCCAACCAGCTGGTGGGCGGACAGGCGAACGGGCCGATCATCGTCGACAACGTCGCGTACACCATCACCCGCGAGACCAGGTGGGAGTCGGTCGGTGACGGTGTCGCCACGCCGTGTGACGACGGCACCTCGGACGAGCTCGCGTACCTCCACGTCACCGTCAAGGTCACGTGGCCTGCGCTCGGCACCCGGCCACCGGTGACCATGGACACGGTGCTCACGCCACCCAAGGGCACCTACTCGTCGCTGCAGACGCAGAGCCACATCGGGATCAAGGTCATCGACGCCGACGGCAAGCCGCAGGCCGGTGTGAGAGTGAGCGCCACGTCGACCGTCGGAACCGCAGGACCGGAGCTGACCGAGTCCGACGGCTGCGCCCTGCTGGAGCACCTGAGGCCGGGTGACTGGACCGTGACCGTCTCGAACCCGGGCTACGTCAGCCCCAGCGGGGACCCGACGGCGCAGACCCGGGTGCACCTCGAGGCGAGCCAGCTCTGGCGCGGCACCATCGAGTACGACAAGGCCGCGACGATCCAGGCTTCGTTCGTGGCTCCGACGGGGTACGCCCTCCCCCAGGGGGTCGACCACCTCCCGGTCACGATCGGCAACAGCGCCCTCCAACCGATCGGCGCCCGGGTCCTCGCCGGCCCGGTCGCGCTCGCCGCTGCCCAGCTGTGGCCCTACCCCAGCGGCTACGAGGTGTGGGCCGGCGGCTGCCAGGACGGCGGACCCGCCGCTACCGGAAACTCCAACCTGGTGACGGTGGTGCCGGGCCTGCCGGCCCCCGCGACCATCTTGCTCGGGCCGCTCGAGGTGACCGCCGCCCCGGGCGCCCACGCGACCGCGATACACCTGCCCGACCCGGCCACCTCGGACAGCACCGTGATCCCGGACCCGCTCTGCACGCACGGCCTGGACCTCGATCTCGGCGATGCCGACGCGGACGGCACGCTGCGGACGAGCCTGCCGTACGGCGCCTGGGCGATCGTGTCCGGCAGCAACCGCGTCGAGGTCACGGTCAGCCCGGATGCGACGCAGGTGGACCTCACGGGTTCCGCAGGGGGTGCCACCCCGTGACCCAGCCCCGCGACCAGCAGCAGCGGCCCCTCGACGAGGGCATGTCCCTGCTCGAGGTTCTCGTCGCGACCGCGCTCTTCATGGTCCTGACGACGATGATCACGACAGTCGCGATCCTCGGGATGCGTACGTCGGCCGGCATGGCGGTCCGCCTGGACAACTCCGTCCAGGGCGACCTCGGGATGGCCGCGGCCAGCAAGGTGCTGCGCACCGCCGTCCTCCCGGATCAGCTCGACGAGCAGTCCTGCGACGACTGCGCCGACACCGCGATCGTGCAGGCGACGAGCACGAAGGTCACCTTCTACGCGAACATCGACAACACCGGCCAGGGACCGAGCCTGACCACGCTGGAGGTGCTCACCAGCGGCGGGAACAAGATCCTGCGGCAGACCACCATCCCCCCGACGCCGACCGGAAGCGGGACCTACCGGTTCTGCAACCCGACCACCGAGCCGACCTGCGTGGTGCGGGTGCGAACCCTCGCACGGGGGCTCGTCTCGGCGACTGCCACGGTCTTCACGTACTTCGACTTCGACGGCCGTCCGATCGCGGGATCGGCCCTGGCGGCAACCGACCTCCCCCGTGTCTCGAGCATCGACGTGGTCCTCGCCGTGCAGACGGCGCCGGGTCGTGGCTACCCGACGGCCACGATGATCCAGCGAGTACGCCTGCCGAACGCGGACATCAACCTGCTGGTGCAACCGTCGTGAACCGCCGGCTCGTGGAACCTCGTGACGAGGGATCCGCCCTGATCATGGTGCTCGGCGCCATGACCGTCGTGATGCTGGTCGTGAGCGTCGCCCTCAACTACGGGCTGCATGCCATGCACCACACCCGGCACTCGACCGAGTGGTACCAGGCGTTCGCCGCGGCCGAGGCCGGCGTGGACAACTACGTCGCGCGACTGAACCAGGAGGACAACTACTGGCAGACGGTCGACTGCGGCAACCGCGCGCTCCAAGGGCCGCGGACCGACCAGGCCTGCGGCTGGAACGCGTCCACGCAGGTCGGCTGGCTCGACGTGCCGGGGGCGACCGACGCCCAGTTCCACTACGAGGTCGACGTGACGGACACACCCGTCGACGGCACCATCCACCTGGTCGCGACGGGTCGTGCCGGCGGTGACACCACCCGCAGCATCGCGGTGACGCTGCGCCGCGGCGGCTTCGGCGAATTTCTGTACTACACGACCTACGAGACCAAGGACCCGGCCGACTACATCGACATTCCGAAGCGGGACGGGGGCGACGGCATGTCCCCCAGCGAGGCGATGAAGTGCGCGACCTACCAGTGGGCCGGCCGCGACTCCAACTGCGTCGACATCACGTTCATCGGTGGGGACCAGATGAACGGACCGGTGCACTCGAACGACTCGATCCTGATGACCGACGGCACGTCGTCCCCGAACACCGGCAAGGGTCCGCACTTCTACGGCACCGTGACGACGTCGATGCCGTCCTGCAACCGCGAGGGCGGGCGCACGGTCCTGACCACTGACTGCTACCGCTCCGGGAACTCCCCCTCTGCCGGGCACCCGGTGTTCGACAAGGGCATCGGCTACCGCAGCGAGGTCGACATCCCGCAGAGCATCGGCGACCTGCGGCAGGTCGTCGTGCGCGGCCAGGACTCCCCGGTGACGCTGGGCTGCCTCTACACCGGTCCAACCCGGATCCAGTTCCTCGCGGCGAGCGGCAGCGCAGCTCCGACCATGAAGGTCTGGAGCCCGTACTCGGATCCGACGCGTCTCAACCCGGGCTGCGCGGGCACGGCATCGGGATCGACATCGGCCTGGCCGCGCATCGTGCCAGTGCCGCAGAACAACCTGATCATGGTGCAGGACGTCCCGTCGACGCAGCTGCCACTCCCGCCGAGCGGGGCGTGTGCCGCCGGCTCCCTCGGCACGGTGCCCGACACGTCCACCGGGACCGACCTGCCGAACGCCGACGACTGGAACCAGACGCTGGACGACGCCAGCTGTCGCTACGGCACCGCGTACGTCGAAGGCACCCTCAAGGGGCGCGTGACGATCTCGACCGACAACAACATCGTGGTCGTCGGCAACCTGCTCTACCAGGGCGGACCGAACGGCGCCGACGCGCTCGGCCTGATCGCCGAGAACTCCGTGCAGATCTACCACCCGGTGAGCAAGACGCAGAGCTGCAAGGACCAGAAGACCTGGAACGGGCAGAAGTGGGTCACCACGACCGTCTGCACCTGGGTCCGCGGGACCAGCAACCTCACGGGCTCCCTCAAGAACCCGGAAGTGGACGCATCGATCCTGACCCTCAACCACAGCTTCGAGGTCCAGCAGTACGACGTGGGCAGCAACAGCTGTGTCTCGGGCTCGTCGGCGTGCCTCGGAAAGCTGCGCGTCTACGGATCGATCGCCCAGAAGTTCCGCGGCATCGTGGGCAGGGGCAGCACCGGCTACCTCAAGGACTACAACTACGACAGCCGCCTGCGCTATGCCCCGCCGCCGTACTTCCTCGACCCGGTGCGCTCGGCCTGGGGGCAGAAGACCTTCGGCGAGGTCGCGCCCCGCTACGGCGGCTGAGAATTTCCTGAGCCCGGCCCTCAAGTCCGGCCCTCGCGGCACCGAAGTTGAAGGTGACAGACGCGCCAGGACACCCGGCAGCCCGTGTGGACCCGCGCAACACAGGCACGACACCCCCCAGGAGTACCACCATGCTTGCTCGGATGCAGAAGTCCCTCAAGGAGAAGGACCAGGGCTTCACCCTGATCGAGCTCCTCGTCGTCATCGTGATCATCGGCATCCTCGCCGCCATCGCCATCCCGATCTTCCTGAACCAGCGGAAGAAGGGCGTCGACGCCTCCATGAAGTCGGACCTCAAGAACGCCGCGACCTCGATCGAGACGTGGATGACGGACAATCCCACCGCGGTGGTCCCGAGCTCGAGCTTGGGACCCAAGACCGCTGGCACCGGCGCGCTCGCGGGCTTCACGTCCAGCGACGGGAACACCGTCGCGGTCAAGGGATCGACCACCGTCGGGGTCTACTGCATCGACGTCATCAACCCCGCCTCCAGCGACGCCGCCAAGTCCATGCTCTACAAGTCCGACGCCGGCGGTCTGGGGTCTGGCTTCTCGACGACCGCGGGCCCGTGACCTGGTAGCACGCGACGTTCCGAGAAGGGTGGTGCCCGATGTCGGCGCCACCCTTCTCGGTTCTGTCGGGTCAGCTCGGGGGAGTCGGCGCGCCCGCCACCTCACCGAGGCCCCGCACCACCGTGACCGGGGAGTCCTTCGCCTCCAAGCAAAGCCGACGTACTCGAGGAGCTGACCAGCATGGAGATCGTCAC
>JAOPXG010000256.1 GCA_025965275.1 Nocardioides sp.
TTGTCGAGGCTCCACGGGGTGTCGGTGGTGCCGATGATCCAGTGCCGGCCCCACGGGATCACGAACAGCACGGACGTCTCGGTCCGGACGATGAAGCCGGCATCGGAACGGATCCGGTCGCGCGGGACGACCAGGTGGATGCCCTTGCTCGCCTGGACGTGCAGCGAGCCCCGGCCGCCGACCATCTCCTGGATCTCGTCGGTCCAGACGCCGGCGGCGTTGACCACGACCCGGGCCCGGACCTCGAAGTCGACCTGGTGCTCCAGGTCGCGGGCGCGGACACCGACGACCCGCTCGCCCTCGCGCAGGAAGCCGGTGACCTTCACCCGGGTGGCGATGTGAGCGCCGTGGGCGGCCGCGGTGCGGGCCAGCGTCACCACGAGGCGCGCGTCGTCGACCTGGCAGTCGTAGTACTGGATCGCGCCGGTGATCGACTCGGTCTTGAAGTCGGGCGCGATGCGGGCGACCTGCCGGCGGAAGAGGTGTCGGTGCCGGGGCACACCCATCTCCGCCCCGTTCTTGGACAGCGAGCCGAGCATCGCCATGCCGTCGTAGAGCGCGAGCCCGGCGCCGACGTACGGCCGCTCCCAGCCCCGGTGGGTCAGCGGGTAGAGGAACGGCACCGGCCGGACCAGGTGCGGCGCGAGCCGGGTGAGCAGGAGCCCGCGCTCCTGGAGCGCCTCGCGGACCAGCCCGAAGTCGAGCATCTCCAGGTAGCGCAGGCCGCCGTGGATCAGCTTGCTGCTGCGGCTGCTGGTGCCGCTGGCGAGGTCGCGCTGCTCAAGGAGGCCGGTGTGGAGCCCGCGGGTCACCGCGTCGAGCGCGGTGCCGGCGCCGACGACTCCCCCGCCGACCACGAGGACGTCGAGCTCGCCCTGACCGGAGAGCCCGCGTATCGCCGCCAGCGAGTCGTCACGAGCCTGCGGACCGAGGGCGCTGGAGGGGCTCATGTGGTAATCCTCGCAAACCGCTGTATCCGCACTGTGTCGGCGTCACGGGGCCCGGCCCTATCCGCGGGTGCGCGGACCGAGGTCGGCGCGGTGGTCGCTGAACATCGTGTGGGTCGCCCGCGTCTCGGCGACGACGTCGGTGTCGAGGTCGGCGATCGCCAGTCCCTCCTCCTCGACGAGTCCGGCGATCCGCCGGCCCTCGGGGTCGTAGACCGTCGAGCCGCCGATGAACGAGAAGTCGCCACACGGTCCGGTGAGACCCGAGAAGACGACGTACATGCCGTTCTCGAGCGCGCGGGCCGGGTAGTAGAGGTCGCGCCGGTGGGCGCCGCCGGGGAAGTACGCCGACGAGCTGAGGTAGCCGACCGCCCCGTCGCGCGCCGCCGCGGCGGCGTGCTCGGGGAAGCAGCCGTCGTAGCAGATGGACAGGCCGAGCTCGACGCCGTCGACCGTGATCGAGGCGCCGTGGTCGCCGGCGGTGAAGAACTGCTTCTCCAGGCCGTCGAGGTGCTGCTTGTCGTACGGCGCTGTCGCGGTGCCGTCGGTCCGGACCACGATCTGCGCGAGCGTGCGCAGCTCGCCGCGCTGGAGCGCCGTGCCGACGACGACGGTGACGCCGCCGGCGACCGCCTCGGCCCGGAGCGGGTCGAGCCAGGGACCGTCGAGGTCCTCGGAGGACGGGAGCGCGCGGGCGAACGCGTCGATGTCGTAGCCGGTCAGGAACGCCTCGGGCAGCACGAGGAGGCGGACCTGCTGCGAGCCGGCCAGTCCGGTCAGCCGCGCCGCCGTGCGGACGTTCGCGACGAGATCGCCGGAGACCGCGACCGCCTGGCCCGCCGCCACCCGCAGCGTCGTCATCGTGCGGTCACTCGACGACGACCTCGACCCGCTGGAACTCCTTGAGCTCGGTGTAGCCGGTGGTGGCCATCGAGCGGCGCAGGGCGCCCATCAGGTTCATGGTGCCGTCGGCGACCCGAGAGGGGCCGAAGAGGATCTCCTCGATCGTGCCGACGGTCTCGAACTGGACCCGCTGACCGCGCGGCAGGTCGGGGTGGTGCGCCTCGGTGCCCCAGTGGAAGCCGCGGCCCGGGGCGTCGGTGGCGCGCGCGAACGGCGAGCCGACCATCACCGCGTCGGCGCCGCAGGCGATCGCCTTGGCGACGTCGCCGGACTTGCCGATCGAGCCGTCGGCGATGACGTGGACGTAGCGGCCGCCGGACTCGTCGAGGTAGTCGCGACGGGCGGCGGCCACGTCGGCGAGCGCGGACGCCATCGGGACGGCGATGCCGAGCACGGTGCGGGTGGTGTGGGCGGCGCCGCCGCCGAAGCCGACGAGGACGCCGGCCGCGCCGGTGCGCATCAGGTGGAGCGCCGCCTGGTGGGTGGCGCAGCCGCCGACCACGACCGGGACGTCGAGCTCGTAGATGAACTCCTTGAGGTTCAGCGGCTCGGCCTGCGAGGAGACGTGCTCGGCCGAGACCGTGGTGCCCCGGATGACGAACATGTCGACACCCGCGTCGACGACGGCCTTCGCGAACTCCTTGGTGCGCTGCGGCGAGAGCGAGCCGGCCACGGTGACGCCGGCCTCGCGGATCTCGCGGAGGCGCTCGGTGATCAGCTCGGGGCTGATCGGCTCGGTGTAGATCTGCTGGAGCCGACGGGTCGCCTCGGCGCCCTCGAGCCCGGCGACCTCCTCGAGCAGGTCCGTCGGGTCGGCGTAGCGGGTCCAGATGCCCTCGAGGTTGAGGACGCCGAGCCCGCCGAACTTCCCGAGCGCGATCGCGGTGGCCGGCGACATGACCGAGTCCATCGGAGCGGCCAGCACGGGCAGCTCGAAGCGGTAGGCGTCGATCTGCCAGGCGGTGCTGACCTCCTCCGGGTCGCGGGTGCGCCGGGAGGGCACGATCGCGATGTCGTCGAAGGAGTAGGCGCGGCGGGCACGCTTGGCCCGGCCGATCTCGATGTCGGTCACCGCAGAACTCTATCCGTCATCAGTCCCGGGCAACCTTTCCCGGTTCCCACGTGGTCGGAGGGGTATGGATGCTCTGACCGGACCACGGTCGACATTGATCTCGGGAGGCTCGATGGAGCAGCGGACGGACTTCGACGAGTTCGTCGCCGCGCGCTCCCACGGGCCTGTTGCGGACGGCGTACCTGCTGACCCGCGACCACGCCCTCGCGGCGGACCTGCTGCAGACCGCGCTCGCCAAGGCGTGGTTCGCCTGGTCGCGGATCGAGAGCCACCCCGAGCCCTACGTCCGCAAGATCCTCGTCAACACCTTCGCCTCCTGGTGGCGCCGGAAGTGGAACGGCGAGCAGTCGTACGCCGAGCCTCCCGAGCCCGAGGGCAGCAGGCCGCACGACGAGTCGGACCAGCGCCAGGACCTCTGGGAGGCGATGGGCCGCCTGCCCCGCAGGCAGCGCGCGGTCGTCGTGCTGCGCTTCGTCGAGGACCTCAGCGAGGCCGAGACGGCCCGCCTGCTCGGCGTCTCGGCCGGCACCGTCAAGAGCCAGACCAGCAAGGCGCTCGCGAAGCTGCGGGTCGACCCCGCCCTCGCCGACGACGCCGCGACCACGGAGGACCGCTCGTGAACACGCTGCACGACCTGCGCACCACCCTGGGCCGCGAGGCCGCCGGGTTCGACGACACGGAGCGTCACGGCCGCGCCGACGCGGTCCGCCAGCGGGTCCGCGTCGTACGCCGCCGCCGGGCCTCCGCGGTCGCGGCCGCCGCCGCGGTCGTGGCGACCGGCGGTGTGTATTCCGCGACTCCGGGTCGGTCGACCCGGCCGGGCCGGTGACCGACGTCGCCGTGCCGCGCCGGGTCGAGGTGGACGGCTTCACCTACGAGCTCGACACGGTGCGCGAGGTCTCACCCGGCCAGGACGTGCAGGTCGGGACGGGCGAGGACGTGGTGGTCATGCTCGTGGCCACCGGGCTGGGCGACGGCTCCGCGACCCTCTCGACCGGTGACGTGGCGCTCGCCCGCGTCCTCGCCGGCCAGGAGCGGTCCGTGCCGGTCACCGGCCCCCACGGCCTCGCCTACGTCAGCGGCGACCTGGACGACGCCCCGGACGACGCCCGGATCGGTGTCGCGGTCTACCGGCCGACCGACGAGCTCGCCGACGGCTTCAGCTCCGACACGGCGGTCTTCCGGAGCGACACCGGCGACCGGAGGCTCCTCAACGCCGCGTTCATCCAGGACGGCGAGAGCAGCGCGACGGTCGTCGTCCGCGGCCGGCTCGACGACCTGACCTTCTCCGACTACTGCTCGACCACCCAGCCGGACCTGCAAAGCGGCTACGACTTCCTCGCCGGGGTGCTGCTGGCAGGCGACCGCTACGACGTCTCCGCCACCCCGACCACCGCCGAGGGGCGGACCGCGCTGCTGGTCTACCGCCCGGTGTAGTTGGGTGCCTCGACGGTCATCTGCACGTCGTGGGGGTGGCTCTCCTGGAGCGACGCCGAGGTGATCCGCACGAAGCGGCCCTTCTCCTGGAGCTCGGGGATGGTGCGCGCGCCGATGTAGAACATCGACTGGTTGAGCCCGCCGATCAGCTGGTGGGCGACCGCTGACAGCGGGCCGCGGTAGGCGACCTGGCCCTCGATGCCCTCGGGCACGATCTGGTCGTCGCTGGTGACCTCGGCCTGGAAGTAGCGGTCCTTGGAGTAGGACTTCTTGCCGCGGCTCGACATCGCGCCGAGCGAGCCCATGCCGCGGTAGGCCTTGAACTGCTTGCCGTTGACGAAGACCAGGTCGCCCGGCGACTCCTCGCAGCCGGCGAGGAGCGAGCCCACCATCACGGTGTCGGCGCCGGCGACGATGGCCTTGGCGATCTCGCCGCTGTGCTTCATCCCGCCGTCGGCGATCACGGGTACGCCGGCCGGCTTGCAGGCAAGCGACGCCTCGAAGACGGCGGTGACCTGGGGTACGCCGACGCCGGTGACGACCCGCGTCGTGCAGATGGAGCCCGGGCCGACGCCGACCTTCACGGCGTCGGCGCCCGCGTCGACGAACGCCTGGGCGCCCTCGCGGCTGGCGACGTTGCCGCCGATCACCTGCACGTGGCGGGTGGCCGGGTCGGTCTTGAGGCGCTGCACCATCTCGAGCAGCATCCGCACGTTGCCGTGGG
>JAOPXG010000342.1 GCA_025965275.1 Nocardioides sp.
CCGCCGCGGCCAGGGCGGCCGCGGCGACGAGACGCGCGAGGGTCCGAGAGGTCAGCCGCACGATCAGCGGGTGACGGTGAAGGACTTGCTGTTCTTGCGGTTGCCGAATTGACCCGTCACCACGACCCGACCCTTGCCCGGCTGGTGGGGGACCTTGAAGGAGTGCGTGAACCTGCCCTCGCTGTTGGCCTGGACAGCGGTGACGACAGAGGTCTGCTTCGGGCCGGACTTCGGCCAGTGGACCACGATGCTCAGCGACTCGCCGGGGGCGAGACCGCTGACCTTGACGAGCTGCTTCCTGCCCGCGGCGACCGTGTTCTTGAGCGTGAACGGCAGCTTCTTCGCGCCGAGGGCGTGGATCTCGGCGGTGCCGAACGTGCCGTCGGCGTTGGCGACCTTGACCTTGCTGGTGCCGGTCCTGGTCGGGATCACGACGGGCAGGTGGCCCTCGCCGGCGGCGTTGGCGTAGCCGAGGACCGACTGCTCGCCGAGCATCGCGCAGAGCGCCTCGCCCGGGGCGGCCTGGACCACACCGACCGGCTTCTTGCCACCGGCCTTCACGTACTCCGCGGCGAACAGCGGCTGCGGGTCGCCCGGTCCAGTCTGCGCGGCGAGGAGCGCCGGCAGGGCCTGGGCCGTCGAGCGCTGAGCCGTGTAGCGGAGCTGGTCGTCCATCGGACCGGCCTGGGCCGCCTTCAGGGACGCGTTGTCGTAGGCGAGCGAGCCGGTGTCGGCCGGGTCGTAGTAGAAGCAGTGGGCGACGTTGGTGGCCTGGTGGGCCCGCAGCCACGCGGCGGCGCGCTGCGCGGCCTCGGTCTCGCCGGACAGGAGCAGCGCGTAGCCCGCGAGGCCGGTGCTGTTGGCGTTCGCGTCCGGGAGGGAGGCGTCGGCACCGAAGGAACCGTTGGCGTTCTGGGCCGACTTCAGCCAGGCGACGGCGTCGGCCACATGGCCGGCGACGTCGGTGTCGTCGAGCTGTGACTGCAGCGACTGGACCGCCAGCGACGTCGCGTCGACGTCGGGCTGGCCGGCGCCGCCGTCGCAGGTCTGGTCGGCGGCGCCGATCGCGGCGAAGGACTGGCGGAAGAAGCCGGCCGCGCACTGCTGGTCGAGCAAGAAGTCGGTGACCGGGTCTGCGAGGTCGCTGCCCGCGGTGTCGAGCGCCTGCGCGGCGAAGGACTGGCCGAGCGTGTTGGCGTAGTCGCCGTACGACGAGACGTCCACGATCCGGCCGTTGGTCGCGCCCTCGGTGTCGACGACTCCCTCGAGCGCCTGGATCAGGTCCACGCCGCCGAAGCTGGTCGGGTCGTCGCCCGCGGTCTGGGCGAGCACGGCGGCCTTCGCGGTGGCGCCGGCGTACGTGCTGTCCGGGTCGCCGGCGGCGTCGCCGGTGACGTACTCGTCGACGCGGGCGGCGACGGCGTCACTGATGCCGCCGACCACCGGCGCCGGGGCGTCGACCGCGTGCAGCGACAGAGCCGCGTCGATCGAGGCGCCGAAGTCGGGGTAGGGGTTGCCCTCGGAGTCGTCGTAGGGGCTCAGCAGGAGGCCGTTGTCGAGCTGGCCGACGAGCCAGGTCCCGGCGGCGGTCGCCGGTCCGGGGTCGACCGCGGCGGACGCCGGGGACGACGTGGCCGCCAGGACGGAGAGAGTGAGAGCCGGGGCGGCCAGAACGGCGGCGACGCGGCGCGCGGTGCTGCGCATGAGTGGTTCCTTCCCGCTGCTCAGCGGGAGCGCCTGGGGTGGGTCCCCGAGTTCGCCACCGCTGCTTTTCCTCGACAGCGTGTGATCAGGACGCGTCGCATCGAGTGCTCCGGCTCGCCCCCGACCCTGGGAGGGTCGGACGGCCTACGGTTGCGGGTCAGCGCCGGGATCTGACCGGCTTCCCCCGCTGCGGGCGTGGTGACTTGTGCCCGAGCAGCATATCCCTAGGTCGAGCTATCGGTCCGGTCGCCGCCGACTGATCTCCATCGCGCTGGGTCTCGACACGCCGGTCGCGGCTTCGTTCCTCAGCCGCGCGGCTCGCTCGACCACCATCGACGGATCCGCTAACGCGTCTCCGTCAGCTTCTCCAGCACCAGCTCCCGCACCCGGCCCGCGTCGGCCTGGCCGCGCATCTCCTTCATGACCGCGCCGATCAGGGCGCCGGCGGCGGCGACCTTGCCGTCGCGGATCTTGTCGGCGACGTCCGGGTTGGCCGCGATGGCGGCGTCGACGGCGGCGCTCAGCGCGCCCTCGTCGGACACGATGGCCAGGCCACGGGCGGCCACGATCTCGGCGGGCGTGCCCTCACCGGCGAGCAGGCCGTCGAAGACCTGGCGGGCCAGCTTGTCGTTGAGCGAGCCGTCGTCGACCAGCGCCTGCACGGTCGCGACCTCCACGGGGGTGACCTGGAGGTCGGTGATGTCCACCCCGGCGTCGTTCGCCCGACGGCCGAGCTCGGAGAGCCACCACTTGCGGGCCGACTGCGGCGAGGCCCCGGCCGCGACGGTCTCCTCGATCAGCCCGACCACACCGGAGGCGACGACGTCGCGCATCTCGAGGTCGGTGTAGCCCCAGTCGGCCTGGAGCCGGGCCCGCTTGAGGAGCGGGTTCTCCGGCAGCGTGCCGCGCAGCTCGTCGACCCACTCCCGCGACGGGGCGACCGGCACCAGGTCGGGCTCCGGGAAGTAGCGGTAGTCGTCGGCGTCCGACTTCTCGCGCCCGCTCGTGGTGACGCCGGTGTCCTCGTGCCAGTGGCGCGTCTCCTGCAGGATCGAGCCGCCCGCGTCGAGGATGGCGGCCTGTCGCTGCATCTCGTAGCGCACCGCGCGCTCGACCGATCGGAACGAGTTGACGTTCTTGGTCTCGGTGCGGGTCCCGAGCTTGCCGGAGCCCTTCGGCGCCAACGAGAGGTTCACGTCGGCGCGCAGGTTGCCCTGGTCCATCCGGGCCTCGGAGACGCCGAGGGCGACGATCAGGTCGCGCAGCTGGGAGACGTACGCCCGGGCCACGGCCGGCGCCTTCGCCCCCGCGCCCAGGATCGGCTTGGTGACGATCTCGATCAGCGGGATGCCGGCGCGGTTGTAGTCGACCAGCGAGTAGTCGGCGCCGTGGATGCGGCCGGTCGCACCGCCGACGTGCAGCGACTTCCCGGTGTCCTCCTCCATGTGGGCGCGCTCGATCTCGACGCGGAACACCTCGCCGTCGACGTCGACGTCCAAGAAGCCCTCGAAGCAGATCGGCTCGTCGTACTGCGACGTCTGGAAGTTCTTCGGCATGTCCGGGTAGAAGTAGTTCTTCCGGGCGAACCGGCACCACTCGGCGATCTCGCAGTTCAGCGCCAGGCCGATGCGGATGGCCGACTCGATCGCCTTGCCGTTGACGACCGGCATCGCGCCGGGCAGGCCCAGGCAGGTCGGGCAGACCTGGGTGTTGGGCTCGCCACCGAAGACGGCCGGGCAGCCGCAGAACATCTTGGTGTTGGTGTTGAGCTCGACGTGGACCTCGAGGCCCAGCGCCGGGTCGTACGACGTGAGCACGTCGTCGAAGGACACCAGGGTGTCGGTCATCGAGCTCCTCCTTCGAGGGTCGGGGCCTTGTCCAGCAGCGGGCCGCCCCACTGCTCGAGCAGCGCGGCCTCGAGGGCGGCACCGACCCGGTAGAGGCGGTCGTCGGCGAGCGCCGGCGCCAGGATCTGGATGCCGGCGGGCAGGCCGTCCTCGTCGGCGAGGCCGCTCGGCACCGAGATGCCGGGGACGCCGGAGAGGTTGGCCGGGATGGTCGCGAGGTCGTTGAGGTACATCGCGATCGGGTCGTCGAGCTTCTCGCCGAGCTTGAACGCCGTGGTCGGCGCCGTCGGAGAGACGAGCACGTCGGCCTTCTCGAACGCCGCCTCGAAGTCACGCGAGATGAGCGTGCGGACCTTCTGGGCCTGGCCGTAGTAAGCGTCGTAGTAGCCGCTCGACAGCGCGTAGGTGCCGAGGATGATCCGGCGCTTGACCTCGTCGCCGAAGCCGGCGTCGCGGGTCGCGCGCATCACGTCCTCGGCGCTGGGGTTGTCGATGTTCTCGGGCACGACGCGCAGGCCGTAGCGCATGGCGTCGAACTTCGCGAGGTTGCTCGACGCCTCCGCCGGGAGGATCAGGTAGTACGCCGCGAGGGCGTGCACGAAGTGTGGGCAGGACACCTCGACGACCTCGGCGCCGGCCTTGACCAGCAGGTCGACCGACTCCTGGAAGCGGGTCATCACGCCGGGCTGCCAGCCGTCGCCGCTCAGCTCGGTGATGACCCCGACCCGCAGGCCGGTCAGGTCGCCACCGGCGCCGAGCCGGGCCGCCTCGACCAGCGCCGGCAGCGGCTGGTCGACACTCGTGGAGTCCTTCGGGTCGTGGCCGCCGATGATCTCGTGCAGCAGCGCCGAGTCGAGGACCGTGCGGGTCACCGGGCCGGCCTGGTCGAGCGAGCTGGCCAGCGCGACGAGGCCGTAGCGGGAGA
>JAOPXG010000303.1 GCA_025965275.1 Nocardioides sp.
GGAGACCATGGCGGATCTCTGGGCGACCCGCATCTCGCCGGCCAAGCACCCCGTCGAGTTCCTCCGGCCCCTGCTGACGTCCGAGGGCATCCACTCCGTCGCTGGCCTCGCCGACGCCGAGCCCAATCGCCGGGTCAAGGTCGCCGGCCTGATCACCCACCGGCAACGCCCGGCGACCGCCGACGGGGTGACCTTCCTCAACCTCGAGGACGAGACCGGGATGCTCAACGTCATCTGCACGGTCGGGGTCTGGCGGCGCTACCGCACGGTCGCTGCCACCGCCGCCGGCATGGTGATCCGGGGGATGCTCGAACGCTCCGACGGCGTCACCAACCTGCTCGCCGACCGGTTGGCGCCGATCGAGGACGTCTACCCCGAGGTGGGGCGGGCGCTGCGGGCCCGGCACCGTTCGCGCGACTTCCACTGAGCGGGTCGTCCGCCTCTCGACCAGCCATGGGTGCGTGTCAGGCGGACGACCCGAGTACGCCGAGCGCGCGCAGGTCTCGGGCGACTCGATCGGGATGGTCGCGCAGCTCGACGGCAGTGCATCGGATCACCGTCACTCCGGTGGCGACGAGCTGGCGCTCCCGTTCGATGTCGGCGCTCCAGTGCTCCACTCGCATGTGGAACCCGCCGTCGACCTCGAGCACGACCACGCGACCATCCGGCAGCCGCCACTCGGCATCCGTGAACCGGAGGCGGCCGGCGGAGTCTCGCCGTGGGGTCTGGCGCACGGGCCGAGGGATCAGGAACGAGTCACACATCGTGAGGACGTCGCGTTCCGCAGCCGACTGGGTGCCGGCGGCGAGCTCGCCGAGGAACCGACGGAACGGCTTGGCCCGTCGCAGCGGCCGCATCCGCGTGATCCACCCATCGAGGCGGTACGGCGTGGTCAGGCCCTGCTGGACGCAGGCCGCGAGGAGCCCGTACGCCGACCGCATCACCGGGTGGTAGCCCGCCCACAGGAGGGCCGTGGGTTCCACCCGCCAGGTCGACAGCGGCAGCGGGGAGGTCAGCAATGGGATCGGCCGTCGGGTCTCGACGAAACGGATGCCGTTGATCGGCTCCAGGTTGTGTGACTTCCGGACCAGGACGGTGATCTCGTCGCGGTGCCACCGTTCCAACCCGTGTCGCTCCAGTGCTGTGAGGCCGCCGAGAGCACTGCAGGGCCCGGCGTGCAGGACCCCTGACCACATCAGCTGGGCGCGGGTGAGCGCTCCGGTCGTCGTGCACAGGACCACGCTGCTCACCTCCTGCCATCGGCGGGCACTGAGCTGGGCGTCGACGTAGTGGCTTCCCATGCCGAGTCGATTCAGCTGGCGACGATGCAGCATCCCGCCCTGGGCTGCGGCGAGAGGCAGCCAGCGGGGTGGCGTCGTACCGGACATGCCCTCGAGCCTCCCCGAATTGCGGCGATGGCGACGGCCGTCATCCACAGCATCCGAGTCGTCCGCCTCATGCGCACCTATGAGTAGCCGAGAGGCGGACGACCCGTTCCACCCCGGGTGGGAGGATGGCGCAATGCCCTCCGCCCTGCCCGCCGGTGACCCGGTCCCCGAGGACGGGTCACTGCCCGAGAGCGCGCTGGCGGGGGTGGGGGAGCGGCCGTTCGGGATCTACGTGCACGTGCCGTTCTGCACGGTGCGCTGCGGCTACTGCGACTTCAACACGTACACGTCCGAGGAGCTCGGGCCGGCCGGAGGCGCACCCGGAGCGTCGCGCACCACGTACGCCGAGGCAGCGATCGCGGAGGTACGGCGAGCCCGCGTCGCCCTGGGCGACGTGGACGTCCCGGTGCAGACGGTCTTCTTCGGCGGCGGGACGCCGACCCTGCTGAGCCCGGCCGACCTGGGATCGGTGGTCGCGGCGATCGCCGCGGAGTTCGGGCTCGCCGACGACGCCGAGGTCACCACCGAGTCCAACCCCGACAGCGTGGCGCTGTGGGACCTCGAGGAGCTGCGGCGGGTCGGGTTCACCCGGATCTCGTTCGGGATGCAGTCGGCCGTGGACCACGTCCTCAGGGTGCTGGACCGCACCCACGACCCGCTCCGGGTGCCGGCCGTCGTCGACTGGGCCCGGCAGGCGGGCTTCGAGCAGATCAGCCTCGACCTCATCTACGGCACGCCGGGGGAGTCGCTCGCCGACTGGGAGACCAGCGTCGAGGCGGCGCTGGCGTCCAGCCCCGACCACGTCTCGGCCTACTCCCTCATCGTCGAGGACGGCACCGCCCTGGCCCGTCGGGTCAAGCGCGGCGAGCTGCCGATGCCCGACGAGGACGACCTCGCCGACAAGTACGTGCTCGCCGACGAGCGCTTCGCTGCGGCCGGCCTCGGGTGGTACGAGGTCTCGAACTGGGCCAAGGACGAGGCGAGCCGCTGCCGGCACAACCTGCTCTACTGGACCGGCGGCGACTGGTGGGGCATCGGACCGGGCGCGCACTCGCACGTCGGCGGTGTGCGGTGGTGGAACGTCAAGCACCCTGCGGCGTACGCCGACCGGCTGGCCGCCGGCCTCAGCCCCGCCCATGCCCGCGAGGTGCTGGACGACGAGAGCCGCCGGGTCGAGCGGGTGCTGCTCGAGCTGCGGCTGCGCGACGGGCTGCCGGTCAGCGTCCTCGACGCGACCGGGCGGGCCGCGGTCGCACGCCTGATCGACGACGGCCTGCTGACCCGGCACGCGGAGCGCCTGGTGCCCACCCAGCGTGGCCGGCTGCTCGCGGACGCCCTCGTGCGCGACCTGCTGCCCTGAGGACCCGGCGGGCCCTACTGTGGTCGCCATGACCCAAGGCCCCGAGACCCCGGACCCCACCCAGCCGCCCGAGGGCCAGCAGCCTCCCTCACCCTCCGGCGACCAGGCCCCGCCCCCGCCCTACGGCCAGCCGACGCCGCCGCCGTACGGCCAGCCCACCCCGCCGCCGTACGGCGGACAGGTGCCGCCGCCCGCCGGTGGCCAGCAGCCGCCGCCGTACGCCCAGCCGAGCGGCTACCCGCCGCCGCCCGCCGGCGGTTACCCGGGCGCGCCGTACAACCCGGCCGCGCCGTACGGCGTGCACCCGGTGACCGGCATCCCCTACTCCGACAAGACCAAGCTGGTCGCGGGCCTGCTCCAGATCCTGATCCCGCTCGGGATCGGCCGCTTCTACATCGGTGACACGAAGACCGGCGTCTGGCAGGTGATCGTGACCGTGCTGACCTGCGGCATCGGCGCGCTGTGGCCGTTCATCGACGGCATCATCATCCTGGCCACCGACTCGGTCGACGCGCAGGGACGACCACTGCGCAGCAGCTGACCTCAGTCCGAGGTGACGAAGTCGATCAGCTCCTCGACCCGACCCAGCAGGGTCGGGTCGAGGTCGTTGTAGGAACCGACCCTGCCGAGAATGTGCTTCCAGGCCCGCGCGATGTCGGCCTGGTCGCGGTGCGGCCAGCCGAGCTGCTGGCAGATGCCCTTCTTCCACTCGATGGTGCGCGGCACGTCGGGCCAGCGCGCCAGGCCGAGCCGGTCGGGCTTCACCGCCGCCCAAATGTCGATGAAGGGGTGGCCGACGATCAGCACGTGCTTGCCGACCGGCGACTTCGCGACCGCGTCGGCGATCCGGCTCTCCTTCGAGCCGCGGACCAGGTGGTCGACCAGGACGCCGACCTTGCGATCCGGGCCGGGGCCGAAGTCGCGCAGCTGGTCGCCGAGGTCGTCGACGCCGTCGAGGTACTCCACGACGACGCCCTCGATCCGCAGGTCGTCACCCCAGACCTTCTCGACCAGCTCGGCGTCGTGGCGGCCCTCGACGAAGATCCGGCTGGCCCGGGCGACCCGGGCCGGGGCGCCGTGGACGGCGACCGAGCCGGACGCCGTGCGCGTCGGCTTGGCGGGTGCGCCCGCGCGGGGTGGCGGCACGAGGATGACCGGCCGGCCCTCGAGCAGGAAGCCCGGGCCGAGCGGGAACGTGCGCCGCTTCTCGCGACGGTCCTCGAGGGTGACCGTGTGGAGGTCGCGGTCGACCGCGACGATCTCGCCGCACCAGTCGGTGGTGACCTCCTCGACGACGGTGCCGAGCTCGGCGGGAGCCTCGACGGCGCGGCCGCGCTTGGGGGCGCGCCAGTCGGTGGCCAGGACGTCGGAGCCGTAGCGGTCGTTCACCCGGTCCACGCTAGGTGGCGCCGCCGACGGAGCCCGTGAGGGCGCGCCGTCAGTTCTCGGAGTCGTCCGTGGCGTCGGTCTCGCTGTCGGACTCGTCGGGCGTCTTGCCGCTGAGCACGTCGAGCTCCTCGGGCGACGTGGGGTGGTCCTCCTCGCTGAGCGGCTTGGCCAGCGGGTTGTCGTCGCTGGGCTGGAGGTCCTCCGGGAGGTCCTCGTCGCTGATGCCGGTCCGGTTCTCGTCGCTCTGGTTGCTCATGAGCGGGTCGTACCCACTTTCGGTCTCGACACGCCGGACGCGGGCTCGTGCCTCGCTCGCGCGGCTGCTCGACCTGGCTGAGGTGCCTCAGATGAGCGGCAACCGCTTCTGGCTGCGCGGCAGCTGCTCGTAGCCACGGCGTACGGCGGACGCCAGCTCCTCGCGCGGGTACGGCCACTCGGCGGCGTCGAGCGCCTGGCTCTCCGGGACGCCCCGGCCGGCCAGGTCGCGGATCGTCTCGGCCACGATGCCGATCGCGTTGCGCTGCTCCTCGACGAAGTCGCGGTCGACCGGGGCGCCGTGGCCCGGCACCACGATCGACGAGCTCGTCGTCAGGCCGAGCACGATGTCGAGGCTGAGCGGCCAGTCCATCGGGTAGCAGTCGTCGCCGAAGCCCGGCACGGCGTTGCGCAGGGTCGACTCCTCGACCAGGTCGCCGGCCAGCATCACGTCGGCGTCGGGCACCCGCACGACCAGGTCGCCGCTCGTGTGGCCGCGGCCGGGGTGCACCAGCTCGACCATCCGGTCGCCCAGGTCGAGCGCCACGGCGGAGGAGAACGTGTGGTCGGCGGCGACGATCTCGGTGGCCTGCACCTCCTCGCGGTGCGGGTCGTCCGGCTCGTCGTCGTACAGACCCTTGATCCGCTCGCCCGCGGAGACGGTCCGTTCGGCGGCGATCTCGTGGGCGTGGATCGGGAGCTCGCCGTACGCGGCGCGGAACTCCGCGTTGCCGAAGGTGTGGTCGAAGTGCTCGTGGGTGTTGACGAGGCCCACGACCTCCCCGACGCCGAGGCGGCGTACGTCGTCGATCACGCCGCGGGCGGCCGGCCCCGAGGCGTGGGTGTCGACCACGAGCAGCCCGCGGTCACCGCCGACCAGGGTCACGTTGACGTCGAACCAGTCGTAGCGCGCGACCCAGATGCGGTCGGCGACCTCGGTGAATGCCACCCGCCCACCCTAGGTGGGTCGGTCAGCAGAGGCCGGCGTGCAGTCCCCGGCGCAGCAGCTCGCCCAGCTCGTCGAGGCTGCCCGCGGTGCGCGGGAACGAGACGACGGTGCGGTGGGCGCCGTCGACGTCGACCCACTGGATCTCGACCCGGCTCGGGGTGAGCCCGGCCAGTCGTACGCCGAGCAGGTCGCCCGGCCGGGTGCCGGTGCCGAGCGAGACCGCCTGGCGCAGCTCGTCCTGGTGGCAGTCGTTGGCGTGCTCGACGGAGCGCTGGAGATGCCCCCGGTTGAGGTGGTGGGCCGGGCTGTGGAACTGGTCGAGCGGCACCCGGAGCTGCCGGTCGGCGCGGGCGAGCAGCACGAAGCTGAGGTCCAGGGTGACGACGTGCCGGGTCTCCCTGCAGCAGGCGCAGTCCTCGATCCCGGTGCGCTCCAGGCGTCCGGCGAGGGTGAGGGTGTCGGTGCGCTCCGCCGACCCGCGCGGCCCGAGGCCGCTGGTGAGGGTCAGCAGCGCGCTGCGCCGGGAGTCGGCCGCCCGGGCGACGGGGGAGTCGACGGTGCAGACGAACGTCGGGGTGCCGTGCTGGTCGGTCAGCCCCAGCTCGTGGTCGGCGCCGACCAGCCGGGTCTCACCCTCGACGACCATGCTCACCGAGGAGGGGCAGGCGAGGATGCTGCGGGCGTCCGCGGCGAGCCGCGGCGAGTCGTCCGGGCGGGGGACGGGGCGATCGGTCGAGGTCATGACCTCTCCTCTGAATAGTTAGGTAAGCCTAAGCTATTTCGCGTGCGAGCACGAGTCCTGGGGCGTCTGCGAGCCGGGCTCCGATCGGCCTTGTAGCATTGGCACTCCGGGGAATCGAGTGCCAGACCGCTGGCAGGTCGGAGGCGAGCAGTGCAGGAAGAACGCAGGCTCGCCGTGCTCCGCGCCATCGTCGAGGACTACGTCGCCACCGAGGAGCCGGTCGGCTCGAAGTCGTTGGTCGAGCGGCACGGCCTGGGCGTCTCGCCGGCCACGGTGCGCAACGACATGGCCGCCCTCGAGGACGAGGGCTACATCACCCAGCCCCACACCAGCGCCGGCCGGGTGCCGACCGACAAGGGCTACCGGCTCTTCGTCGACCGGCTCACCACGGTCAAGCCGATGAGTGCCGCGGAGAAGCGGGCCATCGCCACGATCCTCGACGGCGCCGTCGACCTCGACGACGTCGTCAACCGCTCGGTGCGGCTGCTCGCCCAGCTCACCCGTCAGGTCGCCGTCGTCCAGTACCCCACGCTCTCCCGCTCCACCGTGCGTCACGTCGAGCTGATCGCGGTCGCGCCGACCCGGCTGCTCGTGGTCCTGATCCTCAGCACCGGTCGCGTCGAGCAGCGCGTCGTCGAGGTCACCGACGAGCTGACCGAGGAGCAGCTCGTCGAGCTGCGCGCGATCGTCAACCGGGCGGCCACCGGCGAGATCATCGCCGACGCCGCGACGGCTGTCCGGGCGCTCGCTCCGGCCGACGACGAGACCGCCACCAGCGCCGTCGTCGAGGCGCTGGTCGAGGCGATGTCCGACCACCGCTCCGACGAGCGGATCGCGGTGGGGGGCGCCGCCAACCTGGCGCGCTACGGAGACAGCTTCGACTCCGCCGTCCGCCCGCTCCTCGAGGCGCTCGAGGAGCACGTCATCCTCCTCAAGCTCCTGGGCGAGGCGACGACGGGTGACATGCTCACCGTCCGGATCGGGCACGAAGGCCCCTACCAGGAGCTCTCGTCCACGAGCGTCGTCGCGACCGGCTACGGCCCGGGTGACGAGGGCTTCGCCCGGCTCGGCATCGTCGGGCCCACCCGCATGGACTACCCCGGCTCGATGGCGTCGGTGCGCGCCGTGGCGCGCTACGTGTCGCGCCTCCTCGACGAGGCCTGAGCCTCGACCCCCCGCACTCTCCCGAGACCACCACAGAAGGAACAGCTTTGAGTCAGGACCTGTACGAGCTTCTCGGTGTCGACCGTGACGCGGACGGCGACACCATCAAGAAGGCCTACCGACGACTCGCCCGGCAGTTGCACCCCGACGTGAACCCGGACCCGGACACGCAGGAGAAGTTCAAGGAGGTGTCCCTCGCCTACGAGGTGCTCTCCGACCCGCAGAAGCGCGCGGCGTACGACCGCGGCGGCGACCCGTTCGGCGCCGGGGCCGGCTTCGGCCAGGGTGCCGGCTTCTCCTTCACCGACATCATGGACGCGTTCTTCGGTGGTGGCGGTGCCGCCGGCCAGGGCCGTGGCCCGCGGCCGCGCGAGCGCCGCGGCCAGGACGCGCTGATCCGGCTCGAGGTCGAGCTGGCCGAGGCGGCGTTCGGCATCACCCGCGACCTCAAGGTCGACACCGCGGTGCTCTGCAGCACCTGCCACGGTGAGGGTACGGCGGCCGGCACCCACCCGATCCCGTGCGAGACCTGTCGCGGCGCGGGCGAGGTGGCCCACGTGCAGCGCTCGTTCCTCGGCGAGATCCGCACCCTGCGCCCGTGCGCGGCCTGCCGCGGCTTCGGCTCGATCATCCCGGAGCCCTGCCGCGAGTGCTCGGGCGACGGCCGGGTCCGCTCGCGCCGCACGCTGACCGTGAAGATCCCGGCCGGCGTCGACAGCGGCACCCGCGTCCAGCTGACCGGCGAGGGCGAGGTCGGGCCCGGTGGCGGACCCGCCGGCGACCTGTACGTCGAGATCCACATCGCCCCCCACGACACCTTCACCCGGCACGGCAACGACCTGCACTGCACGGTCACCCTGCCGATGACGGCGGCCGCGCTGGGCACCGTGCTGACCCTCCCGACCCTCGAGGCAGACGTCGTCAGCGGCGAGGCCACCGACTCCGAGCTCGAGACGACGTTCGACCTCGAGGTCCGCCCCGGCACGCAGTCGGGCTCCGAGCAGGTGCTCCGCGGCCGGGGGGTGCCCGGCTTGCGCGGCGGACGCGGCGACCTCGTCGTCAACGTGGTCGTCGAGACCCCCGCCAGGCTCGACCCGCGGCAGGAGGAGCTGCTGCGCGAGCTCGCCGCGATCCGCGGGGAGGAGCAGCCGACCGGCCAGGTCCGCCCGAGCAGCAAGTCCGTCTTCGGCCGGCTCCGCGACGCGTTCAACCCGCACTGATCCGATGTCGCTGCCCGTCCACCTCGTCCCGACGCTGACCGGCGTCGCCGTCGGCGGCGAGGTGACGGTCGGCGGCGACGAGGCCCACCACGCGGTCGCCGTACGCCGACTGCGGGTGGGGGAGCGCGTGGTGCTCACCGACGGCGCCGGCACGTCGGTGGTCGGCGACGTCGCGTCGACCGGCAAGCGGGTCTTCGCCGTGACCGTGGCGTCCGTGACCTCGGTCGAGCCGGCGCAGCCGTCGGTCGTGGTGGTGCAGGCGGTCCCGAAGGGCGACCGCGGAGAGCTGGCGGTCGAGGTGCTGACCGAGGTGGGCGTCGCCGGGATCGTGCCCTGGTCGGCGTCGCGCAGCGTCGCCGTCTGGAAGGGCGAGCGGGCGACGAAGGCGCTGGCGAGGTGGCGATCCACGGCGCGCGAGGCGGCCAAGCAGGCGCGTCGGTCGTGGTTCCCCGAGGTGGCCGAGCTGGCCTCGACGTCCGACGTCGTCGCACTCCTCGCGGGAGTGGACCTCGCGGTCGTGCTGCACGAGGAGGCGTCGATCCCGCTGGCGTCCTTCGAGGTGCCGGATGTCGGACGGATCGTCGTCGTGGTCGGCCCCGAGGGCGGCCTGTCACCCGACGAGATCGAGGCATTCGTGGCCGCCGGAGCCGTCTCGGTGCGCCTGGGTGCGGAGGTGCTCCGCACCTCGACCGCCGGCGTCGCCGCGGTCTCCGCGATCCTGTCCCGCACGTCGCGCTGGGGCTGAGCCGAACCTCAGCTCACCGTGATGGTCTTCGAGTCCTCGGTCGGGCCGCTGCCCTCGCCGCCGGAGGGGTCGTCGGTCATCGCGACGAACGTGTAGTCGCCCGGCTCGAGCCCGGACACGTCGATCTCGGTCTCCCAGGGGTAGAGCTTGTCCATCCAGCCCTCCGCGGTAGCGAAACCCTTCTTGACCACCCGGTCACCCTGGCGGATCTCCCACGGCGTGGTGGCCTCGAACGAGCTGGACACCCCGCTCGCGGTGAACGACCCGCTCACGCTCGCGCCCTCCTCGGGCACGGTCACGTTGACGAGGGCGCGTACGTCGATCTCGGGCTCGTTGCTCAGCTCGCCGCCGAGCCCGAAGAGGTCGGCCGGCGCACCGTCGAGCTCGACCTCGACGGGCAGCCGCGACTGGGCGATGCCCTGGAGCGTGTAGACGAGCTGCTGTGCGGCCAGCCGGGCGTCGGCCTCCGACAGGGTGTCGGCGCTGGTCCAGCTCTCGTCGGGCAGCTCGACGGAGATCGCGTCGGCGCCGATCTCGACGCCCGCGAAGGAGCCGTCCGGGTAGACGGAGTCGTAGTCGGGGTCGAGCGCGTCGCCCGCGGTCATCAGCGCGAGCGCCTCGTCGGCCGGGTTGTCGGCCTCGACCTTGCGGAACTCCCGGTAGAGCTTCGTGCCCTGGGGCGTCTCGCCGACGAAGTAGACCGGAACCGTGACCGTGTCGCCCGATTCGTCCGTCCCGCCGGTCGACTCGGACGGCTCCGGGGAGTCGGTGTGGTCGTTGCCGTGGTGCTTGGTCGACCCGCTCGTGGGCGTGGTGTCCTCGGCCTTCGGGTCGTCGCCGCAGCCGGCGAGCACGACGGCGGAGGCGGTGAGCAGCACGGCGATCCGGGCACGAACGGTCATGGTCCCCATCCTCCCGGTCGCCGACGGCTAACGGACGACGATCGTGCGCGTGTCGGTGAAGGGACCCGGACCCTCGCCGTCCGACGGGTCGTCGGTCATCGCGACGAACGTGTACGTGCCGGGCGCGATGCCCGTCAGGTCGATCTCGGCGACCCACTCGTAGAGGCGGTCGCCCGTGCCTTCGGCGGTGGCGACGCCCCGCTTCACGATCGCACCGCCGCGGGGGCCGCGTTGGGTGCGAATCTCCCAGGGCACGGTCGCCTCGAAGGAGTTGGCCCGGCCACGTGCGGTGAACGACCCGTCGTACTCGTTGCCCTGGGCGGGGTCGCTGATGCTGACGAGGCTCAGCACGTCGTTCTCCGGCGCCGCGGTGTACGGCGCGTTCCCGCGCTGACCCTCACGCCAGAGCCAGACCGGCAGACGCTCGCCGGCCGCGGCCTGCAGGGTGTAGACGACCTGCTGCACGGCGAGATCGTCGGACAGGGCGGCGTCAGGGTCACCGAGCTGGACCTGGATACCCGTCGCGTCGACCGTCACCTCGCCGAACGAGCCGGTCGTCCACGGGGTGCGGTAGTCCGGGTCCTTCGCCGGCTGCTCGATGCGGTCCAGCGCCGCCTGCAGCGGCTCGCCGGCGGGCACCACGTCGAACTCGCGGTAGAGCCGCGGCCCCTGCGGGGTGTCGCCGACGTAGTAGGCCGCGACCAGCTGGGTCCGCAGGTCGTCGCCGTGGTGACTCGGCCCGGGATCGCCGCCACCGTCACGGTCGATCACCGCGAACGCGGCGACGGTCGCCGCGGCGGCGAGCACCATGGCTCCGCCGGCGTAGAGCCACGGACGCGGGGCCGAGCGCGACGGCGCCGACGTACGTGCCCGGATCTCGGCGAGGCGGTCGGCGGGCTCGACGTCAGACACCGCGTCGTGCAGCAGCGTGGAGAGGTCGTCGCTCATCACAGGTCCTTCTCGAGCAGGGTTCGCAAGGCGGCCGCGCCGCGCGACGCGTGGCTCTTCACCGCGCCGCGGCTGATGCCCATCGCGTCGGCGATCTCGGCCTCGGAGAGGTCCAGGTAGTAGCGCAGCGCGAGCACCTCGCGCTGGCGCGGGGGCAGTGCGCGCATCGCGTCCAGGACGACGGCGCGCCGGTCGGAAACCAGCGCCGGCAGGTCGGCCGACGGTGCATCGGCGGGGGCGCTCTCGCGGGCGAGGTGCCGCGTCACGACGGCGCGGTGACGCAACGCGGACCGCGACCGGTTCACGACCGTCTGGCGCAGGTAGGCGAGCGCGAGGTCGGTGTCGTGCAGCTTCGACCAGCGGGCGTGCACGGCGACGAACGCGTCCTGCACGACCTCCTCGGCGGTCCCGACGTCGCGCACCAGGAGCACGGAGAGCCGGACCAGCTGGCGCCAGTGCGCGGCGTACAGCTGCTCGAGCGCCTCGTCCGCTGTCCAGGCGGGGCGGTCCATCACCGTGGTCACGCTAATGGCACGCGCGGCAGATCCATCCGGTTTACTGGCCCGAGGAGGAAACTGTGGACGACTGCCTGTTCTGCAAGATCGTGGCGGGGGAGATCCCGGCCGAGGTCGTGCACGTCACCGAGCGGACGGTCGCCTTCCGCGACCTCAACCCGCAGGCGCCGACGCACGTGCTCGTCGTGCCTCGGGACCACTACGCGAACGCCGCCGAGCTGGCCGCGGCCGACCCCGTGGCGTCGGCCGAGCTGGTCACCACCGCGGCCGCGGTCGCCACCGCCGAGGGGTACGACGACTACCGGCTCGTCTACAACACCGGCGCCGGCGTCGGGCAGAGCGTGTTCCACACCCACGTGCACGTGCTCGCCGGTCGCCCGATGACGTGGCCCCCCGGATGAGCCGCGGCCTGCGCAGCCTCGCCACCGTCCTGGCCGCAGCAGTCCTCGTGCTGCCGCTCGCGGGCTGCGTCCAGGAGGACAGCGACCGCCGGACGGGCTCGCCGACCCAGCTGCTCGACCCGCCCGACCCGCCCGAGGTCGAGGCCGGCCAGCTGGCCGCGATCAAGCCCGGCAAGCACCTGCCGCTGCGGAGCGGTGAGAAGCGGATGACGCTCACCATGCCGGCGTCGTACACGCCCTCGGCGCCGAACGGCACCGGCACCGACGACTACCGCTGCTTCCTGCTGGATCCGACGCTCGACAAGGATGTCTGGCTCACCGGCAGCAACGTGCTGCCCGGCAACCCCTCGGTCGTGCACCACGTGATCCTCTTCCGGGTCCCGCCCGACAAGGTCGCCGAGGCCGAGCAGAAGGACGCCGCCGAGGACGGCGAGGGCTGGACCTGCTTCGGCGGGACCGGCCTGAGCGGCGACTTCACCAACACCGACGACGCCTCCTGGCTGGCCGCGTGGGCACCCGGGGGCGACGAGACCAAGGTCCGGGACGGGTACGGCGTCCGCCTCGAGGCCGGCTCCCGTGTCGTGATGCAGGTCCACTACAACCTGCTCGAGGGCGCCGCGCCCGACGTGTCCAGCACGGAGCTGCGCTGGATGGACGGCAACCGGGACCTGACCGCGCTGCACACCTACCTGATGCCGGCGCCGGTCGAGATGCCGTGCCGGCCCGACCACGACGACGGGCCGCTGTGCGACCGCGACGCCGCGGTCGCCGACGTGATGTCGCGCTTCGGGAGCGCCGGCAACACCAACAGCCTGCTGCACCTGCTGTGCGGCACCGAGGTGAAGCCGTCCAACACCACGTCGTGCACCCGCACCATCGGCCGGCCGATGACGGTCCTCGGCGTGGCCGGCCACATGCACCTGCTGGGCCGCTCGATCAAGATCGAGGTCAACCCGGACACCCCGGACGCGCAGACCATCCTCGACATCCCGATCTGGGACTTCGACAACCAGGGCACCAAGCCCATCGACCCGGTCCACCTCGACCCGTTCGACACGGTCCGGGTCACCTGTCGCCACGTGCAGTGGCTGCGCGACGTGCTGCCGGCGTTCGAGGGGATCCCGGACAAGTACGTCATCTGGGCGGAGGGCACGACCGACGAGATGTGCCTCGGCATGCTCCAGGTCGCCTACGACGACGAGTGAGCCGTCAGGCTCCGCTGGATCTCAGAACGTGTAGAAGAGCCGCACGGCGTACAGCACCACCGGCAGGCCGAAGACCGCGAGCATCACCCATGCGGTGATCCGGTGCATCGGCTTGGTGGAGTCGAGCGAGCCGGCGAAATCCAGGATCGCGCCGTCGGGGACGGTGTGGTTGAGGCCCATCTTCCGGGCGTCGGGCGGCAGGTGCTGGCCGGCGTACCAGTACGGCGGGGTGTCGTCGTCGTGGTCGTCGTACGCCCCGTCGTCGTACGCCCTTTCCACGCTCATACCGCCACCGTACGCCGCGCCCGCCCCCCATGTTGGCTCAGGGCGAACGCAACTCGCTGGGCCACGCAGGGGCGCTCCCGTAGCATGGAGGGGCTCGACAACCCGACTGGAGAGGCCGCCCGCCCGGGCATCCATGACTGACAGCAACCACCAGGGAGACCAGCCCGCCAACGCCACGCGTCACACGGTGGTGGTCCCCAACAGCATCAACATGGTCAGCCTGCTCGGCCCCGGTGACGAGTTCCTGGGGATCATCGAGGGCGCCTTCGACGCCGAGATCCACGTGCGCGGCAACCGGATCACGATGAAGGGCGAGCCCGGCGAGGTCGCGCTGGCCGAGCGGCTGCTCGACGAGCTGGTGACGATCATCCGCACCGGCCAGGGCCTGACCAGCGAGACCGTCGAGCGGGTGCACACCATGCTGCGCGCCGAGACGACCGAGCGGCCGGCCGACGTGCTCAGCCTCAACATCCTGTCCAACCGAGGCCGCTCGATCCGCCCGAAGACCCTGAACCAGAAGCGCTACGTCGACTCGATCGACAAGCACACGATCACCTTCGGGATCGGCCCCGCCGGCACCGGCAAGACCTACCTCGCGATGGCCAAGGCGGTGCAGGCGCTCCAGGCCAAGAACGTCAACCGGATCATCCTGACCCGGCCGGCGGTCGAGGCGGGGGAGCGGCTCGGCTTCCTGCCCGGCACGCTCAGCGAGAAGATCGACCCCTACCTGCGGCCGCTGTACGACGCGCTGCACGACATGATCTACCCCGAGACGATCCCCAAGCTGCTCGCGGCCGGGACCATCGAGGTGGCGCCGCTGGCCTACATGCGCGGCCGGTCGCTCAACGACTCGTTCATCATCCTCGACGAGGCGCAGAACACCTCGCCCGAGCAGATGAAGATGTTCCTGACCCGGCTCGGCTTCGGCTCCAAGATCGTCGTGACCGGTGACGTCACCCAGACCGACCTGCCGAGCGGCGTGAAGTCGGGCCTGCGGGTCATCGAGGGCATTCTCGACAACGTCGACGACATCGCCTTCAACCGGCTCACCGCCCACGACGTCGTCCGGCACAAGCTGGTCGGCAAGATCGTCGCGGCGTACGACGAGTTCGACGCCCGTGCCGAGCTGCTGCAGGCCAACCGACCCGGGGCGCGCAGTTGAGCATCGAGATCCTCAACGAGTCCGGCCGCGACCTCGACGTCAAGCAGCTGGCTGCGCTGAGCCGCTTCGTCCTGGACCGGCTGCGCGTGCACCCGCTGGCCGAGCTGTGCATCAAGGCGGTCGACGAGCCCACCCTCGCCCAGCTCAACGGGCAGTGGATGGAGAAGGAGGGGCCGACCGACGTGCTCGCCTTCCCGATGGACGAGCTGCGCCCGGGCCTGGTCAACGAGGAGCCCGAGGAGGGCGTGCTCGGCGACCTCGTGCTCTGCCCCGACGTCGCCGAGAAGCAGGCGGCCACGGCCGGTCACTCGACCGAGGCCGAGGTCGAGCTGCTGACCGTGCACGGCATCCTGCACCTGCTGGGCTACGACCACGCCGAGCCCGAGGAGCACGCCGAGATGTTCGGGCTCCAGGACGAGCTCCTGGCCGCGTGGCGCGCCCCGAGCACCTCCGGTGACTAGCGGCGACGTCTGGCTGCTGCTCGCGGCGGCCGCCCTCGTTCTCCTGGCCGGGCTGTTCTCCGCGGCCGACGCCGCGATCGGCTCCTTCTCGCGCGCCCGCGCCGAGGAGCTGCTCGACGACGGCCGCCCCGGCGCGCGCCGGCTGGTCGCGCTGCTCGACGACCTGCCCCGCTACCTCAACACCGCGCTGCTGTTGCGGCTCCTCTGCGAGATCTCGGCCATCGCGCTCGTGACGCTCCAGGCGTACGACGTCTACGACGGCGCCTGGTGGCCGACGATGCTCACCACCATCGGCGTGATGCTGGTGATCTCGTTCGTCGCCATCGGGGTCGCGCCGCGGACCGTCGGCCGTCAGCACTCCGAGCGGATCGCGCTGATCTCGGCGGGGCCGATCGCCACGGTCACCGCCGTCCTCGGCCCCATCCCGCGGCTGCTGATCCTGCTCGGCAACGCGCTCACCCCGGGCAAGGGCTTCCGCGAGGGACCGTTCTCCACGGAGACCGAGCTGCGGGAGCTGGTCGACCTGGCCGAGGCCTCCGCGGTGATCGAGTCCGGCGAGCGGAGGATGATCCACTCGGTCTTCGAGCTGGGCGACACGATCGCGCGCGAGGTGATGGTGCCGCGCAACGACGTCGTCTACATCGAGCGCTACAAGAACCTGCGCCAGACGATGTCGCTCTTCCTGCGCAGCGGCTTCTCCCGGGTCCCGGTGATCGGCGAGAACCTCGACGACGTCGTCGGGTTCGCCTACCTGAAGGACGTCGTGCGCCGCGACTTCGAGGCACCCGACGTCGAGTTCACCCAGCGCGTCGACGAGGTGATGCGGCCGGCGTACTTCGTGCCCGAGTCCAAGCCCGTCGACGGGCTGCTCTCCGAGATGCAGGCCAACCGCCAGCACGTCGCGATCGTGGTCGACGAGTACGGCGGCACCGCCGGCCTGGTCACGATCGAGGACGTGCTCGAGGAGATCGTCGGTGAGATCACCGACGAGTACGACGAGGAGACCGTCGAGGTCGAGCAGCTCGACGACGGCTCGACCCGGGTCTCCTCGCGCTACCCGATCGACGACCTCGACGAGCTCTTCGGCTTCGAGGTCGAGGAGGAGGACGTCGACAGTGTCGGCGGCCTGATGGCCAAGCACCTCGGCCGGGTCCCGATCGCCGGCTCGACCGTCGAGGCGTACGGCCTGCGGTTCGAGGCCGAGGGCGTTTCCGGCCGCCGCAACAAGATCGGCACCGTCCTGATCAGCCGGGTGGTGGACGACGATGACAACGAGGACGACGATGAGTGAGCTCTCTCCCGAGGACACCAAGCTGGTGTCCCTCGCCCGCGCCACCCGCGCGCGCACCGGCGCCGCCGAGGGGGCAGCGGTCCGCGACGCCGATGGCCGCACCTACGCCGCCGCGACCGTCGACCTCCCGTCGCTCCGGGT
>JAOPXG010000316.1 GCA_025965275.1 Nocardioides sp.
GGCGGTCGAGTAGCAAGGCCGCACCTCGGCGGTCGAGTAGCAAGGCTGCACCTCAGCGGTCGAGTAGCACGGCCGCACCTCGGTGATCGAGTAGCACGGCCGCACCTCGGTGATCGAGTAGCAAGGCCGCACCTCGGTGGTCGAGTAGCGAGCGCCAGCGAGCGTATCGAGACCTACCGCAGGGTCTCGATACGCCGGCCGCGAGCTCCTTCGTCGCCCGCGCGGCTACTCGACCTGGCTGCCGGCTCCTGGTCCTCGCAGGCTCGGACCAGGGCAGCTCACTTCGGGGGCATCCGGATGCCGCCGTCGACGCGGATGACCTCGGCGTTCATGTAGCTGTTGGTGATGCACTCGACGACCATGCTGGCGAGCTCGTCGGGGGTGCCGAGGCGCTTCGGGAACAGCACGCTCTCGCCGAGCTTGGCCTTGAAGGCCTCGGAGTCGGGGCCCTCGCCGTAGATCGGGGTGTCGATCAGGCCGGGGGCGACCGTGTTGAGGCGGATGCCGGAGGCGGAGAGGTCGCGGGCGACCGGGAGGGTCATGCCGACGACGCCGCCCTTGGAGGAGGAGTACGACGCCTGGCCGATCTGGCCGTCGAACGCCGCGACGCTCGCGAGGTTGACGATCGCGCCGCGCTGGCCGTCGGCGTCGGGCTCGTTGCGGCTCATGACCGACGCGGCCTGGCGGACCACGTCGAAGGTGCCGATCAGGTTGATGTTGATCACGCGCTTGAACGCGTCGAGGTCGTGGGCCGACTCGATCTGGCCGTCGCGGCCGATGGTGCGCTGGGCCCAGCCGATGCCGGCCGAGTTGACCACCGCACGCAGCGGGGCGATCTCGGCGGCGGCGTTGACGGCCGCGGTGATCTGCTCGGTGTCGGTGACGTCGACCAGGGCGAAGACGCCGCCGATCTCCTGGGCGAGCGCCTCGCCCTTGTCGGCCTGCAGGTCGGCGACCACGACGATCGCGCCCTGCGCGGCGAGCTGGCGGGCGGCGGCGGCACCGATGCCCGACGCTCCGCCCGTGACGATGGCACTGGCTCCGTTGATGTCCATGGCCCGGAGCATAGAACGGGTTACAGGTCGGTGGTCCCCCGGGCCACGATGACCGCGGGGCCGGTGAGGAGCACCCGGTCGTCGGCGGTCCACGTGACCGTGAGCGTGCCGCCGGGGACGTCGACCCGGTAGGTCGAGCCCGGGCCGACACCGTCGGCCACGGCCGCGGCGACCATCACCGCGCAGGCGCCGGTGCCGCACGAGCGGGTCTCCCCCGACCCGCGCTCGTGCACGCGCATCGCGACGTGCCGCTCGCCGCGGCGTACGACGAACTCGACGTTGACGCCGTCGGGGTACGTCGCGGCGTCGTGGCTGGGCGGCTCGAGGAGCGGGCCCACGGGGCCGTCGGGGTCGAGCGAGTCGACGAACGCCACGGCGTGCGGGTTGCCCATGTCGACGTGGGTCGCCACCCAGCTCGCGTCGCCCACCCCGACCTTGCTCTCGCCGAGCACCTGCGGTCGGCCCATGTCGGCGGTGATGAGGTCACCGTCGAGGGTGAGCACCTTGATGCCGTCGCGGGTGTCGATCTCGATCGGCCGGGCCGGGTCGACCAGGCCCTCCTGGATCAGGTGCAGCGCGAAGACCCGGACGCCGTTGCCGCACATCTCCGAGACCGAGCCGTCGGCGTTGCGGTAGTCCATGAACCAGGTGTCGCCGTTCTTCACGACCCGGAGGACGCCGTCGCCGCCGATGCCGGCGTGCCGGTCGCAGAGCGCGCGAACCCGGCCGGCGTCCAGGTCGCCGTGGACCGAGCCGTCGTGGTCGGGCAGCAGCACGAAGTCGTTCTCGGTGCCGTGGCCCTTGAGGAAGGGGTAGTCAGGCATACAGGCCCCGGTTGTAGTTCTCGGGCTTGTAGTACTCGTCGAGCTGCTCGACGGTCATCCCGTTGGGCTCGACCTCCTTGGCGATCACCGCGCGCCGCGGGACACGGGCCTCGGGGTCCCAGGTCTCCGGCTTCCAGAGCCCGGAGCGCAGGAACGCCTTGCCGCAGTGGAAGAAGATCTGGTCGATCTCGACGACGACCGCGAGGACCGGCCGGTGTCCCTTGACGAGCATCTCGTCGAAGAACGGCGCCTCGCTGACCAGCCGCGCCCGTCCGTTGATGCGCAACGTGTCGGCGCGCCCGGGGATGAAGAAGTTCAGCCCGACGTGCGGGTTCTGGAGGATGTTCTTGTAGCCGTCGGCCCGCTTGTTGCCGGGGCGTTCGGCCAGCGCGATCGTGCGCTCGTCGATGACGTGCACCAGCCGGCCGGCCGGGTCACCCTTCGGCGAGGCGTCGCACTCACCGGTCGCCGACGACGTCGCCAGCACGCAGAACGGCGTCGCGGCGAGCCAGGCGCGGTCGACGTCGAGCAGGGCCGGTCGGGCCTTGTCGCGAGCCCGTTCGTTCGGCTCGCCGAGCAGACCGACGAGGTCGTCGACGGTCGTGATCCGGGTCCAGCCGGCGGCGACTGAGGTGGTGGTCGGCACCCCTGTACGGTACGCGGTCGGTCATCTCATTTCCGAGGCCGGACCACCGTCGCCGAGCCCCCGCCGCGGCGCTTCGGCTCGGCGGCCACGGTGAGCCGCTTGCCGGGGCCGAACTCGATGCCGGTGGCGGCGCCGATCTCGTGGGTCCCGGTGAAGATGTCGTCGTACCTCTCGATGTCGTGACCGAGGCCCCGGAGGGCGTCGCCGTAGCGCTTGAGGAACGCCGGCTCCGCCAGGTCCGCGGGCTCGTTGCGCTGGGTGACCCGGGGCGCCGCGATCGCCTGGGGCAGGCTCATGCCGAGGTCGAGCCGGTTGACCAGGATCTGCAGCACGGTCGTGATGATCGTCGAGCCGCCGGGCGAGCCGACCGCGAGGTAGGGCTTGCCGCCCCGGAGCACGATCGTCGGCGACATCGAGGAGCGCGGCCGCTTGAGCGGCTCGATCCGGTTGGGGTCGGCCTTGTCGTAGACCGGGCTGAAGTCGGTGAGCTCGTTGTTGAGCAGGAAGCCACGGCCGGGCACGACGATGCCCGAGCCGCCGGTCTGCTCGATGGTCAGCGTGTACTCGACGACGTTGCCCCACTTGTCGGCCACGGTCAGGTTGGTGGTCTGGGTGTTCTCCGTGTCGGGCGCGCTGGTGGCGACGCCGCGGCCGCTGCCGCACTCCCCGTCGTACGACGTGACGTCGCCGGCCTCGACCGGGGTCTCGAACGCCTGGGCGGGGTCGATCTCGCAGGCGCGCTCTGCGGCGTAGTCGTCGGAGAGCAGGTCGGCGAGCGGCACGTCGACCTGCAACGGGTCGCCGACGTACTCACCGCGGTCGGCGAACGCGAGCGCACTGGCCTCGAGGTAGAGGTGGTAGGCCTCGGCCCTCGGCATCGACGCGAGGTCGTAGCCCTCCAGGATGTTGAGCGCCTCGCCGACGGTCGAGCCGCCGCTGGACGAGGGCGCCATGCCGTAGACCTCGAGGCCGCGGTAGCCGATCTTCGTCGGCGCCTGGTCGAGGGCGCGGTAGCGGGCCAGGTCCTTGGCCTTCATGTACCCCCGGGGGACGGGCAGGGTGGTGCTCTTCGTCGTCGGCGGCTTGCGGACGGCACGGACGATCTCGTCGCCGAGCCGGCCTCGGTAGAACGGACGGGCGCCGCGGTCGGCGAGCAGGTCGTAGGTGTCGGCCAGGTCGGGGTTGCGGAAGACGCTGCCGACCCGCGGCGCGTGACCGCCCTTCAGGTAGAGCGCCTTCGTCGGCACGAACGCCTTGAAGCGCCGGGTGTTCTGCACGACCTGGTCGTGGAACGTCTGGTCGACGCGGAAGCCGTGGCGGGCCAGCACCGCGGCCGGCTCGAGGGACCGGGCCAGGGAGCGGGTGCCCCAGCGATGGAGCGCCCGCTGCCAGGTCGCGAGCGTGCCGGGCACCCCGACCGAGACCCCGCTGGTGACCAGCGCCGGGCTGAAGCCGTAGGGCTTGCCGGTCTTGGGGTTGATGAACGCGTCGTGCGGCATGGCCGCCGGGGCGGTCTCGCGGCCGTCGATGGTCTGCACCTTGCCGGTCTTCGCCGAGTAGTGGACGAAGTAGCCGCCGCCGCCGATGCCGGCGCTGAAGGGCTCCGTCACGCCGAGCGCGGCGGCCGTCGCCACGGCGGCGTCGGTCGCGTTGCCACCCTGCCGGAGCACCCGGAGGCCGACCCGCGAGGCGTACGGGTCGACCGAGGTCACGGCACCGCCGTACCCGACCTTGGTGGCCGCCTTGGGTGGACCCTGCGGTGCGGACGCCGCCTGGGCGGGTGAGCCCACGGCGAGAGCTGCGGTGGTCAGGGACAGCACGACGAACGACCCGAGAAGACGCATGTATCCCCGTGCCCGGTGGCGCCCCGGATGAAACCGGGTCAGGGTCGCGGACCGACCACGTCGTAGCGCGCACAGACGAAGGCGCCGTTCTGGGCCAGCTCGGTCAGCCTCAGGTCGTAGGGACGGGTGAAGAGCGGCCGCCCGGCGCCGAGGGTGACCGGCGCGATCGAGACCAGCAGCTCGTCGAGCAGGCCCGCGTCGGCGAACTGCGCCGCGAGGTCACCGCCGCCGACCATCCAGAGGTCACGGCCACCGGCCGCGGCCACCATCTCGGCGTGCACCTCGGCGACCGGCGCCGAGGTGAAGGTGATGCCCTCGCCGTACGGCTCGAACTCGCGGTGCGTGAAGACCCAGCAGGGGATGTCGTACATCCAGGTCTCGCCGGTCTTCTTCATGTGGTCGCCGATCCAGGCGTACGTCGTGGCGCCCATCGCCATCGCGCCGATGCCCTGGATGAACGACGGGTAGCTCATCGGTCCGTCCTCGCGGACGTCCTGGACGAAGAGCCACTCCAGGGAGTCGCGCTCGTCGGCGATGTAGCCGTCGAGGGTGGTCGCGGTGAAGAACGTCGTCCGGGTCATGGGGCCACGGTGGACCGCACCACCGACAGCGCCTTCTCGACGAGCTCCGGGTCGTCGAAGCGGATCCAGGTGATCCGCGGGTCCTTGCGGAACCACCCGTCCTGGCGGCGCGCGAAGCGGCGGGTCGCGAAGACCGTCCGGTCGCGGGCCTCGGCGAGGGTCAGCTCGCCGGCGAGGTGGGCCGCGACCTGGTGGTAGCCGATCGCGCGCGACGCCGTGCGCCCCTCCGCCAGCCCCTCGTCGAGCAGCCGCGCGACCTCGTCGACCAGCCCACTCTCGAACATCAGGTCCACGCGCTGCTCGATCCGCGCGTCCAGGGTCGGCCGGTCGATGTCGACGCCGATCTGGACGGTGCGCGGGTCGGCGTACTCGAGGATGGGGAGGTCGGGCGTGTAGGCGTCGCCGGTGATCTCGATGACCTCGAGCGCGCGGACGATGCGCCGGCCGTTCTCGACCGGGATCCGGTCGGCGGTCGCGGGGTCGAGGTCACGCAGGCGCTGGTGCAGGACGGCGGAGCCGACGTCGGCGAGCGTCGTCTCGAGCCTGCTCCGGATCGCCTCGTCGGTGCCGGGGAACTCGAACCGGTCGATGATCGCCCGCGTGTAGAGCGCCGAACCGCCCACCAGCACGGGTGTCCGGCCAGCCTCGCGGAGCTCGGCGATCGCCGACCGCGCCCAGCCCTGGAACTGGGCGACCGTGGCGGGGTCGCGCACCGACTGCGTGTCGAGCAGGTGGTGGGTGATGCCGCGACGCTCGGCGGGCGGGAGCTTCGCCGTACCGATGTCCATGCCGCGGTAGACCTGCATCGCGTCGGTGTTGACGATCTCGCCGCCGAGGCGCTCGGCGAGGTCGAGGGACAGACCGGTCTTGCCGGATGCCGTCGCCCCGACGACGGCCACGATCGGGACGTCGTTCGGGCCGGCGGACATGTGGCTAGTGTGGCAAGCATGAGCGAGCAGGACAGCCCCCAGCCCCCCGGCGGACCCCAGCGCACGGACGCCCCCGCCGGACCGGACACCCCCGGCGACGCCGCCCCGGACCCAGGGCCGAAGCCGCCCGCCGAGGGATCAGACATCCCGCCGGCGCACGGCGACGAGCGCGACCAGGACGACGACGACCGCGACCTGCAGGAGGAGAACGCCGAGACGTCGCTGGACCAGCCGTCGACATGACCCACGGCCGCTTCGTGGTCGTGCCCGCGTCGTACGTCTTCCTGCTCCGCGACGGCGTCGGCGGGCTCGAGGTGCTGCTGCACCTGCGCCAGAACACCGGCTACATGGACGACCACTGGGCCGCCGGCGCGGCCGGCCACGTCGAGCGGGGCGAGACGGCGTACGACGCCGCCCGCCGCGAGGCGCTCGAGGAGATCGGCGTGAGCGACCTCGACCTCACCTTCGTCACGGCGATGCAGCGCACGCAGCACGCCGAGCCCATCGACGAGCGGATCGACTTCTTCTTCACGGCCCGATCCTGGTCGGGTGAGCCCCGGATCGTGGAGCCCGACAAGGCGGTCGAGCTGGGCTGGTTCCCGCTCGACGCGCTGCCCGACCCGGTGGTGCCCCACGAGCTCACGGTGTTGGACGCGCTGCGAACGGGTACGACAACTGCATACTCGACGTTCGGCTTCTAGAGGGAGAATCGCATGCCCACCGACGACCTTGGCCCGATGCCGGAACCGCAGATCGAACCCGGCGAGCCCAACCCGGGCGGCGTCGACGCGCTCGACGACTTCAGCGGTCCGATCGCGATTCCCGACCTCACTCCCGACGAGAACCCGGCCATCGTCGAGAAGGCTCCCGAGACGGTGATGCGCGAGGTCGAGGACAGCGAGGACACGTCGACCAAGGCCACCCGCGACGAGGACGACGCGGAGCAGCACGAGGAAGAGTCGCCGGCATGAGCCCCGACGGCGAGATGGGCGTCAGCAGCGAGCGGGTCGGCCCGACCGGCCCGGGACAGAACGCCACCGAGGGCGTGCGCGACGTCGCGCCCCACGAGCGCGACCCGTCCGAGGAGGTCCCGCCGGAGCAGTCCCCGGGCAACCCCGAGGACAACCCCGAGGGGCTGCCGCCCAAGGCGGGCTACTCCGACAAGGACCCGCGAGAGGACCACGAGGTCTGAGCGCCGGCGCCCCTACGGACAGTTGGCGGCGGCGACGTCGATCGACAGCAGCTTCCTGCCCGCGGCGGTCACGTCGATGTGCGTCGACCTCCCGGCGGGCACGGGCAGGTAGTCGTTGACCGAAGACGCGGGTCGGACGGTGAACGACGCCGACGAGGCGCCATAGGACGACGCGACTGCGTAGGTGACCTCGTCGTCGCTGGTGGACCGGTTGTCGAGCACGATCTGGGCGACGGAGTCGGCGCCGTTGCACGACACACCACCGAGCGACGCCTTGGGCTTGACGGTCGCGACGTAGCACGACGCGAGCGCCGCGACGGTCGTGGAGAGCCGCAGCTCCTCGCGGCCCATCTCCGGGACCCGGACCCGCACCGAGGCCGTGGTGCGCTGCGGGACGGACACGATGACGGACTTCCTCCGGCGCGCCGGGACCCACACGTAGACGGTGGGATCGGCGAACCGGTCGCCGTCGCGGACGACCTTGAACTGCACGCGGCGTGCGGACCGCGTGTTGTCGAGGACGACGGTGCGCCTGGTGATGCCGGTGCTGGCGGTCTTCGTGCACGTGCGATGGCCCGACAGGCTCGCACGGGCGTCGTAGCCGGTGGCCGCGGTCGTGGCTCCGGCGGTGGTCAGCATGGTGGCGACGACGCCGAGGACGGCGGTCGCGGTCGAGATCTTGCGCATGGAGGATGGTCCTTTCCCGAGATTGACGTGCGGGAAAGCCTCGGCGCCGAGCCCGCGTCGAGCAAGGCGCTTCTCGGGACCTGTGGACAAGGTCCCGCGAACAGGCGTGTCAGCGGCAGGCGGGGGCGTCCGGGAGCGGCGCCGGGACGCCCAGGGTCGGCATGCCGAGCGTGACGCCGGCGGGAGTGGACGGCGCCCCCATGTGTGTACCCGTGCGGGCCTCCCAGGCGTCGCCGGAGCGGGTACGGCGTACGTCGATCACGTCGCCGTCGGCGACCAGGTGGTGCGGAGCCGCGTAGGTGATCTCGACGGTGACCATGTCGCCGGGGCGGGGTTTCGAGACAGGCGCTAGCGCGCCTTCCTCAACCACCGGATCCCACGCGAAGTGGACGAGGCGGTTGTCGGGGCCGCGGCCGGAGAGCCGGTGGGTCGCCTTGTCCTTGCGGCCCTCGCCCTCCGAGACCATCAGCTCGACGCGGCGGCCGACGAGGCGCTTGCCCTCGTCCCAGGCGACGTCGTTGACCAGCGCGGCCAGCCGCTCGTAGCGGTCCTTGACCACCTCGGGCGGGATCTGGTCGTCGAGGGTGGCGGCGGGGGTGCCGGGGCGCTTGGAGTACTGGAACGTGAAGGCGCCGGCGAAGCGTGCCTGGCGCACGACGTCGAGCGTCGCCTGGAAGTCCTCCTCGGTCTCGCCCGGGAAGCCGACGATGATGTCGGTGGTGATCGCGGCGTCGGGCATCGCGGCGCGGACCCGCTCGATGATGCCGAGGTACTTCGCCTGCCGGTAGGACCGGCGCATGTCCTTGAGCACCTTGTCGGAGCCGGACTGCAGCGGCATGTGCAGCTGGGGCATCACGTTGGGGGTCTCGGCCATCGCCTCGATGACGTCGTCGGTGAACTCGGCGGGGTGCGGCGAGGTGAAGCGCACCCGCTCCAGGCCCGCGATGTCGCCGCACGCGCGCAGCAGCTTGGAGAACGCCTGCCGGTCGCCGAACTCCACGCCGTACGCGTTGACGTTCTGGCCCAGCAGGGTGATCTCGGAGACGCCCTCGGCGACGAGCGCCTCGACCTCGGCGAGGATCTCCCCCGGCCGGCGGTCCTTCTCCTTGCCGCGCAGCGCCGGGACGATGCAGAACGTGCAGGTGTTGTTGCAGCCGACCGAGATCGACACCCAGGCCGCGTACGCCGAGTCGCGCTTGGTCGGCAGCGTCGACGGGAAGACCTCGAGCGACTCGAGGATCTCGACCTGCGCCTCCTCCATCACCCGCGCGCGCTCGAGGAGCGCCGGCAGCGAGCCGATGTTGTGGGTGCCGAAGACGACGTCGACGTACGGCGCCTTGGCGGTGATCGTCGAGCGGTCCTTCTGGGCCAGGCAGCCGCCGACGGCGATCTGCATGCCGGGGTTCGCGGCCTTCACCGGCGCCAGGTGGGACAGGTTGCCGTAGAGCTTGTTGTCGGCGTTCTCGCGCACCGCGCAGGTGTTGAAGACGACGACGTCTGCCT
>JAOPXG010000330.1 GCA_025965275.1 Nocardioides sp.
CGTCGGCGTCGAGGTCCAGCTCGCCGCTGGCGCGCAACCCCGCGAAGCCACCGGTACGGCGCACGGTCACCCGTCGTCCGGCCGTGACGCCGACCGTCGACCAGGACTCCCGCACGGCGTCCGCGTGTGACCCGGCCACGGCCACCGTGGCCGCGGCGAAGCCCGCGAAGTCGGTGTCGGGACCGACGTCGCCGCCGGTGAGCGCGGCGTACCAGATCCGCCCGGCGCCCTCCCAGGACGAGCCGCCGACCGCGGTCGCGGCCAGCTGGAAGGCCCGGTTGGGGATGCCGGAGTTGATGTGCACGCCGCCGTTGTCGTCGTCGGTGTCGACGTAGTCGCTCATCTGCGCGGCCTGCGGGTCCGCGCCGAGCGCGGGGTCGTCGTACGCCGTGCCGGGCGCCGCCATGTCGCGCAGCGCCCGCGCGTGGATGCCGGCGACGAAGATGCCCTCGCCGATCAGCCAGTCCGCGTCGGCCGCCGTCTGGCCCAGCAGCCGCTGCTTGAGGCAGGCCGCGAACACGTCCGAGACCGACTCGTTCAGCGCCCCGGGCTGGCCCTGGTAGCGCAGCCCGGCGGTGTGCTCGGTGACCGCGTGCGTGAACTCGTGGCCGAGCACGTCGACCGGCCGGGTGAACCGCCCGAAGACCTTCCCGTCGCCGTCACCGAAGACCAGCTGCGTGCCGTCCCAGAACGCGTTGTCGTAGTCGCGGCCGTAGTGCACGGTCAGGCTGACCGGCGCGCCCTTCCCGTCGTACGACGAGCGGGCGTAGACCTCCTCGAAGAGCGCGAGCGTGCCGCTGATCCCGGTCGCCGCCTCGTCCGCGGCAGCGTCGCCCGCCTCGGGCTGCCCGGCGGAGCGCACCGCCCGTCCGGGCAGGTCGGTGCCGTTCGCGGCCGTGTGCACGGTCCACGCCGGACCGCCGGCCGCGGGCACCGTGGTCCGGGCGCCCACCGGCCGCAGTCGCCCGGCGCGGAGCCGCTCGTCGATGACGAGGCTCGCGGGCGCGATCCGGCGGAGCAGGTACGGCGGCACGAACCGGCAGCTCATGCCCCCCAGCATCGCACCGGGTAGGTCACCCCGGCTGGCGGTGCCTCGCGGCCTGGCGCACCAGGATGGAGTCGCTGTACGTCGTCGGCCCGGTGTCGAAGCGGACGTAGACCGACCACGTCAGCGGGAGCCCCGGGATCGAGTCCATCGTCCAGGCGTAGGTGCACGTGGCCGAGACGGGCAGCGTGGTCGCGGCGGCGAAGTCGCTGTTGTTGGAGATCTCGACCGTGGTGGCCCCTGCCGGTGCGTGGATCGCGAGCTGCACCTGCGGGGTGGTGGTCTCGGCGGCACCGCCGGCGATCACGACACCGACCGGGCCGCCGCAGGCGTTGCCGCCCACGGCTGCCGACCGGGCCGCACCCGTGCCGAACCCGTTGGACGCGACCACGACGCAGAGCAGGTCCGCGGTCGCGTCGGCCGCGGTGACGGTGTGGGTCCAGCCGCCGACGATCGCCGCGCCGTTGCGCTGCCAGACGGCGACGTAGGTGATGGTCGGGTCGCCGGTCCAGGTGCCGGGATCGCAGGTCAGGGTCTGGCCGGTCAGCGCGGTCCCGGAGACCGTGGGCGGTACGGCGTTGACGGGCGCATGCCCCGACGGACCCGCGATCGTCCGCGTCGCGGACGTCGCCGCGGTGCTGCCGTTGCCGTTGGCCGCGGTCACGATGCAGGCGAGCGTGTCGCTCACGTCCTCGGACAGCACGATGTAGCTCTCCGACGCGGTGTCCGGGATCGCGACCCCGTTGCGGGTCCACGCGTAGGAGTAGGTGATCCCGGTCCCGGTCCAGGTGCCTGTGGTGCAGGTGAGCGCCGTACCCACGACGCCGCTGCCCGTGGTGGTCGGCAGGTCGGTGTTGGCCGGCTTCGCCGTGCTCGCCACCGTCACCGTCACCGGCGTCGAGCTGGCCGCGGCCGTCCCGAGCCCGTTCGTCGCGACGACCGTGCACACCAGGCTGGTGCCGACGTCGGCCGCGACCGGGACGTACGTCGCCGACGTGCCGACCGACGTCGGGCCGCGCCGCCACACGAAGTCGTAGGTGATCGTCGCCTGCCCGGTCCAGGTCCCGGTGTTGCACGTGAGCGTCTGGCCGACGGTCGGCGTCCCGCTGATCGACGGCGGCACGGTGTTGGCCGGGCCGGCGCCGCCTCCGGACCCGCCGACGGTGACCGCTGCGCTGGTCTTGCTGATGCTGCCCAGGGTGTCGGACGCCCGCACCGTGCAGGTGAGTGCCAACCCCGAGTCGGCGCTGACGACCGGGTACGTCGCCGACGTCGCGCCGGTGATCGCGGCGCCGGTCCGCTCCCACGTGTAGGTGTAGGTGATCGTCGTGCCAGGGGCTCCGAAGGTGAACCAGACGCCGGGGTTGCAGGTCAGCGTCTGCCCGACCGCGGCCGTCCCGGTGATGCTCGGCGGCGTGGTGTTGGACGGGCCGTTGCCCGGGTCGGGGTCGTCGCCACCGCCGGTGCCGCCGGGGATCGTCACCGGGTCGCTGACCGCCCAGTCGCTGGTGCCCTCGGCGTTGGTGGCCCGGACCCGGCACGAGATCTGCTTGCCCTTGTCGAAGTCGACCGGGGTGTAGGTGCCGGTCGCGCCGCTGATGACCTCGCTGCCACGCAGCCAGGCGCGGTCGAAGGTCTTGGGCTTCCCGGACCACACGCCGGCGTAGCACCTCAGCGCCGTGCCCACCGCGGGGTCGCCGGTGACCTCCGGCGCGACGGTGTTGACCGGGATCCTGGTCGTCCCACTGCCGCCGCCCCCACTGCCCCCACTGCCACCGCCCGCCGCCGCGCGGACACCCTTCGCCCAGTAGGTGTAGCCGCCGGTGCTCCAGCGCTGCACCCGGTCGTTGTTGGTGTCGGCGATGAAGAGGTTGCCCGCCAGCCCGCCGCCGTCCTGGTCGTGCTGGGCGATCGCCCCCGGCGAGTTCAGCCGGCCGGCCTCCCGGCTGGCGCCCGGCGGGTGGCCGAGCGTGCGGTAGAGCGAGTAGTTGTTGTTGGCGTCCAGGAAGTAGAGCGCGTTGTTCGCGGTGTCCGAGGCCACGACCTGCCCGTAGCGGTCGACGACCAGGCCGGCCGGCTCGGGCTGCTCCCCGCCGTACGGCCGGTCCAGGGTGAAGGTCCGCGCGGGCTGCGACGAGTCGCGGATCGACGACGCGTCGTAGGACAGGATCTGGCCGCGGTCGGGGATCGCGACGTACAGCGTGGCGGGGCGGCCGGCCTGCGCGCCGCCGTACGTGATGCCCCGCGGGAAGTCGTTGCCGGGCAGGTCGACGGTGGCGACCAGGGTGCCGGTGCGGCTGTAGACGGAGACGCTGTCGTCGCAGCGGTTCGCGACGTAGACCCGGTTGCCGTTGGCCGTGATGCCGCCGTAGCGCGACGCCGGCGCGCTGCTGTCGCAGTCGATGACCGGGTCGTGGTCGAAGTGCTGGACGACCTTGCCGTGGGGGGTCAGCAGCGAGACGCTGCTCTCGTAGTCGACCCAGATGTCGTCGCCCGCCGACACGTAGAGGCCGTCGACCGCCTCGTCCTGGTCGAGCGACACCGCCTTCTTGCGGTCGCCGTCCCGGTCGAGGCGCTGGAGCTTGCCGCCCGAGGAGAACCCGACGTACGCCGTCCCGCCCGATGACACGCCGACGGCGGTCGGGCTGTCGGGTCCTGCTGCCTGGGCGGTCTCAGCGGTCGCCAGGACCGCGGTGGTCCCGAGTCCCGCACAGATCAAGGCCAGGCTGATGAGGCGGCCCAGGGGGGCGAAGCCGCTCACCGGAGGAGGGTAACCCGCGATCCGGACCGTTCAGACACGCATCACGCGGCTGACTGGACCGGTGTCAGGTCCTCGTTATCCGGCCTCTCAGGTGGCGGGAGCGCGGTCCGGCGGGAAGCCGCCGGTGGCGACCGGGCCCCAGGAGTCCACGCTGATCCGGATCAACGACTTGCCCTGCTTGCGCATGGCCTCGCGGTACTCGTCCCAGTCGGAGTGCTCGCCGGAGATGCAGCGGAAGTACTCGACCAGGCCGTCCTCGGCCTCGGTCGACGGCATGTCGAGGACCTCCGCGGTCCCGTCGATCTGCACCCACGCGTCGTCCCACTCGTCCGAGAGCACCAGCACCGACGCGGCCGGGTTGCGGCGCAGGTTCACCGCCTTGGCGCGGTCGGGGTACGTCGAGATCACGACCCGGCCTTCCGAGTCGACCCCGCCGGTCACCGGCGACAGCTGGGGCCGGCCGTCGGCGCGGGTGGTGACGAGCACCAGGCGGTGGCGGCTGCGGACGAACTCGAGGAGCTCGTCGCGGCCGATGCGGTCCTTCGTGGCGATCCGAGGCATGCCACCACCCTAGAGCCGTCGAGTCGGGAGTTCCGACCGGTTCATTCGGCAGATTCGACCGTCGGATGTCCCGACTCAACGGTCGGGGGTCGGCTGGCGGGGTTTGGGCAACTCCGTGGGCGCGCCAGTAGACTCGACGAGGCCCTCCTTCACAGTGCAGGGCCCCCTCTGACCCCACCGAACGGACGCCGTACCACCATGTCTGGAACCAGTACCCGCACCGACCTGCGCAATGTCGCGATCGTCGCCCACGTCGACCACGGCAAGACGACCCTGGTCGACGCGATGCTCCGTCAGGCCGGTGCGTTCACCGCCCACCAGGCCGAGAGCGTCGCCGAGCGGGTCATGGACTCCGGCGACCTCGAGCGCGAGAAGGGCATCACGATCCTCGCGAAGAACACCGCGGTGCACTACGCCGGTCCCGCCGGCGGCGGCCAGCCGATGGTCATCAACATCATCGACACCCCGGGCCACGCCGACTTCGGTGGCGAGGTCGAGCGCGGCCTCTCGATGGTCGACGGCATCGTGCTGCTCGTCGACGCCTCCGAGGGCCCGCTCCCCCAGACCCGCTTCGTGCTGCGCAAGGCGCTCAACGCCGACATGCCGGTGATCCTGGTGGTCAACAAGACCGACCGCGGTGACGCCCGCATCGCCGAGGTGGTCGACGAGACCTACGAGCTCTTCATGGACCTGCTCGACGACAGCCACAGCCAGGACGCGCTCGACTTCCCGGTCGTCTACGCGTCGGGCCGCGCCGG
>JAOPXG010000336.1 GCA_025965275.1 Nocardioides sp.
GGTCTGGTGGGGCACCGGCGCGGCCCTGACGGACGCGTCCGTCGAGCTGCTCGACGGCCGGCCCGGCTTCGTGCGCACGCTCTTCGACCCGAAGGCCGCCCGGGGCGCCCGACTGAACATGCTCCGCCTGCCGCTCTCGGCGACCGACTTCTCCCCGCGGATGTGGAGCTGGTCGTGGGACGGCCGGACCGCGACGCCGAGCCCCGAGGCCCGTCGCGCGCTCGACCTCGTGACCTCCGACGTACTGCCCCTGCGACCCGGCCTCCGGGTCGTCGGCGCCGCCTGGTCGGCACCCGCCGCGATGAAGACCAGCGGCACCCTCCGCGGTGGCGCGCTCGCCGACGACCAGGTGGGCCCGTACGGCGACCTGCTCGTCGCGCAGGCGCGGTGGCTGAAGCGGCACGGCGTCCCGCTCTGGGCGACCTCGCTCGGCAACGAGCCCGGGCACAGTTCCGACTACCAGACGATGACCATGACCGACGCGCAGATGGCCACCCTCGCGAGCTCCGTCGGACCGCGGCTCGACGGCCTCGGCACCCGGCTCTGGGCCGTCGACCACAACTGGTACGACCGCGACCGGGTGGACGCCGTCGTCGCCGGCTCGGGCGGCTTCGACGGGGCGGCGTTCCATTGTTACGGCGGCCGCCCCGACCAGATGGCCGGCCTCGCGATGCCCCGGATGATCACCGAGTGCACCGGCACCGTCGACGACGCGACCGGCACCTTCGGCTGGGACGCCAAGAACCTGGTCGCCGACGCGATCCACGCCGGCTCGTCGGGTCTGATGATGTGGAACCTCGCCCTCGACGCCGAGCACGGCCCGGCCGACACCGGGTCCCGCGGTGGCTGCAAGCTGTGCCGCGGGGTGGTGACCGTGACGCCGTCCGGGATGACCCGCGAACCCGAGTTCTTCACCCTCGCCCACCTCTCCCGCGCGGCCGCTCCGGGTGCCCACGTGATCGACGCCGACGCGCCGGAGTGGCTCAGCATCGCGGCCTTCCGCAACCCCGACGGCACCGTCGGCGTCTTCGGGCAGAACCGCTCCGGCTCGGAGCAGACCGTGCGGATCGCGATCGGCGACGGCGGCGGGCGGCGGTACGTCGTGCGTCCGGGGGAGATGTTCAGCTATCGGGCGCCGGTGCCTTCCTAGTCACGCGGCCATCGACAGGCCGGCGTCGCGCAGCGCCTGCTCGATCTGGGCGAAGAAGGCGTCCGGCTCGACGCGCAGCCCGAGCAGTGGGAGCCGGAGGACGGTGTCGCCGTCCAACGTGAGGGCGTTCTGGCGCAGGGCGTCGCCGACGACGTTCTCCGCCCAGGTGTGGTGGATCCCGTCGACCTCGACGACCAGCTTCCACCGGGGCCAGTAGAGATCGAGGAGTAGCGGTTGCGGTGGTCCTTGCGCAGTACTTGTCGCTCCGGCTCGGGCAGCCCGCGCCGTCGCAGCTCGCGGCCGACGTCCAGCTCCCCGAGCGACTTCGCGCCGTCGAGGAGGTCGTTGACGACGGCGTGCAGGAGCGCGCGCCGTCGGTCGCGCCGGATCCGGAGCAGCTCGCGACCGACGTCGTCCGCGGCCGCGATGCCCTGCTGGACGGCCAGAGTGACGACGTACGCCGCCTGTCTGTCGGTTGATGCCCAGAGCCCCGCCCGGACCGCCGCCGTTGCCGGTCGGGTCCGCGGGACGCCGACCGCGACGATGTCGTCGACCGACCAGCGCCTGGTCTGCCGGATGTCGAACCTCTTGGTGCGGCGGTTCCGCGCGCCGCGTGGCACCGAGACCCGGATTCGGGTGACCTCGTACCGATCGAGGCCCGCCGCGATCAGTGCGGACGCGCCGTCGAGGCAGGCACGTGGCCCGCCCTGGAAGACCGCGGCCCACTGCTCACCCACCTGGCTGAGCGCTCCGTTGCCGAGATGCACGGACTGGTCACCGATGCGCTGCCAGCGACCTGCCCCGATGTGGGCGCGGACGGTCGATCGGGTGACTCCGAGGGCGTACAGCTGTGGCCGCGAGAGCACACCACCCTGCCGCGCCGCCTCGCTGAGGGCGCGCCCGACAGGGGCTGAGCGGAGCGAGGGGGAATGAGTCATGGACGAACCGTCCCCGGACGACTGCTCCTCGACACGCAGCCACTGGCGACCTGTGGATTGCGGATAACGTCATACGGACGGGCCGCTCCAGCGCCCCGTCCGTATGACGTTATCCGGGGCCGGTGTTCTGGCGGACCCGGTCGGCGATCTGGGTGAGCCACCCGCGGTAGGTGCCGCCGTCCCAGTCCGCCAGGAAGGAGCCGCCCAGCTCCTCGATCACAAGGTGTTTGAGCTCAGCTTCGGACTGCAGCTGCGCGAGCACGTGGTCGATCTCGCCAGGGAGCAGTTCCGCCTTGTCCGGCTCCCCGGCAACGAAGAGGTCGAGGACGGCCCACTCGTCGGCTGCCTCATCCTCCCAGTCCTGATGGAAGTAGGCGCCCATCAGTTGGTCGAGGGCAGGCAGGGGATCCATAGGACCGCTACTCCTGTTCATGGCTGAGGAAATGCAGTGACGACGCGATAACCCTGAGGCATCGACGAATCTCGTTCAATCAACACACGGATTCCCGACACGTAGTCCACGCTTCCGTCGCGCGCAGCGGTTCTGCCGGTCACCGTGGGGAGGCTCCCTTCCACCTTGAGCCGATCACCCGTCGAGTCCATCCACTTCGCGATGGCGGCCCGTC
>JAOPXG010000360.1 GCA_025965275.1 Nocardioides sp.
CGTCGCCTTCGACGGAGCCGTCGAGGTAGCGAAGTCCTGCAACCAGGTGCTCGGCGGCAGCGTGTTCACGATCGAGCACGACGCCCACCACTACCTGCGCCGCGCGATGTCGCTGCGCGGCCTGCTCGGCGGGGCCGACGCGGCCGCGGAGCGGCTCACCGCCGCCGCGGTCGACGGCGTACGACGACGCGTGCAGCTCGACCTCGAGGGCCGCGACGCCGCGGTCCGCGACGAGATCCGGGCGGGCGTCGAGAAGGTCGCCGCGCTGGCGGCCGACGAGCGCCGCGCCGCGCTCGTGGAGACCGGCTACCTCACGCCGCACTGGCCCGCGCCGTACGGCCTGGGCGCCGACGCGGTCACCCAGATCGTCATCGACCAGGAGCTCGCCCGCGCCGAGGTGACCCGGCCCGACATCGTCATCGCCGGCTGGGCCGTGCCGACCATCCTCGAGCACGGCACCGACGAGCAGCGCGAGAGGTTCGTACGCCCGTCGCTGCTCGGCGACCTGGTGTGGTGCCAGCTCTTCTCCGAGCCGGGCGCCGGCTCCGACCTCGCGTCGCTGCGCACCCGCGCCGAGAAGGTCGACGGCGGGTGGCGGCTCACCGGCCAGAAGGTCTGGAACTCGGTCGCCGAGCGCGCCGACTGGGGCATCTGCCTGGCCCGCACCAACCCCGACGCCCGCAAGCACCAGGGCATCACCTACCTCCTCGTCGACATGAGGAACACCCCCGGCATCGACGTCCGACCACTGCGCGAGATCACCGGCAAGGCGCTCTTCAACGAGGTGTTCCTCGACGACGTGTTCGTGCCGGACGACATGGTCGTCGGCGAGGTCGACGACGGGTGGAGACTCGCCCGCACGACGCTCGCCAACGAGCGGGTCGCGATGGCCACCAGCCGGCTCAGCACGAGCACCGAGCGCGCCATCGAGCTCGTGGCGGCCGACGCGACCCCGGCGCAGCGGGTGGCGGTCGGGCACTCGATCGCGCTGGCGACGGTCTGCTCGCTGCTCGGCGTCCGCTCGACGCTGCGCTCGCTCGCCGGCCAGGGACCCGGAGCGGAGTCGAGCGTCGCCAAGCTGCTCGGCGTGCGCAACCGGCAGGACGGCGCCGAGCTGGTCGTCGAGCTGCACGGTGACCGGGTGCTGCTCGACGGGTCGGACGACATCCGCGCGGACCTCTGGGAGATGCTCAACACGCGGTGCCTGTCGATCGCGGGAGGTACGACGCAGATCCTCCGCAACGTCGCCGGCGAGCGGATCCTCGGCCTGCCGCGCTGACCCGGCTGTTCGGCCACCGTTCAACGGACGGCCGGTGTCTCGTCGGTCAACCCCCCTTTGGGCGAAGACAGTCACGTCGGCTCGTACGTACGATTAGTCTAGCGTCCGAGTAGAGAATCATGACCAGACACCAGACGAGGACGAGTCACCCACATGCGCACTGTCCGGCCGGCCCGCGTGGCCGTGACCGCAGGTCTCGCCCTGACCGCGCTCGCTTTGGCCGCCTCGAGTCCGCGCCCGGCCGCGGTGCCGGCGGCGCTGGTGACCCCGGTCGCCGCCGCCCCCAGCCCCGCCGTGATCGGCACGACGGCGCCCGCGAGCGCGTCGGTCGTCGACCCGCTGGGGGTGGTGTTGCGCTCGACGACGTCCCCCGCGTCGGACGTGGGTGAGATACCGAGCGTCGCCCTGCTCGCCTACCAGCGAGCCGCCTCGGTCCTCGGCGATGTGGACAAGACCTGCGGGCTGTCGTGGACCGTGCTGGCCGCGGTGGGCCGGGTGGAGTCCGACCACGGCCGCACCGGTGGTGCGGTCCTCGGCGACGACGGCGTCTCGACCCCCGCGATCCGCGGGGTGGCGCTCGACGGGGACGGCCCGGTCGCCCGGATCCGCGACACCGACGCCGGCCTCGTCGACGGCGACCGGCGCTGGGACCGCGCGGTCGGCCCGATGCAGATCCTCCCGTCCACCTGGTCCGCCGTCGGCGTCGACGCCGACGGCGACGGCGTGCGCTCGGCGGACGACATCGACGACGCGGCGCTCGGTGCCGCGGTCTTCCTGTGCGCCGCACCCGGCGACCTCACGACGCGGTCCGGCCTGCGCACCGCGATCCACCGCTACAACCCGTCGAACGCCTACGTCGACGAGGTCCTCGCCGTCGAGCGTCAGTACCGCGCCGGCGACTACGACGTCCCGGGCGGTCCGGCGTACGGCGACCCCCTCGTCAGCGTCCGTGCGGTCGCGGCGCTGCCGTCGTTCGCCCAGCCCGGCCTCCAGGACGGCACCGGCGAGCACCACGCGAAGCACGTCGCACACCCGCACGCGGAGCAGGTGCAGCACGCCCCGGACCACGGCGACCCGGTCGCCGTCGACCCCGTGCACCCGCCCGAGCCGGTGCTCGACCCGCCGCCCACCACCGACCCGGAGCCCGACCCAGTGACACCCGACCCCACGACGCCGGACCCCGTGACGCCGGACCCCACGACGCCGGACCCCACGACGCCGGAGCCGGCGACCCCGGAGACCCGCACGGGCGTGCTGACGGACTGTGGGACCGCCGCCGAGCCCGCGTGGTGCCTGGACGAGACCACGCTCGACGTCGGCGATGTCGACTACCTCGCCGGCACCGCGCTCGGCGACTTCGACGGCGACGGCACGGTCGAGACGAACGCCGACGAGCTCACCGGCCTGGTCGACACCGAGATCACCATCACCGTGACGACGACCGCGGACGAGCCGCCGGTCCTGCTGGCGATCGGTGACCTCGACTACGTGGCTCCCGAAGGACACTAGGGTCGGGACGGTGACGTCCCAGCCGGTCCGGAAATGCCCCTCGTGCGGTGCCGGGCTGTCGGCCGACGCGGCGTTCTGCCCGGCGTGCGGCACGCCCGCGCCGCCCACCGGAGCGCCCGACCACGCGGCGTTCCGCCGGCCCGGC
>JAOPXG010000367.1 GCA_025965275.1 Nocardioides sp.
CTGCCGCGCAGCAGCACCGCGTTGCCGGACTTCAGGCAGATGCCGGCCGCGTCGGCGGTGACGTTGGGACGCGCCTCGTAGATCATCCCGACGACGCCGAACGGCACCCGCACCTGGCGCAGCTCGAGGCCGTTGGCGAGGGTGCTGCCGCGCACCACCTCGCCCACCGGGTCGGGCAGGCCGGCGACGTCGCGCAGCCCCTGAGCCATCCCGGCGAGCCGGTCGGGGTTGAGCCGGAGCCGGTCGACGATGTTGGCGGGGGTGCCGCCGGCCTCGGCGCGCTCGACATCCTCGGCGTTCGCCACGAGGACCTCGTCGGCGCGCGCGAGCAGTGCGTCGGCCATGGCGTGCAGCGCCCGGTCCTTCTCCGCCCGGGTGGCCAGGGCGAGGCCGTGGCTGGCCTCGCGGGCGCGCTCGGCGACCGCGAGGACGTCGTGCTGGGAGCTCATGGGGCGAGGGTAGTTCGGGGCGACCGGGAATCACCACGAGTCTTGTCTGGCAAGCAACCTTTCCGGGCCTGCCGCCGTCGTAGTCTGCATCAGGCTCATCACCGCTCCATGCCTTCGGGGAGGACCCACTTTGTCCCGCTCAGTCTCGCGAGCCCTCAGGCTCGTCACAACCCTCGCGCTGGCCGTCCCGGTCGCCGCGTCGATCCCCGCGAACGCCCAGGAGCCCGGCCGGTCCGGGCCTGCGACCGCCGCCCGGGCCGTCGCACCGATCTCGCTGTGGGCGCCCGCCAAGGCCACGGCCTACACCTACCGGCACAAGGCCTGGACCGACCTCGGCCTGCGGGTCATCGCGGAGGGCACGCCGTTCGAGATCCGGGCGCACCGCCCGTCGTACGACGAGGGCATCGTCGCGACCTGGAGCTCCGGAGCGGGGGACGTGGCACTGCCCGACTCGTCGATGACCGACTTCTCCGGTCTGGAGCGGTTCGTGACACTCACGATCGACCCGAAGAAGAAGGGCGAGGACACCCAGACGGTGACCCGGAAGGCCTGCCTCAACGGCTACAGCGAGCGCGTCCGCCTCGACGCCCCCGCGACGTCGCCGTACCCCGTCGGCTGCTGGTACAACCCCTACAGCCTCGGCTCGGTCCAGGGCATCCAGACGGGCTGGGCGAGCCCGATCCTGGCCCAGGAGCGGCCGCTGAAGATCGGCGCCGGCGAGTACACCGTCACCGCGACGATCGCTCCCCGTTACGTGACCGCCTTCGGCCTCACCCCGGCGGAAGCGACCCGCACCATCGACCTCACGGTGACGGACGACACCGGCGTGGAGGGCGTGGACCGCGCGACGCACTCGACGGCCCCGCGTCCGGCCGCGCACCGGCCGACCGGCCCGCAGGGACGCGCCGACGACGGCCCCGTGCCGGACCTGCGCTCGCTGCCCGCCTGGGGCATCAACATGGCGGAGAACGGCAACTTCCTCCGGTTCTCCGCGACCGTGTGGAACGCCGGCAACAGCCCGCTCGTGGTCGACGGCTTCCGTCGCGACGGCGAGGACGAGATGGATGCGTACCAGTACTTCTTCGACGCCGACGGCACCCAGACCGGCTACCAGGACGTCGGCCACATGCACTGGGACCCGAAGCCCTCCCACCAGCACTGGCACTTCGAGGACTTCGCGCGCTACTCGCTGCTGGACAAGAACGAGGTCGAGGCCGTGCGCTCCAAGAAGGAGGCGTTCTGCCTCGCCAACACCGACGCCGTGGACCTGACCGTCCCCGACGCCGCGTGGCGCCCGGAGAACACGGACCTCTCGACGTCGTGCGGCGACTACAGCTCGCTCTCGATCCGCGAGGTGCTCGTGTCCGGCTGGGGCGACACCTACACGCAGTACCGCGCCGGCCAGTCCTTCGACCTGCGCGGGCTGCCGAACGGCACCTACTACATCGCCGTGGTCGCCAACCCCGAGGGCAACCTCGTCGAGGCCTCCACCGACAACAACGTCGCACTCCGCAAGATCAAGATCAGCGGCAAGCCCGACCACCGCAAGGTCACCGTGCCGCAGGTCGGCATCATCGAGGAGGAGCAGTACGGCGGCACCGGCTGATCCCGTATTCGTCGTCCAGCGCCACGACGCGACGACCCTGCACTTCGACCTCCGTCTGGAGGTCGACGGTGTCCTCGCGTCGTGGGCGGTGCCGAAGGGTCCCTCGCTCGACCCGGCCGACAAGCGGCTCGCCGTCCGGGTCGGCGACCACGAGATGTCGCACGCGACGTACGAGGGCCGCGGCGCCGGCGGCGGCCCCGGCACCGTCATCGTCTGGGACCTCGGGACCTACGAGAACGTCACCGAGCTGAAGGGTCGGCCGCTCACCGCCGCCGAGGCGCTCGAGCGCGGCCACGTCCGGTTCGTCCTGCACGGCCAGAAGCTCACCGGCGGCTTCGCGCTCACCCGCACCCGGATGGGCGGCGACCCGAAGAACTGGATCCTGGTGAAGATCGACGACGAGGGCGCCGACCGGCGCCGCCGGCCGACGGCCACCGAGAACGAGTCCGTGCTGTCCGGGCGCACCAACGAGGACCTCGAGGCCTGAGATCGATCCTGGGAACGCCGGATGGGGCAGCAGGCGCAGGTCGGCGTGAAGACGGGGTGGCTTCGAGACAGGCGCTCCGCGCTTCCTCGACCACCGGAAATGACGTCGACCCGCCCCGAGAGACTCGGGGCGGGTCGACGGGTGAGGCAGGGAGTCAGCCCTTGCGCTCCTTGATCTGCTCGGTCGCGGCCGGGAGGACCGTGTGGAGGTCACCGACGACACCGAAGTCGACCAGCTCGAAGATCGGGGCCTCGTCGTCCTTGTTGACGGCGACGATCGTCTTCGAGGTCTGCATGCCGGCGCGGTGCTGGATCGCGCCCGAGATGCCGTTGGCGACGTAGAGCTGCGGCGAGACCACCTTGCCGGTCTGGCCGACCTGGAAGCTGTGCGGCATCCAGCCCGAGTCGACGGCGGCACGCGAGGCGCCGACCGCCGCACCGAGTGCGTCGGCCAGGCCCTCGACGGGCTCGAAGTTGCCGCCGGTGCCACGACCACCGGAGACCACGATCGCGGCCTCGGTGAGCTCGGGGCGACCGGTCGCCTTGCGCGGCTGCGAAGCCACGATCTGGGCCGTCTTGGCGGCGTCGGAGATCGTCGGGGAGAACTCCTCGACGGCGGCCGCACCCTCGCTCTCCTCGGGCGTCGCGGCGTTGGGCTTGACCGTGATGATCGGCGTGCCCTTGGTGACCTTCGCCTGGACCGTGAAGTTGCCGGCGAACACGCTCTGCGTGGTGACCGGACCCTCCTGCACGTCGACGGCGTCGGTGATCAGGCCCGACTCGAGCTTGATCGCGAGTCGCGCGGCGATCTCCTTGCCCTCAGCCGAGGACGGGATCAGGATCGCGGCCGGCGACGACTTCTCGGCGAGCTGCTGGAGCACCTCGGCCTTGGGAGCCACCAGGTAGCCCTTGATCTCCGCGTCGTCGACGACGTAGACCTTCTCGGCGCCGTACTTCTTGACCTTCTCGGTCACGTCGGCGGCCTGGTCGGCCGGGCCGATGAAGACCGCGGACGGCTCGCCCAGGCGCTTGGCGATGGTGAGGAGCTCGTACGTCGGCTTCTTGACCGCGCCCTCGGCGTGGTCGATCAGAACCAGAACTTCAGACATGACTTGGACAGCGCTCCTCAGATGAATTTCTTGGAGGCGAGGAACTCGGTCAGCGCCTTCGCGCCGGAGCCGTCCTCGTCCTTGACGATCTCGCCGGCGGTGCGCGGCGGGCGGGCGGTGGTGTCCTCGACCTCGCTCCAGGCGACCGACAGGCCGACCTGGTCGGCGTCGACGCCGAGGTCGCTGAGCGACCACACGTCGAGCGGCTTCTTCTTCGCGGCCATGATGCCCTTGAACGACGGGTAGCGGGCCTCGCCCGACTGGTCGGTGACCGACAGGACCAGCGGCATGGTGCCGCCGACGACCTCGGTCGCGGTGTCCCCGTCGCGCTTGATCCGGACCTGGTCGCCCTGGGTCTCGACGACCGAGGCGAGCGTGACCTGCGGCAGGCCGAGGCGCTCGGCGAGCATCGCCGGAACCACGCTGCCCGACGCGTCGGTCGAGGCCATGCCGCAGACGACGAGGTCGACCTTGGTCTCGGCGCCGAGCTTCTCGATCGCCTTGGCGAGCACCAGCGAGGTCGCGATGTAGTCGGAGCCCGCGATCGCCTCGTCGGTCACGTGGACACCCTTGTCGGCGCCCATCTGCAGCGCCTTGCGCACGGCGTCAACGGCCTTCTCGGGACCGATGCAGAGTGCCGTGACCTCCGTGTCGTCGCCGGCCTTCTCCTTGATCTGGAGGGCCTGCTCCACGGCGTACTCGTCGAG
>JAOPXG010000381.1 GCA_025965275.1 Nocardioides sp.
CCACGATCCCCGGCGAGGTCGCGAGCGGTCGCGAGCATGACGCCCGGAACTTGGCGAACAAATGGTCAATAGGCCGATCTGGTTCAAAAGCAGAACCGCCTCTGATCTGCGTTTCCGCAGATCAGACCGTCCAGGGGTGCGGTGCCGGTCCAGGAAGCGAACCGGTTCCGGTCGGCGAACCGTGCGATGTCGCCGACGTCGGCCAGGATCCGGGCTGCCACCACGGGTCCGACCCCGGTGATCGACATCAGCCGTGACTGACGTGCCAAGACCATGTCTTTGAGTTCGGCGGTCGACTTCTTGATCTTGGCCTCGACCGCGATGAGCTCGGCCAACTCTTCCGCGGCGATGCGGCGTCGGGTCCTGCCTGCGATGTCGCGTGGCCGTACGGAGGCCAGCATCTTCTTGGCCTGCAGGGCGGTGATGTCGCGCTTGGCCTGGCCGGGAAGGAGCTCGGCGAGCAGCGCCTGCAGCCGGCACACGGTCTGGACTCGACGACGAGTGAGCGCCTCACGACGGTCAGTCAGCATCCTCATTGCTTCGAGCTCGCCGTCGACCTTCAGGACCCGCAGCGTGCTGGTGCGGACGGCGACGATCGCGATGGAGTGGGCATCGCGGGCGTCAGTCTTGCGGTTGTGGCCGGTGTCGAAGAGCCGGACCCGAGCGGCGAGCTTGGCGGGCACATCAACGACGTTCTCGCCGTCCTCGAGCAGTCGCTGAGCGAGCGGACGTCCCACACCGTTGGCGCCCTCGACCGCCCAGACCCGCTCCGGCCAAGATGCGGCGAAGCCACGCATCGCTCCGTAGCCGGCCCTGTCCGTGGCGAATCGTCCCGAACCCAACAGCTGCTCGTCACAGTCGACGACTTCGATAGTTGCGGACAACTTGTGGGGATCAACCCCGATGATCACCTGGTTCATGTCTTGCTCCCGCCAGTGCTCGTTCCGATAGGGACGGCGAGGTGGGCATTGCTACTACGAGCTGGGCAGTCCCCTTTTGGGCCACGCCTCGTCACGGCGCCCGACGGGTCGCATACCGGAAGAGAGCCACACCCGCAAACGGCTGGGCAGCCCAAAAGAGAGCGAACCCGCCGAGCACCTAGACCGAGTCTGGCCAGACACCGATCCTGCGAGAAGTCTCTAGTAGCCCAGATTGACCTCGCGGAGTCGCCAACGAAGGAACTCGATGGGGATCACTAACGCTCTCCGATGCCACCGCCCGACTCTGGTTGACCAACCCGCTGGAGCGGCTCAACAAGGAAGTCAAACCCCGCACGACGTCGTCGGGGTCTTCCCCAACCCCGCCGCACTGCTCCGCCTGACCGGTGCGGTCCTGGTCGAGGCCCACGACGACTGGCAAGTCAGCGCCCAACGCCGCTACCTCTCCGAACGCTCCATGACTCTGGTCGTCGAGAAGAGGACCGAGGAGGTGGCCAAGCCCGAATTCATGACGGCATGATCAGAACCACTGACCCGCACGGTGTCGAGAACTCCACCACTCAGCTCAGTGACCCCGCCGAGGAGTGCCAGTGAGGTGGTCGTCTCTCTAGTGCGACTATCCGGTTCGGACACGCTCGGCGCGGCCGTCGCGAACCGTCCGAAACCCCTCCGGGCCGGGCGCTCAGTCGGTCGGGTCCGCGGAGTTGAGCGTGCGGGCCGCCTCTTCGACGGCGTCCACGATACCCACGTAGCCCGTGCACCGACAGATGTTGCCGGACATCTCCTCGCGGATGCGTTCGCGTGACGGTTCGACCTCGCGGTGGAGCAGGTCCATGGCCGTCATCAGCATCCCCGGCGTGCAGAACCCGCACTGGAGGCCGTGACGGTCGCAGAAGGACTGCTGCAACGCATGCAGCTTGCCGTCGTCGTTCTGAAGGCCCTCGACCGTGGTGATCGAGCACCCGTCGGCCTGGACCGCGAACATCAGACAGGCACGCGTCGGCTGGCCGTCGACCATGATCGTGCACGCGCCGCAGACGCCGTGCTCGCAACCGAGGTGGGTCCCGGTGAGGCCGAGGTCCTCACGAAGCGCGTCGGCGAGGGTGCACCGCGGCTCGACGTCGACGCTTTCCATCCGGCCGTTCACGGAGAAGTTGACCTGCATCAGTGTGCTCCTGCTCGGGTCGCGGCGACCGCCTGCTCGATCGCGCGCCGGGTGAACTCCTCGGCCATCGCCCGGCGGTAGTCCGCCGTCGCGTGCAGGTCCGACGATGTCTCGATGGCGGCCGCGGCAGCGCGGGCCGCCTGCCGGATGCGGTCCTCGCCGGCAGGGCCGCAGTCGAGGACCCACTCACACTCCCGGGCGCGGAACGGCACGGCGGCGAGACCGCCGATGCAGACCCGCCAGGAGCCCTCGACCTCGGCGGCGACGACTGTGACGAGCCCGAAGTCCCCGTGTCGGCGGGAAAGCTCGGCGAAGCCCCACGCCGTCGGGATGGGCATCTCGATCTCGACGATCATCTCGTTCTCGTCGAGCGAGGTCTCCAGAGCGCCCTCGAAGAGGTCGACCGCGGGGATCGACCGGCCACCGTCGGGGCCGACGGCGTGGATCGTGGCGTCGAGCGCCGCGGCCACGACGGGCAGCTCGGCCGAGGGGTCGGCGTGCGCGATGCTGCCTCCCGTGGTGCCTCGCGACCGGATCGCGGCGTGGCCGATCCAGCGGGCCGCCTCGGCGAGCAGCGGTGAGTGCCGCTGCTCGAGCAGGTCGTGGTGACGCACCATCGCACCGATCCTCAGGGAGTCACCGTCACGGCGGAGGGCGCCCAAGCCGGGGATCCGGTTCACGTCCACGAGGATCCGGGGCCGGGCAAGCCGCATGGCGAGCACCGGAGCCAGGCTCTGCCCTCCCGCGATGATCTTGCCGTCGCCCTCGGCATCGACCAGGCAGCGGACGGCACCGGCAACGCTCTCGGGACGGACGTAGTCGAACGACGCGGCCTTCATCGACGGCTCACCTTCCCCTGAACTCGGGCTGACGCTTCTCGGCACGCGCTCGTCCGGCCTCGACCAGGTCGTCGCTGTCCCAGCACGCCTCGAAGGCCGCGTCGAGCGTCTGGTCGTCGGCACCGTCCTCGAGGAGCGACTCGAGCGCCAGCTTTGAGTACCGGAGGGTCAGGGGGGCCATGGTGGCGATGTCGTCCGCCCAGGCGAGCGCGTCGGCGACCTCGCCGACGCGATCGGCCAACCCGTGGTTTAGAGCTGTGTCCGCGTCGAGGCTGCTGCATCCGAGCAGCAGGGAGCGGGCCGGGCCGCCGCCGGCGAGCAGCGCCAGACGACGTACGGTCCACGGGTCCACCGCCAGGCCGTTGCGCGCCGTCGGCACCGCGAACGTGGCCGCGGTGTCCGCGACGCGCAGGTCACACGCGATGGCCAGTTGGGTTCCCGCTCCGATGGCGGGGCCGTTGACGGCAGCGATGACCGGGACCTGCGCCGACGTGATCGTCGACAGGGTGGCGTAGAGCTCCTTGCGGAAGTCACCGCCGTACACGTTGCCGAGGTCGGCGCCGGCGCAGAAGCTGCTGCCTGCCCCGGTCACGACGATGGCACGGGCTCCGCGAGCGAGCGCCCGCTCGAGTGCCTCGCGCAGCTCCACGAGGTGAGCCGTGTCGAGCGCGTTCCGGCGCTCGTGGCGGTCGATCGTGATGAGGTCGACGGGTCCGTCGGCCGTGGTGGTGATCATCGCAGTGCCTCCCACAGTCGGGCGGGGGTGATGGGCAGCCGGGTCAGCTCGACACCGAGCGCGTTGTGCAGGGCGCCGGCCAGCACGGCATTGGGCCCGAGGGTGCCGCCCTCCCCGACCCCGCGGACGCCGAGCGGGTTGTCGGCAGGCTTGGAGAGGTGCCCGATGCTCAGCTCGGGGATCTCCGCGCTGGTGGGCATCAGGTAGTCGAGCAGGGTGCCGGTGCTGAGGTTGCCGGACTCGTCGTAGACGAGGTGCTCGTACATCGCACCGCCGATGCCCTGCGCGATGGAGCCGGCGATCTGTCCGTCGACGATCTGCGGGTTGATGACGCGCCCGGCGTCCTCGACGCAGACCCACTTCAGGATCGTCAGCTCGCCCGAGACGGTGTCGATCTCGATCACGGCGGCCTGGGCACCCGCCGAGAAGGCCCCCCGGACCGGGTCGTAGAAGCGGGTGACCTGCAGTCCGGGCTCGAAGCCCTCGGGCAGCCGGTTGGACTCCATGTAGGCGATGCGCGCCACGTCGGCGAGCGTGCCCAGCGGCTGCTCGACGCCGGGCATGAGGAACCGACCGTCGACCAGCCGGAGCTCGCTGGCGGAGACCTCGTACACCGCCGCCGCGAGCTCGAGGATCTGCTCGCGGAGCGCGACACCGCTCGTGTGCGCGGCGCCTCCACCGATGACGGCCTGGCGGGACGAGAAGGCCCCGAAGCCCCAGAGCGCCTCGTTGGTGTCCCCGATCCGCACGTTGACCGCGTCGTAGGTGACGCCCACGGCGTCGGCCACGACCTGGGCCATGGTGGTCTCGAGCCCCTGGCCCTGGGAGGTCACGCCGCTCATCACCGTGACGCTGCCGTCGGCTTCGACCTTGACGGTGCAGGCGTCGTGCCCGGTCCGGAACGGCATCCGGGGGCCGGCCGCGGCGGCGCGGCCCAGGCCGGTGAGCTCGTTGTAACAGGCGAACCCGATACCGATCGGCTCCTCACCGTGCTCGGCCCGGCGCTTCTGCTCGACGAGGAAGCCGTCGTAGTCGATCGCCTCGACACAGCCCTCCAGGGCCCGGCCGTACCAGCCGGAGTCGTCGACCAGCCGCGACGGCATCCGGTAGGGGATGGCGTCCTCGGGGATCAGGTTGAGCCGGCGGATGTCGAGGTCCGACAGGCCGAGCTCGGCCGCGCCGAGGTTCAGCATGGTCTCCATCGCGAAGACGGTCGCCGGACGGGCCACCCCGCGGTACGGACCGGCGTACGCCGTGTTGGTGGTGACGCCCCGAGTCACGCAGCGGTAGTTGTCGACCATGTAGGGGCCGGTGAGCAGACCGCCGGCCATCAGAGGCTCGATGCCCGCGGTCCAGGGGTAGACCGAGTAGGCGCCGATGTTGCAGGTGACGTCGGCCTGGACGGCCGTGATCTTCCCCTGGGCGGAGAAACCTACCTTCATCAGGTACCGGTGGTCGCGGGCGTGGGCGGCGGCCTGAAGGTGCTCGGCCCGGTCCTCGACCCACTTGAGGGGTACACCGCGCAGCTCGCGCGCCATGATGCACAGCGCGACGTCCTCGGGGTACAGCACGGCCTTGGTGCCGAACCCGCCACCGACGTCGGGCGCGATCACGCGCACGTTGCTCTCGGGAAGGCCGAGGAGCTCGGCGAGCATGTTGCGCACCAGGTGCGGCACTTGGGTCCCCGACCACAAGGTCAGCTTGTTCTCGCCCTTCGCCCACAGCGCCACACCTGCGCGGCACTCCATGGGGTTGCCCGCGTGCCGGTTGGTGATCAGCTCTCGCTCGACCACGACCGCAGACGTCGCGAAGGCCTCGTCGACGTCCCCGGCCTCGAAGGCGCGCTCCAGCAGCACGTTGTCCGGGGCGCCGTCGTGGACAGGGACCTCGGGCTTCTCCCACGCCGTCACGGTGGCCGGCAGCGGGTCGTAGTCGACGTCGATGAGCTCGAGCGCGTCCTCGGCCCGGTACCGGTCCGCCGCGACGACGGCCGCCACCGGCTCGCCGGCGAACCGCGCCTTGTCCCGCGCGAGGATCGGCTGTGCCGTCTCGATGTAGCTCGGCAGGGCGGAGAGCGCACGCAGCTCGACCGCGGCGATCGCCGGGGTCAGGCCGGTGAAGACCGCATCGACCCACGGGGCCGCGTCGGCCGCACTGGCGTCGACGTTCTGGATCCGGGCGTGGCCGTAGGGGCTGCGCAGGAAGGCGACGTGCCGCATGCGCGGCAGCTCGAGGTCGGAGACGTAGTTGCCCCGTCCGGTGACCAGGCGCCAGTCCTCCTTGCGGGCGACCGTGCGCCCCACCGAGCCGGAGGTCGAGTCGGAGCCGGTCATGGCATCGCGTACCCGCCGTTGACGGACAGGATCTGACCCGTCGTCCACGATGAGAGGTCGGAGGCCAGCAGCAGGATGGTGGGGGTCACGTCGTCGGGGGTGCCGAGCCGCCGCAGCGGGTAGGCCGACAGGATCCGCTTCATCTTCTCGTCGTCGGCGTTGCCGGTGTGCTCGGCCAGGGACCCGGTCTGGACGAGCGCGATGGAGACGGCGTTCGCGCGGATCTTGTGTCGCGCCAGCTCCTTGGCCAGCGACTTGGTGAGGCCGACGGTGGTGGACCGCGTGGTCGCGGTGACCAGCAGGCGCGACTCGCCGACCCGGCCGGAGTCGCCCATCAGACTCACGATCGAGCCCTGGACGCCCGCCTCGACCATCTGCCTGGCGACGGCCTGGGTCACGCGCAGCGTGCCGGTCACGGTGACGCCCACCTGCGGCGCCCAGTCCTCCTCGGTCGTCTCCAGGAAGGGCTTGCTCTGGGTAGCCGCAGAGTTGTTGACGAGGATGTCGATCGGGCCGAGCTGGGACTTGACCTCGTCCACCGCGCGGACGACGGCCTCGCCGTCCAGCAGGTCGGCGCCGACCGAGATCGCCTCGACGCCGAGCCCACGGGCCTCCGCGGCGGCCTTGTCAGCGCCCTCGGCGGAGGAGTTGTAGTGGAACGCGACATTGGCACCCTCGGCAGCGAAGGCCAGGCCGATCGCCTTGCCGAGACCCTTGCCGGCGCCGGTGACCAGGACGTTCTTTCCGTTCAGCTTGAGATCCATCAGTCCTCCTCGTTGGTTGTCCACGTGATCGTGTCGCCCGCGGACCGCAGGCGGCCGGGGCGGAAGTCGGGGAAGTGTCCGCCGGCGATCAGCACCTCGGTGTCGACGAACTCCTCGACGAGGTCCGCACGGGCCTGCATCGCGGCGACGGGGTCCGCGTCGAAATGGAAGGACCAGCCGGGCTCGACCAGCTCGACGACGCTGTGGGCGAGGTCGCCGATGAACACGGCCTTCTCGCCGGCATCGGAGACGACGTACACCGTCGAGCCCGGGGTGTGCCCGACCGCGGGCCGTGCGTCCAGACCGGGCGCGATGGGGGTGTCGCCGCCGAAGGTGGCGAGCCGGTCGGTCAGGGGCGAGAGCTTGCGCACGGCGCCGGGCTCGGCCTCGGGGCCGGTAACGAACCGCTCCCAGTCGGCCTCGTGCACGTGGTGGGTCGCCCGCGGGAAGACCACTTGACCCTTCTGGGTCGCCCAGCCGACGTGGTCGAAGTGCAGGTGGGTGAAGACCACGTCGGTGACGTCCTCGGGCTCCAGACCTTCGCGGCGCAGGCTCTCGAGGAAGGCGCCACCGCGGTAGCGGCCGTTGTCGATGGTGCCGACACCTGCGTCGATGAGGACGACGCGGTCACCGGTGCGCAGGAGGTAGCCGCCGATGGCGAGGCGGAGATCCCCGCCTTCGTCGACCTGGTCGGCGTGCTCGGCCCACGGGTCGCCGACCCCGGCGCGGGTCAGGACGTCCCGTGCGCACTCGAGGCCGAAGCCGTCGACGAGCGGGGTCACCCGCAGCGACCCGATCCCGAAGCCGGTCATGCCCGACCCGCCATGGCCTCGGCCAGCGGGCCGCCGGGCAGGGAGAGGATGATCGTGACCGGCGAGGGCGCCGTGGCTGCACGTCGCCCGCCGCGAGCGAGCAGCAGCACGCCGAGCCCGACGGCGGCCAGACCACCGACGGCCGGCAGCGCGTACTTCGCGATCGTCCCGCCCATGCTGCCCATCACGTCCAGCGGCTCGACGTCGTCGAGCGACGTGAACCGCGGCGACGAGGGCGCCGCACCCGGGGGCGCCGACGCGGCCGGCGCGGAGGACGACTCACGACCGAGCGTGCCGTTGGAGATCTCGTTCTCGAGGTTCTTGACGAACTGGTTCAGGAGCTTGTTGGTGACGTCACCGATCACGCCGCGCCCGAACTGGGCCACCCGTCCCGACAGGTCGAGGTCGGTCTGGACCTGCACCTGCGTGCCCTCGCCCTGCGGGGTGAGGGTCGCGGTGATGGTCGCGTTCGCGTTCCCCTGGCCGCCGACGTCCTTGCCGCGCGCCGAGATCACCGCGCGATGGTTGGCGTCGTCCCTCTCCACGAACCGGGCGACGCCCTTGTACTGCGCGGAGACGGGCCCGACCTTGATCTTGACCCCGCCGTGGAAGTCCTCGCCGTCGACATCCGTCAGCGCCGCACCCGGCAGGCACGGCGCGATGCGCGGCAGGTCCAGGAAGGTCTGCCAGGTCTCCTCGACCGGCAGGCTCACGGTGAAGGTGTTCGTCAGCTCCATAGCCGTTCCCCTTTACTAATGAACGTTAGTTCGTAAACTACGGGCAGTCCTTATCCCTGTCAACCAGAGACCGGAGACCCGATGACCCTCCAAGACCCCTTCGACCGCCGCCCGTACGTCGAGTTCCCGGTGCGCCACGTAGCGAGCACCCGGTGGTCCGACAACGACATGTACGGCCACCTCAACAATGCGGTGTACTACGCGCTCTTCGACTCGGCGATCAACACCTGGACCGGGCTCCATGGCGGGGCCGACTTCGCCGAGGCCCCGGTGATGGGGGTCGTCGCCGAGTCGGGTTGCCGCTACCACGCACAGGTCGCCTTCCCGGGCCCGGTCACCGTCGGCCTCTCGGTCGTGCGGCTCGGTCGCTCGAGCGTCACCTACCGGCTCGGGCTCTTCGAGGGCGACGAGCCGGCTGACGCCGATCTGGCCTCGGCGACGGCTCGCTGGGTGCACGTGTACGTCGACCGCCGCACCGGCCGTCCCGTCGAGATCCCTGGGCCCCTGCGCGAGGCCATGGCCGGCGCGCAGGCGGACCCGACGCTCGCGGGCTAGACGCCGAAGGGGTCGGCGATGCCGACGTACCTCGTCTCGAGGTACTCCTCGATCCCCTCGAACCCGCCCTCGCGGCCCAGGCCGGACTGCTTCACGCCCCCGAAGGGCGCGGCCGGGTTGGAGATGATCCCCGAGTTGACGCCGAGCATGCCGGCCTCGATCGTCTCGGCGAGCCGCAGGGCGCGGGCGAGGTCGCGCGTGAAGACATACGCCGCGAGCCCGTACTCGGTGGCGTTGGCGAGCTGGACCGCCTCCGCCTCCGTGGCGAAGGTGACGATCGGCGCCACCGGGCCGAAGATCTCCTCCTGGAGCACCCGCGCACCGGGGGCGACACCGACGAGGACCGTGGGCGGGTAGAAGTAGCCACTCCCCTCCGGCAGCTGGCCGCCGGTGAGGACCTCGGCGCCCTGGGCGGTTGCGTCGGTGACGAGCTCGTGCACCCCGTCCCGGCTCCGGGCGTCGATCAGCGGGCCGATCTGCGACCCCTCGTCCGTGCCCCGGGCGACGGTGAGGTCGGCCATCTCGGCCGCAAGCCGGGACCCGAACTCGGCCGCCACGGACTCGTGCACCACGAAACGATTGGCGGCCGTGCACGCCTCGCCCATGTTGCGCAGCTTCGCCTTCATCGCGCCGGCCACTGCGGCGTCGAGGTCGGCGTCCTCGAACACGAGGAACGGCGCGTTCCCACCGAGCTCCATCGAGGTGCGCAGCACCGTGTCCGCCGCATCCTTGAGCAGCGACCGTCCGACCGGTGTGGACCCGGTGAACGACAGCTTGCGCAGGCGGTCGTCCCGCAGGAGCGGTGCAGTGACCTCCCGCGCCCTGCTGGTGGGTACGACGTTGAGGACGCCGGGCGGGAGCCCCACCTCCTCGAAGACCTGGGTCAGCAGGAGTGTGGTGAGCGGCGTGAGGTTCGGCGGCTTGATCACCATCGTGCAGCCCGCGGCGACGGCCGGCGCGATCTTGCGGGTCGCCATCGCCAGCGGGAAGTTCCAGGGGGTGATGAAGAGACACGGGCCGACCGGCCGCTTGTGGACCAGCAGCCGGGACACGCCATCGGGGGCGGTCGCGTAACGACCCGAGATCCGGACGGCCTCCTCGGAGAACCAGCGCAGGAACTCGGCGCCGTAGGTCACCTCACCGAGCGCCTCGGCGAGCGGCTTGCCCATCTCCAGGGTCATCAGGAGGGCGAAGTCGTCGGCCAGCTCGACCACCCGCTCGAAGGCCGAGCGGAGGATCTCGCCGCGCTCGCGCGGAGGCGTGCGGGCCCATGCACCCTGCGCCTCGACCGCGGCGTCCAGCGCGTCCATGCCGTCCACCTCCCCAGCGTCGGCGACCCGCGCAATCACGAGACCGGTCGCCGGGTCCTCGACGTCGAACGTCGTCCCGCTCGCGGCGGGTCGCCAGTGGCCGGCGATGTGGAGACCGGTGCACACCCGGCCGAGCAGCTCGCGCTCGTCGGGACGCAGGTGGGAGGTGTCGGGAGCCAGGTCAGTGGTGGTCATGGCGATCAGTCCTTGTCGAACTTGATGATCTGGCGCAGCGCGGAGCCGTCAGCCAGCTGGTCCATGCCGACGTTGATGTCGTCGAGCGAGATGGTGGACGAGACCAGCTCCTCCACCGGCAGGCGGCCCCGGCGCCAGAGATCCGCGAAGATCGGAATGTCGCGGCTCGGCACCGCCGAGCCGAGGTAGCTGCCGACGATCGAGCGCCCGCCGGCCACCAGGGCCAGCGGCGAGATCGACGAGCGCGCGTCCGGCGGCGGCAACCCCACCGTGACCGTGGTGCCGCCCGGCCCCGTGAGCTGCACGGCGGTCTCGAACGCGCGGACGTTGCCGGCGGCCTCGATGACGACGTCCGCGCTCACCCCGGCGTCGATCGCGTCGGCCGGCGTGTAGGCAGCGGTTGCGCCGAGAGCCTCGGCGCGTCGCAGCTTGTCCGCCACGCCGTCCACCCCGATCACCTCGACGCCGTCCACGGCCAGGGCCGTGATCAGCGCAGCCATCCCGACCCCGCCGAGACCGACCACCATGACCTTCTGTCCCGCCACCGGCCGCCCTGCGTTGAGGACGGCACCACCACCGGTGAGCACCGCACAGCCGAGCACGGACGCCACCGCCGGCGGCACGTCGTCGTCGACCGGGACGACCGAGCGCTCGTCGACCACGGCGTACGTCGCGAAGCCGGACACTCCTAGGTGGTGGTTGACGAGGCGGCCGTCGCGGCGCAGCCGGACGCCGCCGTCCAGGAGGGTGCCCCGTTCGTTGGTCGCACTCCCCTCGAGACAGGGGCGCACCCCGCCGGTCAGGCAGCCGACGCATCTGCCGCACCGCGGCAGGAACGTCATCACGACGCGCTGTCCCGGACTGATCGCATGCACGTCACCGCCGACCTCCTCGACGATGCCGGCGGCCTCGTGGCCCAGGAGCATCGGGACGGGACGGACCCGGTTGCCGTCGACGACGGACAGATCGGAGTGGCAGAGCCCGGCCGCCTCCATTCGCACGAGCAGCTCGCGCGGTCCGGGGCCGTCCAGGTCGAGCTCGCTGACCGTGATCGGACGGCTGTCGGCGTAGGGGCTCGCGGCCCCGATCGTCTCCAGCACCGCTCCGGTGATCTTCATGCGCGTACACCTTCCTTGTGGTCGGACACCCGGGCCGTGGTCCCCGAGCTCAGCTGCTTGGCCAGCTCGAAACGCTGGATCTTCCCCGAACCCGTCCGGGGCACCTCATTGACCTCGTAGATCTCCGCGGGCACCTTGAAGTAGGAGAGCCGTTCGCGGCACCAGGCCAACAGCTGCTCACGGTCGAGGGAGCCCATCACCGCCGGCACCACGCACGCGACGGGAACCTCGCCGAGGTCCGGATGCGGCGCCGCGATGACGGCCGCGTCCTGCACCTGGTCAGCGGCGAGCAGCACCTCCTCGATCTCGGCGGGATAGATGTTCTCCCCGCCGCGGATGATCAGCTCCTTGACCCGGCCGCTGATGAACAGGAAGCCGTTCTCGTCGCGACGGGCGAGGTCTCCCGTGTGGTACCAACCGCGGGTCAGGACGGACGCGGTCGCGTCGGGCAGCTGGTGGTAGCCGAGCATGACGTTCGGGCCCTGGACCCACAGCTCGCCCTCCTCGCCGGGCAGGACGTCCTGCCCGTCGGCGCCGACCAGCCGGACGCTCAGACCCGGGAGCGGGAGGCCGCAGGACCCGGGCACCCGGCCCCCGGTCGGCGCGTTCATGGTCACCATCGTGGAGGTCTCGGTGATGCCGTAGCCGTCGAGCAACGGGATGCCGGCGAAACGCTCGAACTCCTCGTTGAGCTGGGCCGGCATCAACGCCCCAGCCGACACGCACAGGCGGAGGTCCGGAAGGTCGAGTGGCGCACGGGCCGCATTGAGCAGGTAGCGGAACATCGTGGGCACACCGGGGAAGATCGTGGTTCGCTCGGCGTAGAGCCGGCTCCAGACCTCACGTGGCGAGAACTTGGGCACCAGGGTTGCGGTCGCCCCCACGGCGGCGACGCCGAGGACGCAGAGCACCAGGGCGTAGGAGTGGAAGAGCGGCAGTGCGGACAGCAGCCGGTCGGCGGGGCCCAGCCCGGCGATCGGACCCCAGCAGGCGCCCACCACCCACAGGCAGCTGCGCTGGGTCAGGTGCACGCCCTTGGGCCGCCCGGTGGTGCCGGAGGTGTAGAGCATCCAGCACCAGTCGTCGAGGGCCGTGTCGTCCGGCACCACCATCTCCGGCGTCCGCGCCATCAGGTCGTCGTAGCGGAGGAACCTCGTCGTGCCGTCGTCCGCGGGGAGAGCCACCTCGGCACCAACGACCACCACGGTGGTCAGCTGCGCCCGCTCCTGGGCCAGCTCCGCGACCACGGCAAGGCGTTGCGGGTCGGTCATCACCACGACGCAGCTGCTGTCGTCGAGCATGTAGGCCAGCTCGGCGCGTGAGGCGGCGGGATTGGCACACACGGTCACGATGCCGGCCCGCGGTGCGACCAGGTATCCCTCCGCCACTTCGACGGAGTTGTCGGCGTACATGAGAAACCGGTCCCCCCGCGCCATGCCCAGGTCAAGCAGGTGGCCGGCCAGTCGGGCGGTTCGCGCATCCAGCTGCGCGTAGGTCAGCGTCAACCGCGGATCGCGGAAGGCCACCTGCTCGGGGCGCTCGGCCGCGTGACTCCCCAACAGGGAGGGAATGGGAGCGATCACCGCAGTGTCCAGCACGACATCCTCCGTACTAATGAGTGTTAGTTAGTCCGACTATAACCGACGTCACAGTGGACGCGAAGGGGCGGCACCGCGGTGCAACCGAGGGCGCCTCGACCCGGCACTGGCTAGGCTGTGCTCGCCATGGGCACCACTCCTGACTTGCCGACGTCGCCACCGAGAATGCGTCGCACCTCCCGTCCGCGCTCCGAGCGCGAGACGGCGTCTGTCTACAGTGTCCGCGACGCCGCCCTGACCCTCTTCGCCCGGCGCGGTTTCCACGGCACTGCCCTCAGCGAGATCGCCGAGGCGCTCCAGATCAGGACTCCCAGCCTCTACAACCACATGACCTCCAAGCAGGGTCTGCTCGCGGAGATCGTCACGACGACCAGCCACCAGGTCTGGGAGGACTACAGACACGCGGTGGCCGAGCAGTCGACGATCGAGGACCAGATCCGCGCCGCCGTCTACGTCTACGCACTGCGGCACGCCACCCACCCCCGCGAGGCAATGGTGGTCAACCGCGACATCGCCGCCCTGGAGGAACCGACCCTTTCCGAGGTGCTCGAGCTGCGCCGCCGCCACGAGCACGCTCTGCGCGGGCTCGTCGAGCAGGGCATCGACGACGGGATCTTCGACCGGCAGCCGGCGTCGCTCGTATCGTTCGCGGTGCTCGAGATGTGCGTCAGCATCGCCCGGTGGTACCGCCCTGACGGCGAGTTCGCCCCTGAAGAGATCGCGCGCCAGTACGGCGAGTTCGCGCTGCGGATGGCGCGGGGCGACCGCACGACATCCCGCCCGTCAGGGCTTTGAGCCGACCAGCTTCAGTGCCTGGCGGGCGTACTCCTCAGCGACGTCGTCCGGGGTGAAGCTGCCGTCCTCGCGGAACCAGCGCGCCACACTGACGCACATCTCCCGGATGGCGAACGAGGCCAGTTTGGGCGACGCGACCGAGAAGTCGCCGGATGCCGCGCCATCGAGGATGATCTGCCGGAACCGCCGCTCGTGATCACGCCGCATCTCCTGCGCCTGGCCGAGATCGGGCTCGGGGAGGTGCCGCGTCTCATGGCTGACGATCAGAGCCTCCCGCCGGTGCGTCGCGTGGTGCAGGGCGTAGACCCGGGTCGCCTCGGCGAGCTGACCGGCCGGCGTGGCCGTGGTCGCCAGCACGCCCTCGAACTCGTGGCGCACATCGGCGAGGGTCTCCATGACGATGTCCCGCAGCAGCCCGCTCTTGGACTCCATGTGGTTGTAGAGGCTGGGCGTGCGGATCTCCAGCAGCGCAGCCACGTGCTTGAGCGAGGTGCCGTGGTAGCCGCGGAGGGCGAAAAGCGTCTTGGCGGCGTCGAGGACGTCGGCGGCGGTCACCGAGCGGCCGGACGTGCGTCGCCGGTGAGCGTGAGCAGTCGGCTGCATCTGTGACCCCTCCCCTTCCCCCACTTGCTCGCAAACGCTGGTGACCCTTGACGTGGTTGACCTCACACCCGTACCTTCCCACACTAACTAACGCCCGTTAGTTCGTCGTGAACAGACACGGCCAGCTTGGAAGGTTCCTCATGAGCACACTCGTCGAAGATCGGATCGACTACGCCTCCGTGGTGCAGTCGCCCGCATTCCAGGAGCTCGTCGCCCGTCGGCGCCGCTTCGTCACCACGGCCCTGACCATCGCCGTGGCATGGTTCGGCACGTTCGTGCTGCTGACCGCCTACGCCCACGGCTTCATGTCGACGATCCTGGTTCCAGGGCTGAGCGTGGCCTACGTCCTGGGTCTGTCGCAGTTCGTCCTCGTCTGGGTCCTCACCGCGGCATACTTGCGCGCGTCGACCCGCACGTTCGAGCCCCTCCAGGCCCGCGTCGTCGCGGCGGCGCGGACCCGCGCGGAGACGCCGCGATGAACGGGACCCGGCTCTTCTTCTTCGCTGCCGTCCTCGCCGTCACGATCGGCATCACCATCTGGGCGTCCCGGCGGACCAACACCCAGGCCGACTTCTTCGCAGCCGGCCGCAGCGTCACCGGCCGCCAGAACGGCCTCGCGATCGCCGGTGACCTGATGTCGGCGGCCACGTTCCTCGGGTTCACCGGCCTGATCTACCTCGCCGGGTTCGACGGCTGGGTGCTGGCCACGGCTGCCCTCTTCTCGTTCCTGCTCATCCTGATGCTCTTCGCGGAGCGGATGCGCAACGCCGGCCAGTACACGATGGCGGACGTCCTCTCGTTCCGCCTGTCGAAGCGTCCGGTGCGCGCGGCCGCGGCCTCGACCACGCTCGTCGTGGTCGTCTTCTACCTGATCGCGCAGCTGGTCGGCGCCGGTGTTCTCATCCGCGCCCTGACCGGGCTCGACTTCGTGCCCGCGGTCATCCTGACCGGCGTCGCGATGCTCGCGTACGTCGTGCTCGGCGGCATGCTCGCGACCACCTGGGTCCAGATCGTGAAGGCGGCCCTGCTGCTCGCGGTCGGTGCGGCGATGTGCGTCGCGATCCTCTGGCAGTTCCACTTCAACGTTTTCGAGCTCTTCGACACCGCGGCATCGCGGCACCCTCTGGGCGAGAAGTACCTCGGCCCGGGCGGGTCCAACCCCAACCCGCTCAACACCCTGTCCGCAGCGGTGGCCTACGCCGTGGGCACCGCCGCGCTGCCTCACATCCTCATCCGGTTCTTCACCGTCCCCGACTCGCACGCCGCGCGTCGTTCGGTCGGCTGGGCGGTCGGCATCATCGGGGTCTTCTTCGTGATGACGTCGATCATCGGCTACGGCGCTCGCGCTCTGCTCCCCGACGGCTCGGAGGAGGCCACTGCAGGTGGCAACCTGACCGCCCCCCTGCTGGCCCAGCACCTCGGTGGCGGAGAGGGCACGTTCGGCGGTGACGTCTTCATCTCGCTGGTGAGTGCCGTCGCCTTCGCCACGATCCTCGCCGTGGTCGCCGGCCTGCTGCTTTCCGCCTCCGGCGCGATGTCCCACGACCTGTGGTTCAACGTCATCCGGCCGGACGCATCCGCCGAGGATCGCGAGGGCACGGGGGTCGCCCGCCTGGCCGCCCTGGGCGTCGGCGTCGTGGCCATCATCTTGACGATCATGCTCGGCGACACCGTCAACGTCGCCCTACTGGTCGGTCTGGCACTCTCCATCGCCGCAAGCGCGAACTTCCCGGCGCTCGTGCTGTGCCTGGGATGGCGACGCTTCAACACCACCGGCGCCGTCGTCGGCATCGTGGGTGGGCTGGTGACCTCGGTCGCCCTGATCGTCCTCGGTCCGCAGGTGTGGCCGGCCGGACCGGACGCAGCCCCGTTCCCACTGACGTTCCCTGTGCTCGTCTCCATCCCGGCCGGCTTCGTCCTGTGCTGGCTGGGCACGGTGCTGAGCCGCCGCAGCCCCGAGGACCAGAACACCTACATGGAGCTGCTCGTGCGCTCGGAGACCGGCCTCGGCGCGGAGGAGCCCACCTTCCACTGAGGCTCCGACAGTCGGCGGTTCATGAGGAGGCCGCGGGTCAGCAACTGCTGGCCCGCGGCCTCCGAGGTTGTCGGTTCGAACCAGCGCCTGTCTGCTCACGGTGGGATCGACCGCGAGCCCTTTCCGGAGCGGTGGCCCGCATCCCTGAAAGGGTCCCGCCGACCCGGGCGCATGCTTGACAGGGAGGAGGAGTCATGGCCCAACATGCGCCGTAGCCCTCCCTGAGGGTAGCTTCGGGGTCATCCCCCGGATGTTGACCGCAAGGAAGGAAAGTGCTGCTCGGGCCGGTTCAGCGGCCGCTCGAATCGGCCCTCATCTAGCCGCGATACGCGCGTTGCGCCCGTCGCCAGCTTGCCTCTTACGAGCAACGCGGGCCGACGCGACTGCAGTTCGCCGCGATCCGCCTACCGAGAGCGCCCCTTCCGAGGCGCTCGGGACTGCTGGAGGCCTGTCTTCAACGTCTCAGGAAGAGTGCGCACGAATCGAAGTGTCTGACCGGCGCAGCCGGGGACGTAGCGTGGCGTGATGAACACCCGACCACCGCTGCCCCCGTTCACCGCGGCAACCGCCGCGCAGAAGGCGCGCGCGGCGGAGGACGCCTGGAACTCGTGCGATCCTGCCCGGGTCGCGCTCGCCTACACCGTCGACAGCCGTTGGCGCAACCGGGACATGTTCGTGAACGGCCGCGACGAGATCGTGCCGTTCCTGACCCAGAAGTGGTCGCGTGAGCTGGAGTACCGATTGATCAAGGAGGTCTGGACCCACGGCGGCAATCGGATCGCTGTCCGGTTCGTCTACGAGTCCCACGACGCGCAAGGTCAGTGGTTCCGCTCGCACGGCAACGAGAACTGGGAGTTCACCGAGCACGGCCTCATGCTGAGACGACACGCGAGCATCAACGACATCGCCATCGGAGAGGCCGAGCGGCTCTTCCACTGGGACCGGCCCGGCCCCCGACCAGCCGACCACCCGGGCCTCACCGACC